>NZ_BOPD01000029.1:0-91017 GCF_016863575.1 Micromonospora sediminimaris
GGATACGAGGTCCGTTTCGTGCCATGCCTTGCCGCCGGCTGCTCGTACCTCGTCGCGTTGTTGCTATCTGAGCTTGAGAGCGGCTAAGCAGATGTCGGGCAGCGGCAGGGTGGCGTCGGACGCCTGGGACTTGGTGTCGCGGTGCAGGCGCTGCCCGCGTACGCGTTGCAGCTGCCGGCCGATGGTCAGCTCCCCGGCGTCGAGGTCGACGTCTGCCCAGGTGAGACCGAGGGCTTCACCTTTACGCAGGCCGGTGACGAGGACCAGGGCGTACGCGGCCTAGAGGGGATCCTCGTCGGCACGTGCGGACTCCAGGAACTTTCGCACCTCTCGAACCCGCTACGGTGGCTTAGCCCAACCGGGACCGTGGCACTGGTGGATGGACCTCCGGCCTTCCCGGGCGAGAGGCTGTGCAAGTCTGATCAACGATGTGATGGGGGATCGCTGGTGGGACAGCGGCACGTGCGGAAAATGTTGCGGAAGATGGCCGGCGGGCAGCCGGTGGAGGTGGAGCGGGTGGCCACGTTGCGCTCACTCGCCCATATGGCCGCTGTTGCCGAGCAATTTGGTTACGCGTACACGGACACACGGCAGCGACACCGCAGCGGACCGCAGCTGTTCTTCGTACCCGATCCCCGTCCGCAGGCCCGCGAAAGGGCCGCGCGGAACCGAGTGCAGTACCCGGATGCTTCCACCGGGGGCGCGCTGCCCCCCGTGCCTGCCGACGTGCTGGATCTGTTCAAGGCCCGTATCAGCTACGACCTCGAGGGCTGGAACGACGACAAGCAGCGAACGTGGTTCCTCTATGTCGTCCTCACCGTGCTGTGCGCGATCCTCGGTGTGTGGCTCGGGCTAGGAGGGACGTCCCCCACCACCGCCGCGGGCGTCGCTGCCGTCACCTGGGCGGCGCTGATGTCTGTCACCCTATTTTTGGTCTCCATTCGTCGACGCAGACGGGCTAAGTTCGCTGCGATCCTGGAGGCGGCCGGGTTCACGCAGACGACTGAGCAGAGCGGCCGGGAGCGGTATCTGCCGCTGACTTACCAGTAGAGTGCACCACCGCGGCGATCACGAACAGGGTGCGCCGGAGCTCTTGAGTCCGCTTCAACGTCTGACCAGCTATTCAGTTGCCGCGGGCCGGATCCCGTACGCTGCGGCCGTGTTCACCCCAATTCGCGCCCGCCGGCTTACCCTCCGGCCGGTCACGATGGCTGACCTGGAGGACGTGTATGCGTACCAGCGCCGGCCCGACGTGTGCCGCTGGATGCTCGGCAGCGAGCCGCGCAGCCGTGAACAGTCGCAGAAGTCGGTGGCGGCGATGACCGGTGAGGACGGGCTGCGTGTCGAGGGTGACGTCTTGAGCTTGGCTGCCGAGGCGAACGGACGAGTGACTGGCACTGTCGAGCTGGTCTGGCGGAGCCGGGCCGACCAGACCGCTGAGATTGGGTACGTCTTCAATCCGGAGTTCTCAGGTCAAGGGCTGGCCACCGAGGCGGTGGGGGCGCTGCTGGGATGGGGTTTTGAGGAGTTCGGCCTGCACCGCGTCTACGGTCGGTGCCACGCCGGCAACGAGGCGTCGGCCCGGCTGATGACCAGACTGGGGATGCGGTGCGAGGCGCGGCACGTCGAGAGCTACTTGTTTCGCGGTGAGTGGGCCGACCGGTTCGTGTTCGCGATGTTGGCCCGGGAGTGGCTGTCACGATCGGCGGCGCTCGCTGGCTGACGTGCACTCCGTGGCGCGGGTAGCTGACAGCAACGAGCCGAGACAAGGACGTTGGTCGACGGCTGAGCGTCGACAGCTGCGCGAGGCTGCGGATTGCCGACGAACTCCCCCGGACGAAGCGCCTAGAACTTACGCTTCATCGGCTGGACCCGGCAGCCGTCGGAAGTACAGCAGCGAAGTACAGCAACCGTGCCGACCGGACCCGACCGGAACGGGCGTAACCAGGCCGGATGACCTCGCATCGAGCCCGGTCCGACCGGCCTGCCGAGAGTTCACACTGAAGAGGCCACTGGTTCGTCCCAGTATTGCCGACCATCGACAGGTGTCTCTTGCTATCCGCTCTACACCGGTGTAGGAAAAGTAGTGCGCTGGTGTGGATGTGGACTGTCGCGGCTGTCGGCGAGGTTTCGGTGGCCGATCTCGATGGTGAGGCGCATGCCTTCGATGCGGGAGGCCTTGACGCTCTGAGAGGAGCAGCAACGCGATGTCACACAGCAGTGGCCCCCGAATGACCAGCCTTGTCGCAGCCGCGGCTTTGGTGGTGTCAGTCATCGCGGCCGCCCCGGCGGCTGCCGCGACCGACACGTGGCATTCGAACGACGACGTCTATCACTACTTCAAGGTGCCGCAGTCGCAGGCCAGCAGCATTGTCGGCGGAACGCCGGCAACGCTCGAACTGGAGGCGAACATCGGCCCGAGCGGCACCTGGTCGGCGCTCGCGCTCGACCCGAGCGGCTCGGACTACGCCGCGAACGTCGGTCCGCTCGATCCCGGGCTGTACTACTACCAGTACACCGCGACGATGCAGGACAGGTCGAAGGTGTCCTTCCGCCAGCCTGGCAGCCCGGTGGCGGTGACGTCGAAGCCAAACTGGAACACCTTCTTCGTGCCCGGTGAGTCGGTCGCGTGGATGGACGACATCGCCGCGGGCGGGACGGTGGAGGAACTGTTCTACCCGAGCGCGACAGCGGCGGAGGACCGTACCGCCTTGGTGTGGACGCCGCCCGGCTACGACTCGGCCCGGGCCGAGGCGTACCCGGTCCTGTACCTGCTGAGCAGCGAGGGTCAGACAGCTCGTGAGTGGCTGGAACTTGGCCGGGCGAAGCAGATCCTCGACAACCTGGTCGCAGGCAGGGACGCCAAGCCGATGGTGGTCGTGATGGCTGACGCCAATTCCGCCGACCCCCGCGCCGAGTTGCTCGACGCCGTCGTCCCCGCAGCACGGGCCGGCTACAACATCTCGTCCCGGCCCAGGAGTCAGGCGCTGGCCGGTGTCGCCACGGGTGCCGAGCAGGCGATCAGCATCCTCCGCAGCGATCCCGGCGCGTTCGCCTACGTCGGCTCCTTCTCCGGCTCTGTCGACGGCCCGATCACCAAGGCGGAGGCCAAGGCGATCAACAAGGGCACCAAACTGCTCCGGGTGTACGTCGGCAACACGCTCGATCCGTCCTACAACGACAACTATGACCTGCTGTTGGACCTGAAGAAGTCCCGAGTGAGGTTCGAGTTCGACGGCGTCAACCCCGACGACGGCGCCACCTGGGACGCGTGGCGGGAGAACCTGCGAGACTTCGCCGCTCGGCTCTTCGGACAAAAGGGCGTCCGCCACGGCGCCAGCAAGGGACACCGCGCGCTGACCAGGCCGTACGAGCCCCCTGCGGCCGGGTCGATCACGATCCCGCACATCGACCGGCACGGCATCGTCACGTTCGAGACCGGCACCCAGTGGGCTGGCGCCAAGGACGTCACGATCTGGGGCAACTGGGCTCCGAATGGCCAATGGTTCCGGATCCCGATGGAGAAGCAGCCCGACGGCCGCTGGCGAATCACGGTTGGACCGCTCGACGGCTACTACTACTACCGGTACGTGGTCGACGGCGTCGACATGAAGGACCCGGCCGACACCGTCAACACCCACGTGATGGAGTCGCAGCTTTTCGTGCCGGGTAAGTCCGACGCGATGCTGGCCGATGTCCCCGAAGGCCGGGGCGGCACGGTCTCGCTGATGACCTACGACGGAGGCCAGGGCGCAGAGCGCTACGCGTACGTCTGGACGCCGCCTGGCTACGATGCTGACCGCGAAGCTGCCTACCCGGTGCTGTACCTGTACCACGGCGGGGGCCAGAACTACGGCAGTTGGCTCGAAACCGGGCGTGCCAAGCAGATTCTCGACAACAGCTACCTCAACGGGACAATGGTGCCGATGGTTGTGGTCATGCCCGACCAGAACGGCGTCGACTTCTGGACCGACCTCAACCAGCACGTGATGCCAACCGCTGCGGAAAAGTACAACATCTCGACTGATCCGGATGAGCAGGCGCTCGCAGGTCTGTCGTGGGGAGGCATGAACACCCTCGGCACCTGGCTCGGCCACCCGGGCGAGTTCGCCTACGTCGGTGTCTTCTCGGGGTTCCTGTTCTCCTACCCCAGCGGCGTCGACGTACAGGCGGTCAACGAAAGCACCAAGCTGGCACGGCTGTACTCCGGTGACATCGACTTCACGTACACGTTCACCCAGAACACGATGCAGTGGCTGACCTCCCAGGGCATCGAGTACGAGTACGCCGGCACCTGGGTCGGACCACATGGCTTCGACATCTGGATGGCGAATCTGATCGACTTCGTGCCGCGGATCTTCGCGCCCGAGCACCGGTTCGGCGGGGTGCGGCCACCCCTGGCCGGCGACGGCTCCGACATCGTCAAAGCCGGACGCGCCGTCCCGGTCAAGTTCACCCTGACCGGCGCAGACGGCGAGACGGTCACCGACGCGCGGCCGCGCCTCTACCTCGTGAAGAAGACCGACGGCGTGGCCGGCAACCGCGTCCCGGCCACACCCGTCCAGAAGAGGGCGGACAACACCGCGCGCTACAGCGCCGCAAGAAACCAGTACGTCTTCCACTGGGACACCAGCGGGCTCTCCCCGGGTGCCTACGAGTTGCAGATCGACCCGGTCCGCGGCCCCGTTCACGCCATCGCCCTGACCATCAACTGACCTCGCGTCACGCGGCCGGCGCGCCCCGGATCGGGCGGGCCGGCCGCTGCGTCTGGGGTTGTGAATGGTGCAGTCTTATACCCTGGCCGACGGATCGACGGGCGGCGGGAGGGGCTGTGGCACGCAAGACCAACAGGTCGGCGACGATGCGCGACGTCGCCCGACTCGCCGGGGTGTCGATCAAGACGGTGTCCAACATCCTCAACGGCTATCAGTACGTGCGTCCGGAAACCCGCGAGCGGGTGGACGACGCGATCCGTGAGCTGGGCTACCACGTGAATGTGTCGGCGCGGAACCTGAGCCGAGGCCGGACCGGGGCGATCGCTCTGGTGCTGCCGTCGCTGCGCGTTGTGTACTTCGCCGAACTTGCGGACGCCGTCATGCGAGAGGCATCCAGGCGAGGTCTGACCGTCTTCATCGAGCAGACCAACGCCGAGCGCGACCGCGAGTTGCGGGTACTGGACGGCAGCTACCGGTCACGCTTCGACGGCGTGCTGTACTCCCCGCTCGCGCTGGGCGAGAAAGACCTTCCGCTGTTCGACGTCGACTTCCCCCTCGTGCTCCTGGGCGAGCGGGTGTTCGATGGCGGCCTCGACCACGTCACGATGAGCAACGTCGAGGGAGCACGTGCGGCGACCGAGCACGTGCTGGGCCGGGGTGCGACCACGGTAGTTCCCCTCGGAGTCAAGGACGACCCGTCGCCGAGCAGCGGAACCCTGCGGTTCCAGGGCTTCCGGGACGCCCTCCAGTCACGAGGGTTCGACGTCGACCCACGAGCGATCATCGGTGTACCCGACTACTTCCACTCCACCGGCGCCACGACGATCGCTCGCATCCTTGACAGCGGTGTCAAACCCGACGCGGTTGTGGCGTTCGCCGACACACTCGCGCTGGGTGCGCTCGCCGCCTTTCAGGACCGCGGCCTACGGGTTCCCGAGGACGTCCTGCTGATCGGCTTCGACAACATCGACGAAGCGAACTACTCCCGACCTCCGCTGAGCACCATCGACCCCGGACGCGACGTGATCGCACACCAGGCAGTCGCCTTGTTGGAAGAGCGGATCCAGCTCCAGTTCGACGGCGTGCCGCGAGAGGAGCAGCCGGCGCCCCGGAGGATGGTCGTCGACTTCGAGCTGATCCAGCGGCAGTCGACGCTGCGCTGAGGTGTCCTGCCACACCGGTTGCGCAATTGCTACGCCGGCGCCCTTCGGCCCAAGCGGTCAACCGTCGCCCTCAGATCGGCCGGACTGGAACTGCACGCCGGCACGTACCGTGACGCCCGGACGGCGGCACGGGCAAGCCTGGCCGGCGGCGGACATTCAGCCCCGGGCCCGCCGCTGCCCGCGCTCGTACGTCCGCTGGCATGGCGAGCAGTTCCTCGATGCCCGCGGTGATGGCCGTCGGTTGAGGTGGTACCCGGACTGGGTCTACCGCTACTGGCGCGACAACCGCCTGGCTCCGCACGTGCGGCCGCCAGAGCAATCGTAAGGTCCGCACCTCGCCGGAAGCTCCGGCTGCTACTGACGGCGAAGCCCACCACAGGGGGAGAGCACGCACGATCGGCGGCCAGATCCGGGCGTTGCGTGTGCGGTACGACCTAGCCTGTTTGTATGCGACGCTTCCAGGATGAGGACCTGACCGGAGCTGAGTTCCGCGAGTGCGACCTGAGTAGAGCGCGGATGGTCGGCGTGGTCATGCAGGGCACCGAGATCGACGGCCTGGTCACCAATCTTGTGGTCAACGGGGTCGAAGTGATGTCGTACGTCGAGGCGGAACTCGACCGTCGTCACCCGGTACGGCTGCTGATCCGCTCCGATCAGCCGGACGACCTGCGAGATGCCTGGCAGCAACTGCGCGACGATTGGGCGAGGACTACCGAGCGGGTTCGGTCCATGCCCGAGGACAGCGAACATCGCGGCGTCGACGGCGAGTGGTCGATGGTCGACACCCTGCGCCACCTTGTCTTCGTGCACGACTCTTGGTTCCGACGCTGCGTGCTCGGGCTCACCGAGCCGTTCACGGCCATGGGACTGGGTCCACCGTTGGTCTCGGGCCAGGAGGATGGGCTCGATCCGTCAGCCCAACCGAGCCTCGACGAGGTGCTCGCGGTACGAGTCCGGCAGGCTTCAGAGATCGAGACATGGCTGGCCGAAGTCACGCCTGATCAGCTCGCGAAGACCGCGCCGGTCCCGGACGACGACAGATGGCCCCCGTACGCCAAGGGGCGGACAGTGCGGCAATGCCTCGGCACTGTGCTCAACGAGGAATGGGAACACCACCGGTTCTGCAAGCGTGACCTGGACAAACTGTCGCGCCAGGGGTCTTCGCCGGGTTGATGATTGAACTCTGAGCTTGCTGCTTACCTCCCGGGAGATCCGGTGTCGCTGCGGCCAAGGCCCGCTACGTCCCCGAGGGTGACTACAGCGGGTGTCGGAGGGAGAGCCCGGTGCGGGTGGAGACAAGGCCGAGCGCGCGTTCTCAGCGGCCAGATGAGCGTGCCGAACTGGATAGCCGCAAACCGCATGCAGTCGGGTAACGACATTGATACCTTGCCACCGGTGGCGAGGCGAAGGTACGTGGCGAGGGGCGTTGATGGCGGCTACCGGATCTGGGACAACCGGGCTCGCCGGTGGTGGGGCGAACTCTATGAGCTCTGCCCAGACGAGTTGATCAATGAGCTGAACGGCGCCCGCAACTACGCCAAGATTACCGCGCTGCTCCGGGCTTACCGAGCACAGAAGCGGTAACGTAGTACATCAGGCCGCCGCGTTTGGTGCGGCATGAGCGGTATCGCAACCGCGTCGATTATTGCTGGTCGCGGACGTTCCTTATCGCTACGGTTCTGTGCCATGCCCGACGCGATCTTTACCCACCCGCGCCTCGCGCCTGTCTATGATGCGTTCGATGGCGACCGCGCAGACCTCGACGCATATCTTCGCATCGTCGACGAGTTCGACGCCCGGCACGTGCTCGACATCGGATGCGGTACGGGATCCCTGGCCATCCTGCTGGCGAGAAGTGGACGACATGTAACCGGCGTTGATCCCGCCGCTGCCTCCCTGGACGCGGCGGTATCCAAACCCGGCGCCGCATCGGTCACCTGGCTCCACGGGGATGCCACGACGCTCCCCGCGCTGTCAGCTGACATCGCGCTGATGACCGGCAACGTGGCTCAAGTCTTCCTTGACGACGATGACTGGAGCGCGACACTCCAGGGCATTCATGGCGCGCTACGCGACGGCGGCCACCTCGTGTTCGAGACGAGACGCCCGCAGCGCCGTGCCTGGGAGGAATGGGTCGTCGACACTGACCCGGCCACCCGAAATCTTCCTGGCATCGGTGAGGTCGAACGGCGTATGGAAGTCACCAGGGTGGCGCTGCCATATGTCTCCTTCCGGTACACGTACACCTTCGCCTCTGACGGCTTCTCGGTGGAGTCGGACTCCACCCTCAGGTTCCGCAGTCAAGCAGAGGTTGAGGAGACCCTGGTGACCAGTGGTTTTACCACGATCGACGTCCGCGACGCCCCAGACCGTCCTGGGCGGGAGTACGTGTTCGTGGCGCAACGAACGCACTGACCGCCCCAACACTGAACGATTGTCGCACCCTTCTCGGGCGTGTCCTCGCGCCTGCCCATGGGCAGCGGCTGCGCTCCGTGACGCCCGGTCTGCGGCTAAATCCGGACGTTTGATGAGGAGCCAACGATCATGGAGTGATGTATTCCCTGCCTGGGTCGTCACGCAGTCTCTGACTCGCCGTGCCAGGATCGTCTCGTGCGCAACGAGGAACGGCTACGAACACGGACGCCCGAGTCCCGAGCCTTCGGGCAGCGCGTACAGCTCGTCATGAACCTGACCTCGCGCCTCAACGTGCTGCCGTTTGACGACCTCGATGCACGCAGGACGGTGCTGACCGAGATCTTCGGTAAACCGATCCCTGACTCGCTGTCCATCCTGCCTCCGTTCTACTGCGACTACGGGCTTGGAGCATCGTTTGGAGAGCGCGTGTTCATCAACCAGGGATGCTTCTTTCTCGACTACGGGGGTATCACCATCGGTGACCGCGTCCTGATTGGTCCCCGAGTGACTCTGAGCACGGCCGGACATCCCGTCGAGCTCCACGAGCGGTACGACTTCATCACGCACGCGCCCATCGTCATCGAGGATGATGTGTGGATCGGTGCCGCGGTCACGGTCACCCCTGGAGTGACAATCGGTCGGGGCTCGGTCGTCGGCGCGGGCGCCGTTGTCGCGAAGGACGTGCCGCCGCTGAGTGTGGTGACGGCAACAAGCGTTGTCGAGCGAAAGCGTCTCAAGCCAGCGTCTACCGCAACCTGAAACCTGCGGCTCACCCACGCACATCGGCTACTTGACGGGAAGGCGGTAGCTGGCGTCATCCGGTCCACCGGCCAGTGCAGGCAGCGATGAGACCCTGGCAAGCGGCGCGCTCGGGAGGCGGCATGTGTGCGTGCGATCCGCTGCGGAACCGTGCCCTGCCCGCCGTGCTAGCAACGACCCGGGGCAGTAATGACACGGGGCGCCCGACCACGTCAGGGCACAGGATTCTAGCCTTGGGCTCGTGGAACGTATCGAATTCCGTACCATCGAGCAGGAGCTCGGCGTCGGGATGTTCCCGACACTCGTTCCGTACCTTAATGACATATCCCTACCTGACATGGTTCGCACAGCTGAGCTGCCCTTTGCGCGGCGAGAAGGGAAACCCAACCTCGCGGGCAGCTATGCGGGGCTGCTGGGCGACAGCGTGCGCTGGCCGAGTCGGCACTATCTCGGTGATCCGGTGCTGAGCTGGTTCGGTGACGGCGACACCGTGTTACTGGGGTGTACCTGCGGTGACTGGGGCTGCTGGCCGTTTACCGCGATGGTCACGGTTGCTGAGGACACGGTCAACTGGTCTGGCTATCGCACCGGGCATCGTGATTGGGGCTACCAGGAACTGCTTCCCGTCACCTTCGATCGCCTCCAGTACGAAGAAGCGCTGCGGGCGACAGTTCGCTGAGCAGGGGAGGCCACATCATCACGCCGTCGGCTCGCAAGGATGAACGTCCCCTCAAGGTGACGAACGATCGCGACATGTGAGTGATCCGACGGCATGCGACCATCGGTCAGCGCGAGGCACTGCTGCTGAACAGCCGCGTCCGAGGTCTTGCCCCTGCTGCTGTGGAGTCCGCGCACCGGTCCCGCGTCGCATACGATGGTCCTTGGCCTGCGGCGCTGCCTGGGGCCGAGACGACTGTGGACGTCGGCTGTGGCATCAGCACCTTCCGCGAGTTACGCCGCCGCGAGCGGACCGTGCTGGTCACCGGTCTTGATCGGTCCAGCACGGTGGTGTTTCGCTTCCGCGGGCCGGCGCTGGCCTTGGGCGCCGACGCATCACGTACGTCGGACCGATGGGATGAAACGATGCGCAATACCGAGATGGCGAAGCTGGGCGGGCTCGTCGGCGAATGGGCGACGAAGATTTCGGATGCCTTCTTCCTCGAACCGCCAGGCGCCGAGGTGCCGGGCATCACCAGGATCGAGTGGCTCGGGGAGTCACTACTGGTCGTGCGGTCGCAGTTCGGCGGGGGCGGCCAGACGCGTTCCGAGATGAGTCTCGTCCTCGGACGCAGCGACGCGAACGATCGGTTCGTCGCGCTCTATGAAGACGACCGCGGCGTCTGTCGCGAGTTCGCCATGACCTTCGACGGCGAACACTGGACGATGACCCGTGAGGACCCGGACTTCCACCAGCGGTTCATCGCCAACGTCGACAAGGACCGGATCCTCGGCCGCTGGGAGGCGTCCGAGGACACCGGCAAGTCCTGGCGGAAAGACTTCGACCTCACCTTCGAGCGCGCCTGAAATCTGGCGCCTCCGATCGGCGACCATCA
Organism: Micromonospora sediminimaris; assembly: GCF_016863575.1. Classification (NCBI taxonomy): domain Bacteria; kingdom Bacillati; phylum Actinomycetota; class Actinomycetes; order Micromonosporales; family Micromonosporaceae; genus Micromonospora; species Micromonospora sediminimaris. Next base: position 10,606 of record NZ_BOPD01000029.1, read on the forward strand.
CACCATCGGCGGCAGATCCGTACGCCGCGAGCAGCTTAGACGCAGTCCGGGCGAACCCGGAAAGCGGATTCCGTCCGTTATCTTCTCCGCGTCGCTGGCTGCTGGGTCGACGGCGGTGACGGTGTGCGCGCCGGCTTGGATTTCGATGGTCCGGTAGCGGCGGGCGGTGCGGACGAACTTGCGGATTGACCAGCCGGTGCGGTCTTCGATTCAGTGGCTGACCGCGAGTGCAGAGAACATGATGGTCAGGTGCGCGTCGGTGGAGTCACGTTGCCGGTGGTAGATCGGCGGGGCTTGCAGGTCGTGCTTGGACATCCGAAACGACTTCTCGATCTGGACCAGTCGGTGGTAGGCGTCGATGACGAACTGCGCCGTGACCGGGGTGCCGTCCGGGCAGGTGGCGAGGTTGGTGACGTAGCCCTTCAGCCCGCCACGGCTCGGCCTTGGCCTCCGAGGCCCGGTTGATGGTGCGGGTGCCGCCGGCCAGGTGGACGAACCGGTTGCGCTTGATGGTGGCCTTGCCGGCAACGGCCTCTCCGCCTTGGCGATCTGCTCGTCGATCCCGCGTAGCGTTCGGCAGGCCCAGTCGGCCCGGTACTGGTAGTGGATGACCTGGTCGCGGCGCTGCCCGCTGAGCCCGGCCCAGAACTGGGTGAACAGCTGGGTGAACACCTGCCCGTCAGGGATCTCCTCGTCGGGTGCTTCGTGCGCCAGGCGGTGACGAGGTAGGGCACGTCGGCGATGCGGGCGCCGAGAATGAATTACAACCCGGCGGCCTCGATCGCCTGCTGGTTGGTCGCCTAGATCATGCCGGCGTCGGCCACGACCGTCACGTCGGCAGTTGGGTGGGCGGCCACGAACGCCTGGATGATCGGCACCATCGTGGTCGTCTCGGCGGTGTTGCCCTCGAATGCGTTGACCATCAACGGGAACCCGGCCGCGTCGGTCAGCAGCCCGATGGTGATCTGCGTGTCCAGACGGCGTTCCTTGGAGAAGCCGGGTTCGCGGAACCCGTCGCCGGCGTCGGTCTCGAAGTACAGCGTCGACACGTCGTAGAGCACCAGGCTGGCCGGGCCCAACCCGGCGTGGGTCGCGCACGCGGCGGCGAGCTATTGCCGCCACGCGTCCTTCGCGAAGACGGGGGCGCGAGGTCGGGCGACTGCTACATCTCGTGCTCCCAGAAGCCGCGCGTGTCGACGTCCGCGGCATCCGCCAGCGCCTCCAGCTCCGCGATCTCCTCGTCGGCGAGCTCGATGCCGCGAGCTCGGACCAACCCGTCGATGTAACTTGCCTTCTGACCCCGATGATCGGGGTGGTCCCCTTGGCGATGGCTCATGCGGTGGCGACATCGGCGGCGGACGCGCCTCGGTCCGCGCCGATCGTCCGCATCCGGTCCGTCAGCTCCTGCAGCTGAGGCAGGATGCCGTTGCACACTCCCGCCCTTCTGCTGCCATCCGGCAACCTATGGCTGTACCTGCCGGTCAGCGCCCCTTGCTCAAGGACCATTTAGGAAAGAACCGCACGTCGTGCTCGCGGCAGTGACGAAGAATGCCCGAGCGCTGAGAACTCCGGTACAGGAGACTGTAGTGGTTCTGGACTGCCTCCACACGGAAGCCGGCCCCGCCGAGGATCTAATCGGCAAGAGCGATCTCGTTCATGTTGTGGTGTGGTTCGAGACGCCGATATGCCTGATCCTGCTGCTCTGCAGCAGTGGAATCAGAAGCGGCGTCCAACGGGCCACGTCGGCAGGGTTGTGGATCCAGTACAGATCCACAAAGCCTGTGCCCATTCGGTCGAGGCTCTGCTCCAGCATGTCCGCGACCGGATCGTCGCCGTCGCCCGCGACCTGCGGGGTAAACTTTGTAGACAGCTGGTATTCGCTGCGGGCATACCCCTTTAGCGCCTGAGCGAGAACCGTCTCCGAGCGACCCATGCCGTACACCATCGCGGTGTCCCACATGGTGAACCCGCTCGATTGCGCCTTCTCGACGACCTCTCGCAGGCCGACGCAGACAGCTGGCTGCCAAAATAGCCGTCGCCCGCCTCGCCGCTGTCTCCCCAGGCCCACGTGCCCAGCGCCACCGCCGGCACTGTCAGCGTCTTGCTCGTCATGTCCCTACCTCCATTGCTCGTTCTTCCGCCGTGTCGACGTCGTGAACGCCCCGGCCGCCAGCGCCGTCGGAAGGCGTCGCCATGATCATCAGAAGCGTGCCCAACGCCAGCACGTGGACGACGGACGGCAGCCGGGTGCGCCGATCCTGCTGGCCCTCGACGGCCACCTCGCGAGGGCCGTCGAGGACGCCCCGCACCCAGAAGACCGCGATCGCCGCCACCGGAGAAGGTCGCGTCTATCGGGGGTATAACCTCAACCCCCTCGCGCCGTGACCAGCTGATACCGGAGCCCACCCGAGCCGACCCTCAGTAGCCCGAGCGGACCGGTCAGCCCTGTCGGACCTCGACCCGCAGGATGCGGTCGTCGCCGGGCCGCGCTTCGGTGCCGCCCCAGGTCGCGCGGTCGGTGTTGGAGGTCGTCAGCCAGAGGGCTCCGTCGGGGGCGACTTCGACGGTACGGATACGGCCGTAGTCGCCCTCGAAGTGCTGGACCGCGTTGCCCGCGGGGGCGCCTGCAGTGACCGGCAGTTGCCAGAGTCGCTGGCCGCCTAGCGCCGCGATCCACAGTGAGCCGGCGGCGTGGGCCACGCCGGACGGTGAGGCGTCGTCGGGGTGCATGGTGAGGATCGGCCGTTCTCCGGTGCTTCCATGGATGCCTTCGGTCTCGGGCCAGCCGTAGTCCCGGCCCGGCCGCAGCACGTTGATTTCGTCCCAGGTCCGGTGGCCCAGCTCCGACGCGTACGCCGCGCCGTCCGGCCCGAACGCGATGCCTTGGACGTTGCGGTGTCCGGAGGAGTAGATGGGTGAGTCCGGTGACGGGTTGTCCGGCGGGATCGAGCCGTCCGGGCGGATGCGCAGGATCTTGCCGTTGAGCGTGGTGTCGTCGGCGGCGTTCCGAGGGTCGAACGCGTCGCCGGTGCCGATCCACAGGTTGCCGTCCGGCCCGATCGCGATCCGGCCGCCGTGGTGGCGGTCGGCGGTCTGGATGCCGTTGAGCAGCACCCGTTCCCGTCTGATCGAGTGGAAGTCGTCGGCGATGCGCAGCGCGACGATCGAGTTCTCCCGCTCTCCGGAGACCGAGGCGTAAACTGTCCGGTCGGTGGTGAAGGTCCGGGATGCGACGATGCCGAGCAGGCCGCCTTCGGAACTGGCCACGACGTCGGGTACGACGCCGACCGTCTGCGCCGTCCCGCCGCCGGCCGGCACGCGGCGGATCTCGCCGGTGATCCGCTCGGAGACCAGTGCGGAACCGTCTGGCAGGAAGGTGAGACCCCACGGCGCTCGGAGTCCGGTGACGAGTTCGGTGGGTGTACCGAGTGTCGCTACCGGGCCGCTGCTGCGGCCGGGCGACCGTTCGGGGCCGGCGGTTGGTTCGGCCGCCGGGTCGGATGAGCAGGCGGGCAGGGCAAGCGCCACGGCCATGCTGATGACCAGTGACGACCGTGCGAGCGTTGATCTGGACATGCTTTCTCCTCCCCGCGTTCCGGTGTGCCTCGATCAGGAGGCGAATCGCCGCTGCAGGCGCTGGCAGGCGTAGCCCGCGCCGGCGCCGATGGCGCTGGCGGCCACGAGTGTGAGGACGCCGGTCAGCACGTTGTCCGGATGCAGGGCGAAGAACGCGACGAGGCCGAGGAACCAAGCGAGCATGTTGTCGAGGACGGGTGTGGTGCGCATACCGACCGCGACGCAGGCCAGCACGAACACAGCGACCGGAAGCGCGGCCTGCCCGATGGCCGGGGCCAGGACGCCGACGATGACGTGCCCCGCGACGGCCAGCAGCAGGCCTGCCCACAGGCTGACCATCGAGTGCAGCCCCAGGGTGGCGGAGGTGGGCCGGGTGAACCAGACGATCCAGCCGACGAACATCGCCCAGGCGTGCAGCCCCAGCCCCTCGCTGAGCAACGCTGCGCTGGCGGCGACGACGGCGGCCACGAGAGTAAATCGCACGAACCTGCTACGCGACTTCGTGGTCGCTGCTGTCGGATGGGCGGACGGGGGGACGGTGTGCTCAGCCATGAGTCTTTCCTCCTGTGTCTCGGGTATGGCGCGTGGGACTCGGCGTCACGCGGCGCCGCCGTTGACGTAGATGGTCTGTCCGTTGATCCAGCGCCCCGGTCCGGCGAGCAGGGAGGTCACCTCGGCGATGTCCTCGGGGCGGCCGAGCCGCTGCATCGGATTCTGGCTGGCGATGTGCTCGATGAGGTCCTCGCTCTTGCCGTCGAGGAACAGTGCGGTCGCGGTGGGGCCGGGCGCGACGGCGTTGACGGTGATGTCGCGGCCACGCATTTCCTTGGCCAGGATCGGGACGAGCGCCTCGACGGCGGCTTTGCTGGCGGCGTACGCGGCGTAGGTGGGCAGGTTGAGCCGGGTCACGGAGGTGGAGAACGTGATAATTGCGCCGCCTTCGCGTAACCGGCCGACGGCCTCGCGGGCGACGACGAAGGTGCCACGGACGTTCGTCCGGTGCATGCGGTCGAACTCGTTGAGGTCGAGCTGAGCGACCGGCCGCAAAATCATGATCCCGGCGGCGTTGACAACCACATCGACGCGGCCGAACCACTGCTCCGCGGTGTCGAACAGCCTGCTCACCGCCTTCTCGTCGGCCACGTCCGCCTGGATGGCGCCGGCCCGGCCACCGGCCTTCTCGATCGCTGCGACCGCAGACTTGGCCTCGACGTCGTTACCGGCGTACGCGATCACCACGTGCTGGCCGTCCGCGGCCAGTCGTTCCGCGACGGCCCGGCCGATCCCCCGGGACCCGCCGGTCACGACGGCCACCCGGTTCTGGTTCGTGGACATGATGGTGTTCCTTTCCTCAGTTGAACGGTGCCGGTGAATGTGGTCAGAACCGGGCCGGTGCCAGCAGCTCGGCGAAGCCCAGCCGGCGGACGAACTCCGCGCGGGTTTCGAACGCGATGTCATTGACGCGCTCCACACCGGCGTGGGCGTCGTCGATGACGGTGCGAAAGGGCTTGGCGCCGAACGGCAGCCCGAGCACCCGCACGATCTCCTCGGTGACACCTGCCGCACCCATCAGCGGGTGCTTGAGCAGCGTGGCGGTGGCGTGCTCGTTGCGTTCGACGAGCGGGTCGAGCGCGGAGTAGGCGGCGGCCACGTGCTGATCGGTGGCGCGGCTGGCGTTCGGGAAGTGCTCGGTGCCCTCCGTGATTGCACCCGGCATCACGATGACCGTCTCGATACCGAAGGCGTTGGCCTCGTAGGCGGTGACCACGGCCAGCGCGTCCATGGCGGCCTTGGACACCACGTAGGGGCCGAGGAACGGTGGGGTTGTGACGGGGATGGTGCTGCCGACGTACATCAGTACTCCGGCCCGCCGCTCGCGGAAGTGGGGCAGCACCGCGCGGTTGACCCGGTGCGCGCCGATGGCGTTGACGTCGATGAGGTGCATGACGTCGTCGTCCGTGAACGCCTCGACGTAGCCCACGTACAGGTGCCCAGCGTTGTTGATCACGACGTCCAGGCCGCCGTGCCGCTCCACCACGGTGCGCACAGCCGCGTTGGCGGACTCCTGTGACGTCACATCGAGATCGATGACGTGCAGGTCGAGCCGCTCCTGCCGCGCTCGGTCGCGCGCCGTCGCAGCGTGATCGGCGTTGCGGCCCTCGACATCACGCATGGTGGCGTACACCGTGTGCCCCGCCCGCGCGAGTGCCGCAGCGGCGAGGTTACCGATTCCGGTGGCGGCTCCGGTGACCAGGACAACGGACATGACCACACTTCTTAGTATCGTCTTTAACGACTTGGCGTTAATGCTGCTACCATAACACCGATAACGCTATAGTGATAGCACCGATACCGGAGACGGTCATGACGCGTCGGCAGCGACGGATCCACGCGCGGGAGCAGGGGGAAGTCGTTGTACATTACGGCCGTGGCGGGCACATCCACGCGAGAGCGCATCATCGAGGCCGCAGCGAAGCTGCTGTCCGAGGGTGGGCGCGACGCCGTCTCCACGCGCGCGGTGTGCACGGCGGCCGGCGTCCAGGCTCCCGCCATCTACCGCCTCTTCGGTGACATGCAGGGCCTGCTGGACGCCACCGGCAACTTCGGCCTCGCCACCTACCTGGCGGACAAGACAGCGCTCGAAGAGACCGACGACCCTGTCGAGGACCTGCGCGCCGGCTGGGACCTGCACGTCGGCTTCGGCCTTGCCCAGCCCTGGTTCTACGCCCTCATCTTCGGCGAAGCCCGCCCCGGCCACGAACCCACGGCCGCCAGACAAGCCGCCGAAATCCTCGCCCACCTGGTGAGACGCATCGCCCAGGCCGGCCGCCTCACGGTCACCGAGGAACGCGCGGCACAACTCATCCACTCCACCGGCAAGGGCGTGACGCTCACCCTGATCGCCATGCCGCCGCACGACCGCGACCTCAGCCTGTCCACCATGGCCCGCGAATCGGTACTCGCCACCGTCACCAGCGATGCCACCACCGCGGCACCTCACACCGGGCTCATCAATGCCGCGGTCTCCCTACACGCCACTCTCGACGACGCCACCGTCCTCACCGAGGCCGAACGGGCACTGCTCGGCGAGTGGCTGGGCCGGATCACCCGAGCCGGCCGTACGGATCGCCGGTGACCCCTCGGAGGTAGGTAACGATCCCGGTGATCGCGCCGTCGACGACGTTGAGGAGTATCAGCGCGAACGGAATTTGGCTGCCGTCCGGAGCGGGGCGGGCCTGCCAGCCAGGCGGCGGTGTGCTGGGAGCACTGATAGCCGAACGCCCTCCCACCCGGTCTTGCCCCCTGCCGAGAAATCAGCGCGATCGAGATTATCCGGGGTCTTCGCGAGCTCGTAGTCCGAGCAAGCGAGCGTCATGAGGGCGACCAGTAAGACTAACCACAGCAAGTCGCTGCAAACGCACTACTTTCGGCATGAGCGCGCGGCTTTGTGTTCTTCCCGAGGGCTGGGTACCTGCGCGCACTGCGATCTCGTCTGCAGGACAGCCACCGGATGATGTTGGATCGAAGCCGCTGCCCACGGTCACGATGACTGGCCGCGTCAGGCCGTGCGCGAACCACCTCGGCCAGATGTGCGGTGGGGCCTGGGAAAGGCGCTCTTGCGGTGCGCGACCGCGACCAACTCCTCCTCGCCCACCTCGCTACGGGAGCGGTCGCGGATATCTTGGACAGCGCGGACTTGGGGGTGATCATGGGGGAAGTGGTGTGGCTGGGTCGGTACCCGGTCAAGTCAATGTGCGGCGAGCGTCTCATCGAGGCGCGCCTGGACGCTTCGGGCGTCGTGGGCGACCGCCGCTGTGCCCTGATCGACGAGGAGACCGGTCTGGTCGCCAGCGCGAAGAACCCTCGCAGGTGGCACGCCCTGCTCTCGATGACCGCCCGTCACGAGCCGGACGGCCGGGTGGTCGTCACCGGCCCGGACGGCGAGCAGATCCACACCGGCGCACCCACCGCCAACTCCGCGCTGTCGCGAGCCCTGGGACGACCCGTACGGCTGACCGACAGCCTCCCGCAAGACGCGAGCATGGAACGGCTGACCCCGCAGACCGAGCCCGGCGCCGGAACGGTGACCCACAGCAGCCTCGCGGCCGGCACCCCCGGCAACACCTTCGTCGACTTCGCCGCCGTCCACGTGATCACCACCGCCACCCTGGACGCCCTGGCTCGGCGGCACCCCGGTGGTCGAATGGACCCGCGACGGTTCCGCCCGAACATCGTGGTGCGCTTGGACGACCCCGCACCCTTCGCGGAGAACACCTGGCAAGGCCAGACCATGACCGTCGCCGCCCAGACCGCGATCCGCATCGTCGCACCCACCCCGCGCTGCGCGGTGCCCACCCTCGCCCAAGGCACCGATCTGCCCGACGACCCAGCCGTGCTACGCACAGCCGCACGGCTCAACCGGGTTCCGGTCTTCGACCTGGGCAAACTGACCTGCGTCGGCGCCTACGGCGCTGTCCAACGCGAGGGCGTACTGCGGCTTGGCGACCGCGTCATGATCGCCACCTGACGCGGCACCCCCTAAGGTGCGCGGTGTGCCGGCGATCCGCCCGAGCCGGAAACTCGCCTCCCATGTCATGGTGGAGACCCGACGGGCCGTCACCATGCCGGTCGTCGCCGTCGCCCGCCAGCGTCAGTCGAACAGCCGGTCGAGCGCTTCCTGTTCCAGGTCGCACCAGCGCTGGACGCCCTTCAGGGCCTTGGCGATCTCCTTCTCGTCGAGGTGGTCGGCGCCCTCCTCGCGGATGCACGCGACGTTGAACGGCCCGCCGACCGACGGCGAGGTCCGATCCAGCGCCTCCAGCACCCGTAGCACGCCCACCACGCCGTACTCGACGGTGCGCGTGGTCATCCGGAAGTGGGACAGCAGCGCGCCGGCCTGCTGGGCCATGGGTGCGCCGGAGCCGATGGCGTGGAAGCCCACGTCTTCGTAACGGCCGATGAGCCCGTTTGGGTTGATCTCCACGATCCATGGCGCGCCCTGGCTGTAGCCGGCCGCGAGCAGGTACGCAGACACCCCACCCCCGCCGTCCTCTCCGGGCACGTCCGGGATGTAGTTCTCGTAGTGCTTCTTGAAGACGGGCAGGACGCGTTCCTGCAACTCGTCGCCGATGTCGGGTGCTTCGAGGATGGCGGTGGCCGAATCCTCAAGGAGGGGACGCAGGTCGTTGAGAACTCCGCGCGCGCCGCTGCCACCCCAGGCGGCGCAGGAGCCCAGTGGGTGCAGCTTCCGGGCGGGGAAGCTCAGACCGCGGTCGCTTTCGGTGATCTGGGAGTCCGCGCCGATCACCACCCCGTCGCTGCAGACAACGGCGAGTACGACGGTCATGGGGTCCTCCAGGGCAGGGGTGGGGGTTGGGCGCGAGGTACCCGGCATCCCGCCTGCTTACACCCCGACAGGTGCCGGCCCGTTCGCTGCCCCGAACGAGAGCCCTCTCCGGTCTCCCTACACTGCTTGGCGTGAGACTGCCGGCGTACGACCGCGGGGTGCTCGCTGTGCAGCGGCGGGCGTTCGATGAAGCTCGTGAGCAGTTGGAGTTGGCTGGCCCGGATGACAGGGCGTTGCTGCTGCTGGGCCAGTTGGCCAGTAACGGTCAGGGCGAGCCGACGGACCCGGTGAAGGCCGGCCAGTTGTACGAGCGGGCGGCCGAGTTGGGCAACGCTGAAGCGGCCCACAATCTGGGCGTCCTGTATGCCACTGGACGGGGTGTCGCCCAGGACCTCACGGTGGCGCTCCGGTGGTATCGGCGTTCGGCTGAGCTGGGTGACGTGTCTGCTCGCCGGATGGTCGGACTGATGTACGCGACTGGGCAGGGCGTGGCGGTCGACGAGGACGAGGCGGAGCGGCAGTGGCGGTCGGCAGCGGCGGATGGCGAGGTACGGGCGCTGCATGACTTGGGGACGCTGTTCGGGTATCACAAGGGGGACCTACCGGAGGCGGCGTCCTGGTATCTGCTGGCCGCCAAGGCGGGCGTCGAGGTGGCCGAGCAGGAGCTACAGCTGCTCGCGCCGAAGCTGCAGGAACTGGTCCGGGTTGACAGCCGGGCGCGCACGATGCTCGGCGTGATCCGCGCCTTCCAGCTCGATGATCCGGCGGGTGGTGCGGAGCTGCTGACCGTCCCGGCACAGGAAGGCGATCCGATCGCCCAGCGCAGCCTCGGCTACCTCGTCCAGCACGGCTTGGGAGTGGAGCAGGACGATGTCCGGGCGGCCACCCTCTACCAGGCCGCCGCCGACGCGGGCGACGGCTTCGCCGCGTTCAACCTCGGTGTGCTGTCCGGTAGCTCGCCCGAGGCGGTGCACTGGCTGCGGCGCGCGGCGGAGGCCGGGATCTCCGAGGCGTATCCGCTGCTAGGCGACCGGCTCAGCGAGCGTGACCTGGACGAGGAGGCGCTCAGGTGGTACGTGCGGGGCGCCGAGTCCGGTGACAAGGGCAGCATGTTCGCGGCAGCCTGCTGGTACCGCGACGGCTTCGGCGGGCCGATCAACCTCGTCCAGGCACTTCGGTGGTATCTCACCATGCTCAATGTCGGCAGCGGTGACGGCATACACGAAGCCCACGAGATCGTGCCGAGGATGACCGCCGACGAGATCTACGAGGCGGGTCGGCTCTCGGGCCGGCTGCTGGAGGCAGATCTCTTCGTGCAACGGCAGGCTCCCCGGAGCGCTGCCTCCGATTGACCGGATGCTCCTGCGGTGACACGACCTGCACGGCCGCGACGGCATGGCCTCAGATCCGGGGCAACTTCCCTGCTCCTGCTGCCTCGGGGTCGGGCTGAGGCAGCAACAACAGGAAAGTTGCCCGGATCTCGGGTTCGGCAAGGGACCCACCGGGTACGGCGGGGGTGCGGCTCAGCGGGTGACCGCTGCCGCCACCGACTGCTCCAGGATGCCGAGGCCCTCGGCCAGTTCGTCGTCAGTCAGGGTCAGGGGCGGCATCAGCTTCACCACCTCGTCGGTGGACCCGGACCTCTCCACCAGCAGCCCACGGGAGAACGCCTCCTGGGCGACTCGTCGGGCCAGGTGCGGCTCCCGGAAGGCCAGGCCCCACACCAGGCCCCGGCCACGGGAGGTCGCGATGTGCGCCGGGTGTCGCTCGGCGAGCTCCGCGAGCCAGTCCTCCAGCAGGATGTCCCGTTCCGCTGTCTGCTTCTCCAGTTTGCTGTCGACCCAGAATTCCTTGAGCGCAGCGGCGGCCGTGACGAAGGCGAAGTTGTTGCCGCGGAAGGTGCCGTTGTGTTCGCCGGGTTGCCACACGTCGAGTTCGGGGCGGAAGAGCGTGAGGGACATCGGCAGGCCGTACCCGCTTATGGACTTGGAAAGGCAGACGATGTCGGGGGTGATTCCGGCGTGCTCGAAGCTGAAGAACGGGCCGGTGCGACCGCAGCCCATCTGGATGTCGTCGACGATCAGCAGCACGTTGCGACGGGCGCACAGCTCGGCGAGGTCGGCGAGCCAGATCGCGCGGGCCGGGTTGATGCCGCCTTCGCCCTGCACGGTCTCCACGATGACGGCGGCCGGTAGGTCCATTCCGCTGCTGCTGTCGGCGAGCATGGTGTCGAGCAGGGTGAGCCCGGAGACCTGACCACCGGCGAAGCCGTCGTACGGGACGCGCCAGGTGTTTCCGAGTGGAACGCCGGCGCCGGCGCGCAGGGCGGCGTTTCCGGTGAGGGCCAGTGACCCGAGTGACATGCCGTGGAAGGCGCCGGTGAAGGCGACGACGGTGTGGCGTCCGGTCACTTTGCGGGCGAGTTTGAGGGCGGCCTCGACGCTGTTCGTGCCGGTGGGCCCGGTGAACTGCACGCGGTAGTCCAGGCCACGGGGAACGAGCACCTGGGATGCGAACTCGGTGAGGAAGTCCTGCTTGGCGGCGGTCAGCATGTCGAGGCTGTGGGTGACGCCGTCCCGCTCCAGGTAGTCCAGCAGGGCCTGCTTGAGGGTCGGATGGTTGTGGCCGTAGTTGAGGGCACCGGCGCCGGCGAAGAAGTCAAGGTAGGCGCGGCCGTCGTCGGCGAACATCCGGCTGCCACGCCCGTGGTCGAACACGACCGGCCAGCTTCGGCAGTAACTACGGACCTCGGACTCAATTGTCGGGGCGATCATGATTTCTCCCTCGGAGTTGGAGCTGCCCGTCCACCACGGTTTCGGAGTCGCGTCGATGTAGCTGTCTGCGTCCACGGCGCTGAGCTGCCGGCCCTCGGCGGCGAGACGTTGTGCTGCCGCCCCGCCGCACGCCGTGTTCGGCGGGACGGGGCGGCATGAGGTGTGGTGTGGTGCGGACTTCGGCCGTCAGGCCCTGGCCATCTGCTCCCGCAGGCTTCGCGGCCGCATGTCCGACCACACCTTTCCGATGTGATCCAGGCACTCCTGCTTCGACCCGGACGTCCCTTCGGCGGTCCAGCCGAGCGGCAGCTCCCGGTCTGCCCACCAGATCGAGTACTGCTCCTCGTCGTTGCGCACGACGCGGTAGACACCGTCGTCAGTCATGACCCCTCCGGCATGGTCGGGTGATCCGAATAGCTGAGCCCGATGTTGCCGGGCCCACGCGTACCGCCCATAGAGACGAATACGCAGACGCGTCGTGCGACTCCGTCCCTGTTCGACGGTCCGCACCTCGCGCAGGCTCTGGGGTCACGGCCGATCGCCACCTGGAAGGGGGCTCGGCATGACCGAGCGACGCCACCTGATTTCCATCGACGACCTCTCCGACGACCAACTGCGCTGGCTCGTCCAGCGCGGCGCCGAGTACTCGCGTGGTTCCGCGGGAGCCGACCAGCCCCTGTCCGGGGCGGTCGTCGGCGTGCTGTTCCGTAAGACCTCCACCCGTACCCGGACCGCGTTCTCCGCCGGTGCGCTGCGTCTCGGCGCCGGCCTGATCACGTACGGCCCGAACGACCTGCAACTGGCCACCGGCGAGTCGGTGGAGGACACCGGCGCGGTGCTCTCCGGCATGCTCGACGTCCTGGTCGCCCGCACGGTCGGTCCGGAGTCCGAGCTGCGGGCGTACGCCGCCCAGAAGCGCATGTCGGTGATCAACGCGATGAGCGCGGTCGAACACCCGACGCAGGCCCTCGCCGACCTCACCACGATCCTCCGGCACTTCGGCCGGGTCGAGGGCGTACGGGTGCTGTACGTGGGGGAGGGGAACAACACCGCCTCGGCGTTGACCCTCGCGCTGTCCCGGTATCCCGGCGCCGAGCTGCACCTGCGTACCCCGGCCGAGTACGGCGTGGAGCAGCGCTACCTCGATCAGGCGGCGGTGTCCGCCCGGCGCAGCGGCGCACGTGTCGAGCAGCGGCACGACGTGTCCGACCTGCCAGCGGTCGACGTCGTCTACACCACCCGTTGGCAGACGACGGGTTCGACGAAGCCGACGCCCGACTGGCGTACCGAGTTCGCCCCGTTCCAGGTCAACGAGGCGCTGATGGCGGCCTGTCCGGGCGCGGTCTTCATGCACGATCTGCCGGCGCACCGGGGCGAGGAGGTGACCGGGGCGGTGCTCGACGGGCCCGACAGCATCGCCTTCGCCCAGGCCGAGAACAAGTACCACAGCGCCCGGGCGGTCCTGGAGTGGTGCGCCACCGACCGGCCGAGCGGCGGAGCGGGGCTGTGACCACGTTTCTCGACGACATCCTGACCCACGCCACGACCCGGCCCGACGCACCGGCGATCGTCACCCCGGACACCGCCCTGTGTTACGAGGACTTCGCCGCCCGGACCGACCGGCTGGCCCGGGCGCTGGTGGCCCGGGGCGTCGGACCGGAGCAGGTCTGCGCGGTCATGGTCGACCGGGGCCCGGAGGCCGTCATCGCGATGGCGGCCGTGCTTCGGGCCGGCGGCGCCTTCCTCACCCTCAACACCGAGCTGCCCGACCAGCGACTGGCGGCGATGGTCCGCACCGCCCAGGCCCGGTTCCTGGTCACCACACCGGCCCGGGCCGGGCAGCACGACCTCGCCATCGACGGCCCCACCGTATTCGTCGACGCGCCTGACGCGTCGGCGCCCCTGCGACCGGTGTCGCCCCGATCGCTGGCCTACGTCAGTCACACCTCCGGTTCGTCGGGGCCGCCGAACGCGGTACTGCTGGAGCACCGTGGCGTCACCAACTACCTGCGGTTCGTCGTCGCCGACTACCAACTCGGTCCGGACACCGTGGTGCTGCAACTCGCGCCGTTCGGGTACGACGCCTCGATCCGCGACACGTTCGCCCCGCTCGTCGCGGGCGGGCAGGTGGTCCTCGCGCCGCGCTCCACCCTGTTGCGCGCCGGTGAGTTCGTCGCGGCCCTCCGCAGGTGGGGCGTGAACACGATCCTGTCGGCCACCCCGACCTTTCTGACGTCGCTGCGGCACAGCGATCTGCCCGACCTGCGGTTGACCGTGTCCAGCGGTGAGTCGCTGCGACCGTTCCTCGTCGCCGGTGGCCGGGACCGGGTGCCCGGACGGCTGATCAACCAGTACGGCCCCACCGAGACCACGATGACCTCGACCCGCTTCGCCGTGCCGGCGGTCCCGGACACGACTGTCGACCTGATCGGAACACCGATCGACGGCGTGAGCGTGCATCTGCTCGACGACGAGCTGCACGCCGTGCCGAACGGCGGTGTCGGCGAGGTGTGGATCGGTGGATGTGGAGTCGCGCGCGGCTACAGCGGCCGACCGGGCTTGACCGCGGACCGGTTCCTGCCGGACCCACACGGCGCGCCCGGCGCGCGCATGTACCGCACCGGGGATCTGGCGCGTCGGTTGCCCGACGGTGACCTCGTGTATCTCGGCCGCATCGACCGGCAGATCAAGGTCCGGGGTTACCGGATCGACCCGGCTGAGATCGAGGGCGCGCTGCTGGCCCATCCCGCCGTCACCGGCGCGGTGGTCACCTCGGGTACCGATGCCGGCGGCCGGGTCTTCCTCATCGCGCACGTCGCCGCGGCGTCGGGGCAGGTGACGGACGCAGCGCTGCGCGCCCACCTGGCGATGACGTTGCCCCACTACATGATCCCGCGACGGTTCGCCCGGATCGACCGCCTACCGACGACGGTCAGCGGCAAGACCGACCGCCGGGCGGTCACCGTGGACGGGCCATGAGGACGACAGGCGTCGGGCCCACCCTCGCGGATGTACGCCTGGCCGCCGACCGGATCACCGGCCTGGTCGATCGCACTCCGGTGCTGGCGCTGGATTCGCGGGTGCTGGTCAAGGCCGAGCACCGCCAGCGCGGCGGCTCGTTCAAGATCAGGGGCGCGGCGAACGCGATGCTTGCCCGGTACGCGGACGAGGTGGTCGCGGGTTCCTCCGGTAACCACGGCATCGCCGTCGCCATGCTCGGTGCCGCGTTGGGCATCAGGGTGACGATCGTGATGGCCGCCGGGGCCAGCGACGGCAAGGCCCGGACGATCCGGGCGCTGGGCGCCAGCGTGGTCCAGGTGACCGGCGGCGTGGTCGAACGTGACCGTCGGGCCGCGGACATCGCCGCGGCGACCGGGGCGGTCTTCGTGCCTTCCTCCGACGACGAGTTGGTGGTGGCCGGGGCCGGCACGGTCGGGCTTGAGGTGCTCGAACAGGTGCCGGGCGTCACGACGATCTTCGTACCGACCGGCGGTGGTGGCCTGCTGGCCGGCGTCTGCCTGGCGGCGTCGGCGCTGTCCCAGCGGGTGCGGGTCGTCGGGGTGGAGCCGATGTCCGCCCGCCGTTACGCCGTTTCCGTCGCCCAGGGTGCGCCGATCGAGCTGCCGCCGTCCATGACGATCGCCGACGGCCTGCGTGGGCAACGACCCGGTGCGGTTCCCTGGCCGATCATTCGGCACCGGGTCGACGATCTGATCGGCGTGACCGACGAGGCGATCACCCACGCGCTGGGTGTTCTTCGCCGTGCCGGTGTCAGCGCGGAACCAAGCGGTGCGGTAGCGCTGGCCGGCGCGCTACGGCGCGGATCTGCCGGCCGTGCGGTCGTCATTGTTTCGGGTGGAAACGGCACGGCCGGCAGCAGCACGAAGAAAACAGAAGAACCTCCGGCAGAACTGCTGCCGGCGTCAACCGGTGAGTCTGCATGTTCTTCCCTGCGCTGTCTCGACGGTGCGGAGGAATCTCGTAGTAGGCGCATCGCGGCGGATGCAATTCGAGGAGCGGCTCTATGACCGAACAAACCCCCACCGGGTCAGGAGTGCTGGCAACCATCGGAGCGACACCGATAGTCGAGCTGGTGAAGCTCGACCCCGAGAGTCCGTTCAGGACGTTCGCTAAGTTGGAGTCGCACAATCCGGGCGGCAGTATCAAGGACCGCTCGGCGCTGGAGATGCTGCGAGAACGCATACGCGACGGGCGGCTCGTACCCGGAAGATCGGTGGTGATCGAGTCAAGTTCCGGCAATCTCGGAATCGGGCTCGCGCAGGTCTGCGGGTACTACGGAATTCGCTTCATCTGTGTGGTCGACCCGCGCACCAACAAGGACAACATCGCCATCATGCGGGCGCTCGGCGCGCAGGTCGAGGTGGTCACCGATGTCGACCCGGCCACCGGAGAGTACCTGCCCGTCCGTATCCGACGGGTGCGTGAACTCGTCGCGACGATCGATCACGCGTACTGCCCGGACCAGTATTCGAACCCGCTCAACCCGCAGGCACACCGTACGACGGTACGAGAGATCGTGCGCGCGCTGCCGGACATCGACTACCTGTTCTGTGCCACGAGTTCCTGCGGCACCCTGCGGGGGTGCGCCGAATACATCCGGACGCACCAACTGCCGGTGACCATCGTGGCGGTGGACGCGTTGGGCAGTGCGATATTCGGCCCAGCGGTCGGGTGGCGGATGATTCCCGGCCACGGCGCATCGGTGCGTCCGAAGCTGTACCGCAGCGATCTGGCCGACATCGTGGTCCGAGTCGATGATCTCGACGCGATTGTGGCCTGTCGCCGGCTGGCCGCCCGCGAGGCGATTCTCGTCGGTGGCTCGTCGGGCGCAGTCGTGGCGGGCCTGGAGCAGATGCGCGATCAGATCCGACCCGGGGCCACCTGCGCCATGGTCTTTCCCGACCGCGGTGAGCGGTACCTCGACACCATTTACGACGACGACTGGGTCATGACGTACTTCGGTGACGTGTCGCACCTGTGGACCAAGCCCGACATGGAGGTGGCGCCATGTTGATTCTCGGCGCAGGTGAGGTCCGTGCCGTCCTCGACGGAGGCGAGCGCGATGTGGTGTCCGCGGTGGAGGCGGCGTACCGGTCGCACGCGCTGGGCCGTACCCGGGTACCACAGTCGGTTTTCCTCCGTTTCCCCGACGGAGAGCGCGAGCGGATCATCGCGCTGCCGGCCTATCTGGGCGGTGAGACGCCGACCTGCGGGGTGAAGTGGGTGTCATCCTTTCCCGGCAACCTCGACCGGGGGATGCACCGGGCCTCGGCCGTGATGATCCTGAACTCGGTACACACCGGCGTACCGGAGGCGATCCTCGAAGCGTCGGCGATCTCGGCCGGGCGTACGGCCGCGAGCGCCGCCCTGGCGGCGTCCACGCTCTCCTCGTCCAGCCCGGAATCGGCTGTGACGCTCGTCGGCTGCGGTCCGATCAACTTCGAGGTGCTGAGATATCTGCGCACCGTGCTGCCGACGCTGGACACGGTGACCCTGTACGACCTCAGCGCCGAACGGGCGCAGTCCTTCGCCGCCGAGGCGCGGTCGGTCTGGCCGACGTTGAAGATCGACGTGGCCGAGAACGCGGCCGACGCCATGGCCCGCCACAAGCTGGTGTGCCTGGCGACCACGGCGAGCGTCCCGCACCTGGGTACCGAGCACTGCCGCCCGGGAACGCTGGTGCTGCACCTGTCCCTGCGTGACCTCACCACCGACTCGATCCGTTCCAGCGTGAACATCGTGGACGACGCGGACCACGTGTGCCGGGCCGCGACCTCGCTGGATCTGGCCCAGCAGGAAGCCGGCCACCGCGACTTCATCGCCGCCTCGCTCGGCGAGGTCCTGGTGGCCGGTGAGCGGTACGTCAGGAGCGACGAAGCCGTGACGGTGTTCTCCCCGTTCGGTCTCGGCTGCCTGGATCTGGCAGTGGCCGACCTGGTCCGGCGTGCGGCGTCGGGCCGCGGCCTGGGCACCACATTGGATGACTTCCTACCGACGAAGCAGCAGGTGTGCGCATGACTGACATCCTCGAAACCGACAACCAGCTCCGACTGTCGTTCGAGCAGGAGCAGCTGTGGTTTCTCGACCAGGTCCGGTCCGGCACCCAGGAGTACCTGTTGCACTGGGGATTCCGGCTGCGCGGGCCGCTGGACCGGGCGGCGCTTACCGCTGCCTTCACCGACATCGCCGCCCGGCACGAGATTCTGCGTACCCGCTATTCGACTGTTGACGGACAGCCGGTGCAGATCATCGACGAGCCGGCGGCGGCCGACCTCAGGGTGGTGGACCTCACCGGGTACCCCGCCGCGGAACAGGACCGACGGGTACGCGAGATCGGCGAGGCGGCGGTGACCACGCCGATCGACCTGCGCGAATCAGCTCCGTGGCGGCTGACCCTCGTGCAGCTTTCCCCCACTGACGCGATCTTGATGCTGGTGGTGCATCACATCGCCTTCGACGGCCCGTCGCTGGGCATCCTGGCGCGGGAACTGGGCGTGCTCTACGCGGCCCACGCCGCTAGCGAGAAGTCGCCGCTGGCACCGCTGGAGCTCCAGTACGCCGACTTCGCCGACTGGCAGCGGAGCCGATGGGACGCGAACGACGCGACCTTCGTCCGGCACCTGGACTACTGGCGGGAGCGACTGACCGGACTGCCGTCGCTGGAACTGCCCACGGACCGGCAGCGCCCCGCCGCCTGGGAGCCGGCCGGCGATGTGGTGGCGTTCGCGGTGCCGGCCCCGTTGGCGGCCCGGATCAGCTCCGTGGGACGTGCCGCCCGGGCGACCCCGTTCATGGTGTTCCTGGCCGCCTACCAGCTCCTGATCAGCCGTTACGCGGATCAGCTCGACTTCGGTGTCGGAGTGTCGACAAGCGGACGGAACCGGGTCGAGCTGGAGTCGGTGATCGGCTCGCTCGCGCAGACGGTGGTGCTGCGGACCGACCTGTCCGGCGATCCCACCTTCGTCGAGTTGCTCGGTCGGGTCCGCGAGACGGCCCTGGACGCCTTCGAACACAAGGACGTGCCCCTGCAACGCCTGGCCGCCGAACTGTCGCCGGATCGCGGCCTGGCCCGCAACCCGCTCTTCCAGGTCGGGTTCGCGGTCCTGAACGGCCAGGGGGAGCCGCTGAGTCTGCCCGGCATCGAGGTCGACTGGGTGCCGACCCCGGTACGCAGTGCCACCTTCGACATGTCGCTCCAGATGACCGAGGAGCCGGACGGATCCTGGGTGGCCCGGATCACCTATCCGACGGCGCTCTTCGACCGGGCCCGGATCGAGCGGATGGCCGACAACTACGTGGCGCTGCTGGAGAACCTGGCGGCGGCGCCGGAGAAGCCGCTGCGCGACGTGCCGACCGTGACGACCGCGCAGCAGCAGCAGTTGCTCGGCTGGCACCCCGCACCGCGCGCAGCGACCGACGCCCTGCTGCCGGACCTGTTCCGGGCACAGGCCGAGGCCACGCCGGACGCGGTGGCCGTGATCTGTGGTGACACCGAGCTGACCTACGCCGAGCTGAGGTCCAGGGCGGACAAGCTGGCCAGCTTCCTGCGCACCCGCGGAGTCGGCGCGGAAACCGCCGTCGGCGTCGCCCTGCACCGCGGTACCGATCTCGTGGTCGCGCTGCTCGGCTCGCTCACCGCCGGCGCGGTCTACGTTCCGCTCGCACCCGACCTGCCCGACGAGCGGCTCGAATTCATGATCGAGAATGCGGGCGTCGAACTGGTGCTCACCGACACGGCGCTGCGACAGCGGATTCCGCAGCAGACCCCGGTGGTGGTGCTCGACGAGCAGTGGGACGACATCGCCCGCGCCACGCCACCGCCGCCGGTGGCGCTCGACGCCGCGAACGCCGCCTACGTGATGTACACGTCCGGCTCCACCGGTCGCCCCAAGGGCGTCGTGATCAGTCACGGCGGGATCCGGAACCGGGTGCTGTGGGCGGTGGACCAGTTCGCGCTCACCGGTACCGACCGGGTACTGCAGAAGACGACCATCGGGTTCGACGCGTCGATGTGGGAGTTCCTGGCGCCGCTGGTGTCCGGCGGTTCAGTGGTGATGGCGCCGCAGGACGCCCACCGCGACACCGCAGTGATGGTTGGTGCCCTGGCCGCGTACCGGGTCACCGTGGTGCAACTCGTCCCGTCCGTGCTACGCACCGTGGTCGAGGAGCCGGAGCTGGCCGCCTGCGACGCGCTGCGGCTGGTCTGCTCGGCCGGGGAGCCGCTGCCGACCGAACTGTGCGAGCGACTGCTCGGCGTGCGTGAGGTGGAGGTGTACAACACCTACGGCCCGACCGAGTCCTCGATCGACGTGACCGCGTGGCGCTACGCACGTGGCGAGACCGACGGTACGGTTCCGATCGGTGCCGCGCTGCCCGGCGTCGACCTGTACGTGGTGGATTCCGCCGGTCGGCTCGTGCCCATCGGCGTACCGGGTGAGTTGTGTATCGGCGGCGTCGGCCTCGCCCGCGGTTACGCCGGGCGCGGCGACCTTACGGCCGAACGCTTCACCCCGAATCCCTTCGCCGACCGGCCCGGCCAGCGGTGGTACCGCACCGGAGACCTCGCCAGGTGGCGCGACGACGGGGTCCTGGAGTTCGTCGGCCGCCTCGACGCGCAGGTCAAGGTGCGGGGCGTACGTGTCGAACCCGGTGAGGTGGAGGCCGCGCTGCGGGCGCATCCGTCCGTCGCGGCGGCCGTGGTCACTTCCTACCGGTCCGTCACCGGCGACCTGGAACTCGCGGGCTACGTGGTGCCGGCCGCCGGTACGACGGTGGAGGTCGACGAGTTGTCCGGATTCCTCGGCACCCGGCTGCCCGCCGCGATGGTTCCCGCCAGCATCGTCCCGCTGGCCGCGCTGCCGTCGCTGCCCAACGGAAAGGTCGACAGGTCGGCGCTGCCGCACCCCGGCAGCCGCCCGCCCGGTGACGACCCGGAGCACGCCGAGCCCGATGACGTGCCCCCCGGTCACGTCGCTCCCCGGACGGAGACCGAGCGGGCCGTCGCCACGCTGATGGGCGAGCTGACCGGGGCCGAGCGGGTCGGCGTCGCCGACGACTTCTTCGCGCTGGGTGGGCATTCGCTGCTGGCGATCCGGCTCGCGCACCGGTTGCGTCGCCGGTTCGGGCTGGAGCTGACGGTGGCCACCCTGTTCGAAGGACGGACCGTGGAGCGGGTCGCCGCGGCGATCGACGCGGGCACGGCACCCGACAGCGAGCCGCAGATCGTGCCCGTATCCCGCGACGGCGCCCTGCCGACCTCGTTCGGCCAGCAACGACTGTGGTTCCTGGACCAGCTCGAACCGGGCAGCGCGGAGTACCTGATTCCCTTGGTGTACCACCTCACCGGAGCGCTCGACACCGCGACGCTGCGCCGCGCGGTCGAGCAGGTCAGCGCCCGGCACGAGGTGCTGCGCACCCGCTATGTCGGGGACAGCGGCGTTCCGCTGCAACTCGTGGATCCCCCCGGCCCGGTGCCCTTCGACGTCGTGGACCTGATCGGCACCGCGGATGCCGCACAGCGCGCCAGGACGATCGTCGAAGCGGTGAGCGCCCGGCCGTTCGACCTCACCCGCGAGCGTCCGCTGCGGGTCACGGTCGTGCACACGGCGGCCGACGAACACCTGATCGCGATCACCCTGCACCACATCGCCTTCGACAACTGGTCGCTTGGCATCTTCCTGCGCGAGCTGAACGAGGCGTACGCGGCGGGGCGCGCCGGTACCCCGTGGTCGACGCAGCCGCTTCCGGTGCAGTACGCCGACTTCGCCGCCTGGCAACGCGACCGGCAGGCCGACGGCACCATCGGCAACCAGATCGAGCACTGGCGAAACCGGCTCGCCGGGCTCGTGCCGGTCGAGCTGACCCCCGACCGGCCCCGCCAGCCCGGGCGGGACCTGCGCGGCGACATGCTGATCGTCGACATTCCGCAGACCACCGGAGCGGCAGTACGCGAGCTGGGCAACCAGACCGGCGCAACCATGTTCATGGTGCTGCTGGCCGCGTTCGACGTGCTGCTGAGCCGCCACACCGGCCGCACCGACATCGCGATCGGCACCCCGGTCGCCGGTCGGACGCGGCCGGAGACCGAGGACCTGGTCGGCTTCTTCGTCAACAACCTCGTGGTCCGGGCCGACGTGGGCGGGAACCCGACCTTCCTCGACCTGGTCGACCGGGTCCGCCGGAGCGCCCTGGAGGCGTTCGCCAACCAGGAGGTGCCGTTCGAACACCTCGTCGACGCCTTGCAACCGGACCGCGACCTGTCCCGCAACCCGCTGTTCCAGATCATGTTCGAGGTACAGCACACCGGCGCCGGCAACGCGGCGTCGACCCTCGCCGGCTGCGCCGCGACCGGCCTGGACAGCGGCCTGTCGGTGGCCAAGTTCGACCTCACCCTGTCCGTGATGGAGCAGCCGGACGGCCGGCTGGAATGCTGGTTCGAGTACGCCACGGCGCTGTTCGACCGCTCGACGATCGAACGCCTCGCCGGCCAGTACCTACGCCTGCTGGGCGGCGTGACCGCCGACCCGCAGGCCCGGATCAGCGAGCTGGATCTGCTGTCGGCCGACGAACGCCACACGATCGTGCACCAGTGGGCGGACCCTGACGCGGACCGGCTGGACCTGCTCGACCCGCCCGGCGAACGGCACCTCTCGGTACCGGAGCTGTTCGAACAGTGGGCGGCCCGGACCCCGGACGCGACCGCCGTGGTGTTCGGCGCCGAGCGGCTCGGCTACGCGGAGCTGAACGCCCGGGTCAACGAGCTGGCGCACCAGCTCCGTGCGATGGGGGTCGGCCCGGAGGTCGTCGTCGGCTCGTGCCTTCAGCGCGGGATCGCACCGGTCGTGGTGCTGCTGGCGGTGCTCAAGGCCGGCGGCGTGTACGCGCCGTTCGACCCGGAACATCCGCCGGAGCGGCTGCGCTACATGCTCGCCGACGCCGGAGCGCAGCTGGTGGTCACCACCGGCACGTTCGCCGACCGGTTCGCCGGGCACGACCGGCCGGTGCTGGTCGTCGACGACGGGGACCGGGCGAGCGGCCGGCCAACGACCGACCTGGCAACCGTCACGGTGCCGGACAACCTCGCGTACATCATCTACACGTCCGGTTCGACCGGCCGCCCCAAGGGCGTGATGATCTCGCACCGGGCGTACGCGCACCACTGCCGGGTGGTCGCCGACCAGTACGGCATCCGCCCGGGCGAACGGGTCGTGCAGCTCTCGGCGCTCACCTTCGACGTCGCGATGGACCAGATCGGCGCCACCCTGGTCACCGGTGCCACGATCGTGGTGAGCGACCCGGTCTTCTGGACGCCGAACGAGCTGCCGGCCAAGCTGGCGCAGTACGGCGTGACGGTCATGGAGATCACCCCGGCGTACTACCGGGAGATGATGGAGTCCGGCGTGGACCGGCTCACCGCGATGAAGACCATCAACGTCAGCTCGGACGTGGTGACCGTCGACGACGCCCAACGCTGGGCGGCGACCGGCCTGCCCGGCCGGTTCCTCTGCACCTACGGGCCGACCGAGGCGACCGTCACGTGCATGTTCAACCCCGTGTCGGGCGATCTCGCCGACGAGCGCAGCACGGCCACCCTGCACATCGGCCGGGCGGCCGCCGGTACCCAGGTGTACGTGCTCGACGCGGAGATGCGTCCGCTTCCGGTCGGGGTGCCCGGTGAGCTGTACCTCGGCGGCGTTCGCCTGGCCCGTGGCTACCACGACCGGCCGGAGCTGACCGCGGAGCGGTTCGTGCCCGACCCGTTCGCCACCGAACCGGGAGCGCGCCTCTACCGCACCGGCGATCTGGTGCGGCTCCGGCCGGACGGCGCTGTCGACTTCCTCGGCCGACTCGACACCCAGGTGAAGATCCGTGGTTTCCGGATCGAACTCGCCGAGATCGAAGCCGTGCTGGCCAGGCACCCTGCGGTGTCCGCAGCCGCCGTCGTCGCGAGGGACGTCGGGCCCGGCGACAAGCGGCTCGTCGCCTACCTGGAGTGGCCCCACGACACCGGACCAGACCTCGACGAACTGCGGGCGTACCTCCGGGAGTCGCTGCCCTCGTACATGATCCCGTCGGCCTGGGTCACCGTCGCGGCCCTGCCGCTGTCACCGAGCAAGAAGGTCGACCGGGCGGCGCTGCCAGATCCGAAACCGTCCGAACTCGACGGTGCCCGCGGGTACGTGGCGCCACGGGACCCGGCGGAGGAGACCATCGCCGGGATCTGGTCGGAAATTCTCGGCGTCGACCGGGTCGGCGTCGATGACGACTTCTTCGGACTCGGTGGGCACTCGTTGCTGGCCACCCGGGTCCTGGCCCGGCTGCGGGCGACCTTCGCCGTGGAGGTCCCGCTGCGCTGCCTGTTCGAGGCGACCACCGTGGCCGAGCTGGCGGTGGTGGTGACCGACCTGATCACGGCGGAACTCGACGAGTTGACCGACGCCCAGATGAGCGAACTGCTTTCCCAGGATGGTGCCCTGTGACTGAGACAATCGATCGAGCCGGTCTGCGCGCGGAACTGCTTCGGCGCAGGCTCGTAGGTGCCGCGACCGCCGCGCCGGACGAGGGGATCACCCGGGTCTCGCGGGAGACGCCGCCCGCGCTGTCGTTCGCGCAGCGCCGGCTGTGGATCCTCGACCAGGTCCGGCCGGGCGGTACGGAGTATCTGGCCAGTGCCGGCCTGCGCCTGTTCGGGCCGCTGGAGCCCGGCGCGCTGCGAGCGGCGCTGGACGCGATCGTGGCCCGGCACGAGGTGCTGCGTACCCGCTACGTGGTGGTCGACGGTGAACCGGGCCAGGTGATCGACCCTCCGCAGCCGGCCACGCTGCACGAGGTGGACCTGCGTGGCCTCGACCCCGCCGCGCAGGACGAACGGATCGCCGGCTGGATGACCCACGACCGGGCACCCGTCGACCTGGCGACCGGCCCGGTGCTGACCGGAACCCTCGCGCGGCTGGCCGACGAGGAGCACGCGCTGGTGGTGACCCTGCACCACATCGCCTTCGACGGCTGGTCCGAGCAGGTGCTGTGGCGGGAACTCGACCGGTTGTACACCGCCGCGCTGACCGGCGGGCCGTCCCCGCTGGCGCCACTACCTGTGCAGTACGCGGACTTCGCCGCGTGGCAGCGCGATGCGATGTCCGGTGCCAAGCTGGACCGTCAGCTCGACTACTGGCGGCAGGCGCTGGCCGGCGCCACCGCGCTGGAACTGCCGCTCGACCGGCCCCGTCCACAGGTCCGGGACAGCGCCTGCGACCTGGTCCCGTTCGCGGTGTCCGCGTCGGACGCCCGAGCCCTGCACGAACTCGCCCGCCAGTCCGGCGCGACGCCGTTCATGGTGCTGATGGCCGTGTACGCGATCACGCTGGGCCGGTTCGGCCGGAGCAACGACATCACGATCGGCACCCCGGTGGCCTGTCGCGACCGGGCCGAGGTGCAGGACCTGATCGGGCTGTTCCTCAACACGCTGGTGCTGCGCACCGACCTGTCCGGCGACCCGTCCTTCCGCGAGGTGCTCCGGCGGGTGAAGGAGATGGCGCTCGGCGCCTACGCCCACCAGGAACTCCCGTTCGAACGGCTGGTCGACGAGCTGGCCCCGGTGCGCGACGCCTCCCGTACCCCGCTGTTCTCGACCATGTTCCTCTGGGCCAACGGGGACTCCACGGCCCGCCGCGTCGGCGAACTGCGCGCCGAGGAACTGCCGGTCGGCGAGAGCGACGCCAAGTTCGACCTGACCCTGGTCGTCGTCGACCAGCCCGACGGCACCCTCACCGGCTTCCTGAACTACGCCACCGCGCTGTTCGACAGGGACACCGTCGAGCGGTTCGCGAGCCACTTCACCGCCCTCGTCGGCAGCATCGCGGCCACGCCGGACGCACCTGTCAGCCAGCTCGTCGAGTCTCCACCGGCGGAGCGGGAGCTGGTGCTGCGGACGTGGAACGAGACCGAGGTGGCGTACCCGACCGGCACCCTGCCGGAGCTGTTCGCGCAGCAGGTGGCCCGGACCCCGGACGCCGTCGCCCTTCGCTTCGAGGGCGAGGACGTCTCCTACGCCGAGCTGGACCGGCGGGTCGACCGACTGGCGCGGTACCTGGTCGACGCGGGTGTCGGGCCGGAGTCGATCGTCGGCGTGTGCCGCCGACGCGGTGTCGAGCTGGTGGTGGCCCTGCTGGCGATCCAGAGGGCCGGCGGCGCCTACCTGCCGCTGGACCCGGACCACCCGGCCGAGCGTCGGGACTACATGTGCGCCGACGCCGGTGTCACAATCGTGCTCACCGATGGCGAATCGGCCATCAGCGGCAACGGGCCGGCATCGGCGAGCCCGACCCCGGCGGGGCCGGACCACCCCGCGTACGTGATCTACACGTCCGGCTCGACCGGCCGGCCCAAGGGCGTCGTGGTCACCCACCGCGCGATCGTCAACCGGCTGCGCTGGATGCAGGACGCCTACCGGCTGGACGACTCCGACCGGGTGCTGCAGAAGACCCCGTACAGCTTCGACGTCTCGGTGTGGGAGTTCTTCTGGCCGCTGATCACCGGGGCGACGCTGGTGATCGCCCGCCCCGACGGCCACCGCGACCCGCACTACCTGGCCGACCTGATCGCCACCGAGCAGGTCACCACCCTGCACTTCGTACCGTCGATGCTGCGGGTGTTCCTGGCCGAGTCGTTCGGGCCGCTGCCGTCGGTGCGCCGGATGATCTGTAGCGGCGAGGCGCTCCCCGCCGACCTGGTCGCCGCCGTCCACGAGCGGATCGGCTGCGAGCTGCACAACCTCTACGGGCCGACCGAGGCGGCCGTCGACGTCACCGCGGTGCGGTGCCTGCCCGGGACGCCGGTCACCATCGGACGGCCGATCGCCAACACGCGTACCTACATTGTCGACGAGAACCTGCGACCGGTCCCCATCGGAGTGCCGGGTGAGCTGCTGCTGGGCGGCGTGCAGTTGGCCCGCGGCTACCTCAGCCGCCCGGAGCTCACGGCACAGCGGTTCGTTCCCGACCCGTTCGCGGCGTCCGGTGGCGGGGGAGGACGGCTGTACCGCACCGGCGACCTCGCGCGTTACCTGCCGGACGGCCGGATCGACTACCTCGGCCGGCTCGACGACCAGGTGAAGATCCGTGGGCACCGGGTCGAACTCGGCGAGATCGAGGCGGTGGCGGCGGAGCACCCGGCAGTGTCCGCGGTCGCCGTGGCGGTGCACGACGGCCAGCTCGTCGGCTACCTCGTCGCCCGGGACACCGACGCCGGCGTCGAGGTGAGCGACGTGGCGTCGTTCCTGCGCGGTCGACTGCCCGAGGCGATGATCCCGAGCCACTGGCAGCTGCTGCCCGCGCTTCCCCTGACCACCAGCGGAAAGACGGATCGGCGCGCGCTGCCGGCCCCGACACCTGGCCGCGCCTGGGCGGCCGGAGCGTACGTCGCCCCCCGCACCGAAGCCGAAGGCGTCGTCACCGAGGCGCTCGCGGCGGCGCTGGGCATCGATCGGATCGGTGTGCACGACCGGTTCTTCGACGTCGGGGGTGACTCGATCCGGGCCATCCGCGCGATCGGCACCCTGCGTCGGGGCGGGCTGAACCTGTCGGTGCAGGACATCTTCACCCACCAGACCGCGGCGCAGCTGGCCACGCTCGCCGACCGGCCGGCGACCGGTGCGGACGAGGCGCCGGTCGGCCGGTTCGAGCAACTCGACCCGGCCGACCGTGACCGGCTCCCCGACGGCCTGGTGGACGCCTACCCGATGGGTCAGGTGCAGGCCGGCATGGTGTACGAGATGCTGGTCAACGGCTCGCACCCGGCGTACCAGAACGTCACCAGCTTCGACATCGCCGACGACGGCCCGTTCTCGCTGGCCGCGTTGCAGCAGGCCGCGCAATGGCTGGTCGACCGGCACGAGATCCTGCGCACCACGTTCCACCCGTCCGGCTACACCGAGCCGATGCAACTCGTCCACGCTGAGGCGCGGGTCGAGGTGGGCTTCGACGATCTACGCGAGCTTGCGGAAGCTGAGCAGCAGGACATCCTGGAGCGGTACCGGGAGACGATGAAGCTGGCGATGCTGCCCATCGATCACGCCCCGCAACTGCGCTGGCACGTGCACCGCACCGGGGAGCGGACGTGGGTGCTGACCCACACCGAGTGCCACGCCATCCTGGACGGTTGGAGCCACCACTCCCTCATCGCCGAGCTGCGGGACACCTACCGGGCGATCCGGGACGCGGACCCCGATGCGCTGAAGCCTCCGCCTCCCGGGCGGTACGCCGACTTCGTCAGGTTGGAACGGCGATCGCTGTCGGCCGGGCCGGACGAGCAGTTCTGGCGGAGCCGGGTCGACGAGTACGACCGGATCGCGTTGCCGGCGGACACCGCCCCCGCCGGCCACGGCGCGGTGCCGGAGCTGCGGATGTCCTGGCGGCATCTCGAGCCGGGGCTGCGTGAGCTGGCCGCGCGGACGCAGACCTCGCTCAAGGCCGTGCTGCACACCGCGCACCTCGCGATGATCGGCGCCATCACCGGCCAGCGGCGGTTCTTCAGTGGTCTGGTCGTCAACGGCCGGCCCGAACTGCTGCGCGGCGACGAGGTGATGGGGATGTACCTCAACACCGTGCCGTTCGCGGTGGATCTGCGTACGCCCCGTTGGCGCGACCTCGTGCGCGCCGTGTTCGCCGAGGAGCTTGCCGTCTGGCCGCACCGGCGCTACCCGATCCCCGCGATGCAGCGTGCCTGGGGCGCCGGTACGCCGCTTATCAGCAGCATCTTCTCCTACCTCGACTTCCACGTGCTCGACGCGCAGGAGGACGTGTTCGGCGCGGTCGTCGACGACAGCCCCAACGAGTTCACCCTGGTCACGTTGACCTTCCCGGGCGAGCTGCGACTGGAGTGCCGGGCCGGCTGGGCGACCCAGGAGCGGCTGACCGCCCTGGGCGAGACCTTCCTCGAACTGCTCACCGCGATGATCGCCGACGGCGGCGCGAACCCGGTCGACCTCAGCTCGACCCCGGCGCACCGGTTCACCGAGCCGCAGCAGGACTGGCCCGCCCTGCCCGAGGCGTGCGTCACCGACCTGTTCACGGCCCAGGCGCAGGCCCGGCCGGACGCCGTCGCACTCGAGTGCGGCGATTCGCGCCTGACCTACGGCGAACTCGACGCCCGGGCCAACCAGCTGGCGTGGGCGCTTCGTGAGCACGGTGTGGGCCTGGAAACGCCCGTCGCCGTCTGCATGGACCGCGGGATCGACACGGTGGTCGCGCTGCTCGGCATCCTCAAGGCCGGCGGCTGCTACCTGCCGCTCGACCCCAAGTACCCGGACGGCCGCATCGAGTACCTCCTCGACGATTCCGGCGCCCAGGTGCTGGTGAGCGGGCCGGCCCACGCCCACCGTTTCGTGGCGCGTGCCGGACTGACCACGCTGAACCTGGACTCCGACTGGTGGTCGGACGGCAGCCGGCCGACCACCGCGCCACAGGTGGCCCTGTCACCGGAGAACCTCGCCTACATCACGTACACGTCGGGGTCCACCGGACGTCCGAAGGGCGTGCTGGTCCCGCACCGCGGCGTCGTACGGCTGGTGCACGGCCAGGAGTACGCGCGACTGGACGCCGAGCAGGTCATGCTCCAGATCTGCACGCTCGCCTTCGACGCGTCGACGTTCGAGGTCTGGGGTGCGCTGTGCAACGGGGCCCGGCTGGTCGTCTCCCCGGAAATGCCGACCGCCGACGGGCTCGACGAACTCCTGCGCCGACACGGGGTGACCGTGCTGTGCCTGCCCACCGGCCTCTTCAACACCATGATGGACGTTCGGCCGCAGGCGTTGGCCGGGGTACGGGAAGTGGTGGTCGGTGGCGAGGTGCTGCCGCCGCTGCAGGTGCGTAAGGCGATGGAACACGGCGTGCTGGTCAGCAACGGGTACGGCCCGACCGAGACCACCACCTTCGCCACCGTCCACCCACGGATCCCCCTGCCGGCGCTCACCGACGTCATCCCGATCGGGAAGCCGATCCATCACACCTACGTGCACGTCGTCGACGAGAACCTCGACCCGGTCCCGTTCGGCGTGCCGGGTGAGCTGCTGCTGGGTGGTCCGGGCGTCGCGCGCGGATACCAGAGCCGTCCGGACCTGACCGCCGAACGCTTCGTACCGGACCCGTCCGGGCACGCGCCGGGGAACCGGCTCTACCGCACCGGGGACCTGGTCCGCCAGGATCCGGACGGCACGATCCACTTCATCGGGCGGCGCGACCACCAGGTGAAGATTCGTGGGCACCGCGTCGAGTTGGGCGAGGTGGAGGCCGCGATCGCCGAGCTGCCCACGGTGCGGGCCGCCGCGGCGGCGGCGTACCAGGGCGTGGACGGGGTCAAGCAGCTAGTCGGGTACGTGGTGCTCGACGAGGACGGCCCGGCCGACCCCGCCCGGCTCGGTGACGTGATGCGCAGCCGGGTGCCCGGTTTCCTGGTCCCGACGGCCTGGGTCCGCCTGGACCGGCTCCCGCTGAACAACAACGGAAAGCTCGACCGGGCCGCGCTGCCCCGGCCGGCGGCGACGACCTCGGTACGGGAATACAGCGCACCACGTACGCCCACGGAAGTGGCGGTCGCCGAGGTCTGGACCGAGGTCTTCCGCCTGCCCCGGGTCGGCCGTGACGACGACTTCTTCGACCTCGGCGGGCACTCGCTGTTGACCTTGCGGGCGATCGCGATGCTGCGGGACCGGCACGACATCGAGACGACCGTGCGAACCTTCGTCGAGCACCGCACGCTCGCGGCGCTCGCCGCGTCGATCGACGGCGAGCGGCAGCCGGCCACGGCGCTGCTCTGGCTGCGCCGGACCGGCGACCAACCGCCACTGGTGTGTGTGCACCCCGGCGGCGGCAGCGCGCACTGGTACCGGCGGCTGGCCGAGCACCTTGATCCGAATCTGCCGGTGGTCGCCTTCGAGTGGCCGGGCCCTGACCCGTCGACCGGCTCGGTGCCGTCCACCGAGGAGATGGCGACCCGCTACCTCGCGGAGTTGCGGGAGGCGGTCCCGCAGGGGCCGTACCGGATCTTCAGCTGGTGTGGCGGCAGCGGGGTGAGCACCGAGATGGCCAGCCGGCTGATGGCCGAAGGCGAGGAGGTCACCTTCATCCTGCTCGACCCGGGGCAGGACGCGTGGCAGAAGGAGCACCTCTGGTCGGAGTACGCGCTGATCAAACAGTGTGTGACGAACCTGGAACGGCTCGACGCGGCACCGCCGGACGAGGACACCTCGGTGCTCCGGCAGGAGACGCTGGCGCTGCTCGAACACATCGTGGACGACATCGTCGGCAACGACGGGATCACGCTCCCCGAACGCGGCGCGGGAACGATGTGGCTGCCCGCCGCGCGGATGTGGGAGGAGGTGATGGAGATGGTGCTGTCCTACCGGGACCGCCCGTACGCCGGTCACCTGGACCTGATCGTCAGTGACGAGCTGGCGCAGGGTGAGCACGAGGTCGTCAGCTCCGGCCAGAGTTACGGCGACTACCTCCAACGGTGGCGCGAGCGGACCGCCGGGCTGGGGGTGCACCGGGCGAAGGGTGAGCACTTCTCGGTCATGAAGGAATACGTGGCGGACCTCGCCGGCATCCTGACGGGGCTGATCGACAAGCCGGCCGGGCGACGGTGAACGGTATGTCGACCGCGCCGTCTCCCGCACCGGGCACCACCAGGCGGGCCCTCGCGGCGGTGTACGCCGCCGGCGCCGGGTCCGCCGTCGGGACCCAGATGACGACGCTCGCGCTGCCGTGGCTGGTGCTGGAGAGCACCGGCTCGGCACCGCGGGCGGGTCTGGTCTTCGCCGTGTCGGTGCTTCCCATGGCGGTGCTCGGATTCGCGGGCGGCGAGGTCATCCAACGGTACGGCGCACGCCGAACCATGGTGGTCATCGACTTCGCGCAGTTCGTCGCCATCGGGTCGATACCTGCGCTGGCCGCATTGGGTCTGCTCAGCTTTCCCCTGCTCCTGACGATCGTCGCGGTGATCGGCGTGCTCGGAGTGCCCTACTTCGCCGCGCAACGCGACCTGGCCACCGAACTCGCCGGTCCGGACCCGAAGGCGCTGATGCGGGCGAACAGCGTGCTGGAAGGGTGCTTCAACATCGCCGCGTTGGCCGGCCCGGCCATAGCGGGCGTGCTGATCGCGACGCTCGGCGCGGACAAGGTGCTGTTGTTCGACGCCGTGACCTCGGCGGTGTCGGGTCTGCTGCTGTGGTGGTTTGTGCCGCGCACGCGGCGGACGGAGCCGGCGATGCCGGCTCCGCAGGAGCGGCAGACCCCGGACCACTCGGGAATCCTGGCCGGGGTACGCGCATTGCTCCGGGACGACTTCCTGCGACGGGTGATGGTCACGACCATCAGCTTCGGCTTCCTCATGCGGGTGCTGATGCTCGCGCTGCCGCTGCTGGCGTTCGCCCGCTTCGCCGGCGATGCCAGAGTCGGTGGGCTGCTGCTCTCCGGCTTCGGCGCCGGCGCGATCGCCGGGGCGGCGGTCAGCTATCTGATCGGCAGCCGGTTGTCCCCGACGATGGTCTTCGGGCTGGCCGCCTTCCAGCTCGTCCTGCCCTGGTGGGTGCTGCTGTTCGACGTGCCGGTGCCGGTCCTGGTCGCCGCGCTCGCGGTGTCCGGTGCGGCGCTTCCGTTGTCCAACGCCCCGTTCTTCAGCATCCTGGCCACCCGGTTCGCGGCGGACATCCGGGCGAAGGTCATCCAGGCGGTCATGACCATCAGCAACATCGCCGGCCCGCTGGGCTTCCTGGCCGGCGGGATGGCGATCGGCCGCTTCGGCGTGACGACGACCCTGCTCGTCCTCGCGGCTCTGTCCACCCTCGCGGCGGTCAACCTGGTGGTGGCGCTGCGGCACTTCGATCCGGTGGCGCCGACCAGCCCGCAGCCCGAGCCCGAGCCCGAGCCGGCGGCGGCAGCTGCTCGGTAGCCCGCTCCGGCGCGCCGCCAGCGGCGGGCCGGAGCGGGCAGCAGCACCCCGCGTGGGTCAGCTCACCCGATATGCGCTGAGAGCGTGATGTCCGGGCCGACGTCGGCCCGGACATCACCGTGTTGAGGGGATCGCCGCGGTCGGTCCCGGAAGCCGACTGCCTGGGCCCGTTGCAGTTCGACCTGGTGCGGGCGGCCCACCCCGGCGTGGGCGGCCCACCCGGATGAGCCAGCCGTGCCCGGCGTCCGGCACCCGGCGTCCGGCACCCGGCGTCCGGCGGCCGGCGGCCGTGTCTCGTGCCCGTGCCCGTGGCCCACACCCAGTGCCCGCGTCCGGGCTGACTGCGGCGAGGGCGACCCACCCGGTGACGAAACGTCAGCTACGCGCAGATGGGCGCGGTTGCCAATTCGCAACCGCGCCCATCAGGTGGCCGGTGGGGTGCGGGCCGGGGCCCGCGACCTGTCGGGTCGACGTCCTCAGGCCAGCGTCGACGGCGTTTCCGTCTCGATCGCCGCGACGGCCAGCAGCCGACCACTGGCCGAGTCGCGCAGTTCCAGGTCGGCGATCTCGGAGAGCGGGTCGGCGACGTTCTGCCACCGCCGGGCGGTGACGGTGAAGAGCGAGCCCAGGTCGGCGTTGCCGAAGAAACCCACCTTCTGATCGATCACCCGCCGCTGGAGGAACTGCCGCTCGGTGCGGCCGAGCCCACGCCACAGCCGCAACAACGCCGTGTCGAAGATCGAGAAGTACGAGGCGAAGTAGACCAGCCCGGCGCCGTTGATGTCCCGGACGGCGTCCAGTGCGTACTCGAAGGACAGCTCGCCCCCGGCGACAGCGAATCCCGGCGGCGCCGGGGCGAGGAAGCTGCCCGCACCGCGGGCGCGACCGACGAGCGTACGCGGTGAGAACTGGTTGGGAAGTCGTGGCAGGTCGGCGTTGTCGAAGCCGTGGGGGACGGTTTCGGACAGCACTCGGTTGCTGCCCGGATTGCCGCGCGCGATCCACCGGTTGAGCGTCTCCGCGTACATGCACTCCGGGTCCGGCGTCTCGTAGACCTCCGCCGGATCGAGGAACGCGGTGCCGAGGCCGGAGCCGGCGGGAGCGAGCCGATGCAACGTCAGCACCGAGCCACCGCCGAACTGGAAGACCCTCGACGTCACCTCAAGCTCGTCACCGAAGGCCAGGCCGTGCGGATGAACGACCTTCCCGCCCCGCACCCGGTAGTAGTAGAACGAGAGGTAGGTCGGTTCGCCTTCGGCGGTGCGGGCGGCGTGCACGTTGGTGCGGCAGGTCTCGGCCACCGATTCCCACGTCCAGTCGCCGATCCGCCCGAAGATCAGAGAGCCGCCGCTGCACATTCCCGGCGCGACGATCACCTTCCGGTGAAGGGCTGTGTTCTCGGGCATCATCTCAGCGCTCCAGTCGTGAGTAGTTCCGGTGCGTTGCGGACGCGCCATCGGTGTACCGCCGCGAGGAACGCGTCGTTGTCCGAGGGCGAACCGAGCGACACCCGGACGCCCTCCCCGTCGAAGACCCGCAGCTCGATTCCGGCCCGGGCACACCAACTACCGAACGGGCCCGCGTTCTCGCCGAGCCCGAGCCACAGGAAGTTCGCCTGGCTGGCCGGGACCGCGAAGCCGTCGGCCAGCAGCGCAGCCCGCACCCGGGTGCGCTCGGCGATCGTCTGCCGGACCCGCATCAGGAGCACGTCCTCAAGGGCGAGGGCGGCGACCGCCGCGTGCTGGGCTGGCGCGCTCACCGCAAAGGGCAGCGTCATCTCGCGCAGCGACGCCACGATGCGCGCCGCGCCGATGAGATAGCCGACCCGGAGCCCCGCCAGGCCGTACGCCTTCGAGAACGTGCGCAGGACCACCAGGTTGGGATACCTGTCGCACAGCGCGAGTCCACCGGCTCCCATCGGCTCGTCGACGTACTCGAAGTACGCCTCGTCGAGGGCGACCAGGCAGGTCGGCGGGACGCGATCGAGGAACGCGCGCAGCCGGTCCAGGCCGAGCAGCGTACCCGTGGGGTTGTTGGGGTTGCAGATGACGACCAGCCGGGTCGTGGCGGTGATGCGATCGGCCATGGCGGCGAGGTCGTGCACGTCGTCGGCGAGTGGCACCCGCTCCGACTGGATCCCCAGATGACCGGCGAGGATCGGGTAGTACTCGAAGGAACGCCAGGCGTAGACGGCCGTCGCACCCGGCCCGGCGAGCTGGAAAACCGCCTGGAGCAGCGCGCAGGATCCGGCGCCGATCGCCACCCGATCCGGTGCGACACCGTGCCGCCGGGCGAGCGCCGCGGTCAGGTCGGTGCAGGCCGGGTCGGGATAGCGGTTGACGTCCCGGCTGCTCGCCGCGACCGCGGCGACGATGTCCGGCAACGGGCCGTGCGGTGACTCGTTGCGCGACAGGGACCGGGTGACGGTCCGGGACGCTCCGGCGGTCGGCCCCGCGGCCTCACGCACGACAGCGCTCCGCGACCAGCTCGGCGATGTCACCGACCGTCGCGAGTTCCAGCAGCTCGTAGTCGGAGACGTGGACGTCCAACCGCTTGCTGAGCAGGTCCGACAGCTCGACCACGGCGAGGGAGTCGAGGCCGACCTCGACGCGATCGGCCGTGGCCACGACATCCTCGGTCCGCATCTGCAGATCCTCGACCAGGATGGTCTTGAGTTGGTCAAACATGGCTTGCCGTCCGTTCACGCTGACCCGTGGACCCGGCACGCAACGCGAGCGCCACGTCCTCGATGAGGTCCTCCTGCCCGGCCACCGCCTGTAGGCGGCCCAGTTCGAAGAAGACGTCGCGGGGATCGACGCCCTCCCGGGCGGCGACGTCCAGCACCCGGTTCTTGAACCCGGAGAACACCCCGGCGAGACCACTCACCACACCGATCGAGTCGATGGTGGGCGGCGCGGGCATCAGCTCCCGTGCGGCGATGTCCGCCGCGTCCAGCAGCCGATAGAGATCGATGCCGGTGTCGTAGCCCAGCCGTTCGAGCACGGGCACGAGAACTTCCAGCTGCGTGTTGCCGGCCCCCGCGCCGAACCCCCGGGCGCAGGCATCCAGGATCGTGGCGCCCGCCTCGGCGGCGGCGATGGAGTTCGCCACCGCCATACCGAGGTTGTTGTGCCCGTGGAAGATCACCGGCACGCTGACGGCGGACCGGATGGCCGCGATCCGCGTGCTCACGTCCTGCGGCAGGTAGTGGCCGGAGGAATCGAGGATGCCGACGCCTGTCGCACCGAACTCGACGAGCCGCGCACACTCCTCGGCCAGGCGCTCGGGACTGGCCATATGGCTCATCAGCAGCACGCCGTGTGCGTCGACGCCCGCGTCGCGCAGCAGCCCGAGGTGCCGTTCGGCCAGATCGCTCTCGGTGCAGTGGGTGCCGATGCGGACCAGGTCGACGTCGTACGAGACGGCCAGCCGGATGCTCTCGGTGGTGCCCCAGCCCGGCAGCATGAAGACGCCGAGCTTGGTGGTGGTCAACGCGTCCCGGACCACCGACAGCATCGCCTCGTCGCTGAGCAGGGCTCGGCCGGCTTGCAGGGACGAGGCGCCCAGGCCGTTGCCGTGCCCCACCTCGACGACGGGTACCCGGGCGGCGTCGGCAGCGGCAGCGTACGCCCGGAGTTGATCCCGCCCGAGCTGGTGGCGGACGGCGTGGTGCCCGTCGCGCAGCGTCGGGTCGTGGATCAGGATCGGTTGTCTCGGCGAACTTTCCGCAGCTTGCTGGCTCATGACACGACCTCCATGGCCTCGATCGGTCGGCGTTCCACCGCACAACGCTCGGCGACCCGGATCGCAGCCGAGTTGATGATGTCGAGGTTGCCCGCGTAGGCGGGAATCTGGTCGCCTGCGGAGGTCACCTCCACGGCGATGAACGCCTTGTTGTCGTTCACGATGCAACTCGTCACGGTGTAGCCGGTGGCGAAGGCACGGACGTCGGCGGCGGCGGACGCCACGAGCGGGTGCACCGACTCGTGGGTCAGCCCCTCGCCGATCAGCGACATGGCCACCCTGAAGGTCGCCGGAGGACGAGCCGGGCTGACGTTGAGGATGGCCTTCACGTCCCCCACACCGGTGAACTCGCGGAGCGCGTCCTGAGTGGTCTCGACGTACTCGTCGAGGTTGAGCCTGGTCCCGCGACCGACGCTGAGCGTCGCCGCGGTCGCGACCACCTCCACGTAGTCGATGCGGTGGGCTCGGGTGATCGCTCGTACGATCGGCACCGATGCCTGCCCACCGCAGCTCACCATGTTCAGGTCGCGGTGCGCGGCGACCTCCGCGCCGTTGACTGTGGGGACGACCATCCGCCCGATCCGGCTGGGTGTGAGGTCGATCAGCAGCGTGCCGAGCGGTGTCAGCGTCTCCGCGTGCTCGGCGTGCGAGCCGGCGTTGGTGGCGTCGAAGACCACGTCGAGCGGTTCGTCGAGGTCGGCAAGGGACGACAGGCCCCGGCTGGCGACCGGCAGCCCCAGCCGAGCGGCCCGCTTGAGGCCCGGGCTGTCGGCCGTCCGGCCGGCGACGAGGCGAAGGTCCAGTGCGGCGGACCGCTCGACTTTCACCGCCAGGTCGACGCCGATGAGCCCGGCGCCGAGCACCCCAACTGACAGCCGTCGTTCTGAATTCATCGAGGGGATCGCCTTCCTACCCGCGTCGGGGCTACGTGTTCGTGACGTGCAGAGTGACCGAGCCCAGGTGATCGAATTCGGCGGTGTAGGTGTCACCGGGGCTCAACGGGACTACGGCGTGCAGGGCACCGGTCATGATCAACTGGCCGGCCTCCAGCGTGACGCCACTCTCGCCCAGCAGGTTCGCCAGCAGCGCCACCACCGCCACCGGGTCGCCGAGGGCGTCGGCGCCCTGACCGGACGCGACCAACTCCCCGTTGCGGCGGAAGGCCATTCGCACGCGCCGGTAGTCCAGCTCCGCGCTGGCCGGGATCGAACGTCCCAGCACGGCCGCGCCGTTCGAGGCGAGGTCGGCGATGGTGTCGCCCAGCCGGATGCGCCAATCCGTGATCCGGGAGTCGACGATCTCAAGACCCGCAATGACCTCGCCGATCGCCGCGTGGGCCTGCTCCACGGTGACGCCGGGACCGGTCAACGGCCTCGCCAGCCGAAAGACGATCTCGGCTTCCACCTTCGGCGAGATGAACTCGCCGCGGGCGAAGCTCGCACCGTCCGCGCGGACGGTCGAGGCGAACACCGGGCCGTAGTCCGGGGCGTGGACTCCGAACATCTCCTGCATCGAGGCGGAGGTGAGCCCGGCCTTGTAACCGATCACCCGTTCGCCGTCAGCGATCAGCAGTTCGGTCAGCCGGCGCTGGACGGCGTATCCGCCGGCCGCGTCGAGCGTGGGGCAGGCATCGGTGAACGGAGCGATCGGCACGCGGTTGCTCCGAGCCTCGTACAGAGCCATGGCCATGCGCTCGGCGTCGTGCTCCGCGAGGGCCGCTGCTCCGCCGTTCCGGCTCATCGCGTGGCCACGAAGAGGCGGCTGCCGGGCATCCCCAGGGCGGTGCTGGTCACCTCGGAGAAACCGGCCTGCCGGAAGTGTTCGCACCACCGGTCCTCGGTCGGCAGCCGTACGTCCATCGAGCTCTCGTGCAGGTAGCTGAACAGGGCGCTGAAGGCGCGCTCGCCCGGCCTGTCCACGTACGGCACCGCGTCGGTGACCACTAGGCAGCCGCCGTCGGCGAGATGCTCGCGGCACGCCCGCAGGACGCCCGCGAAGACCTCGGGATGCTGAGCGACATCGTGCATGACGAAGCCGGCGTGGATGATGTCCGCGCCGTCGAGTGGGGCGGGGTCGTCGACGAGCGTCTCGACGGACCGGTTGACCACCGTGAGCCGGTCGTCCACCTGGGCGTGGCGACCGGCGCGTTCGGCCTCCTCGCACGCCCCCGCGCTGAGGTCCAGCGCCACGCCGGTGCTGGTGGGCAGCTCGGTCAGCAGCCGGATCAGCAGCGCGCCCGCGCCGGAGCCGAGATCGACGATGTGTCGGGGCTTGCGGCTGATGATCTCGGACAACACCCCGGGATAGAAACCGCGCGAGCCGATCCAGCGGGACGACACCGCCACCCGTCGACCGTCGCGCTGGTGCTGGCGGCCGGCCGCGTCCGGCTCACGCAGAAACCGCTCCGCGTGATCGATGTACGGCCGGTTCGCGCTGAGCGACCAGGAGAGGTAGCCCGCCTCGTACCGCCGGTCCGCGAGCTCCGCGCAGGGCGTGAACGGCCCGGTCTCGGCGTCGCGCTCCAGCAGCCCGGCGGCGGACATGGCGCGCAGCAAGAGGGCAGCGCGATCTTCGGGAACGCCCGTCGCGGTCGTTGCCTCGGCCAGCGTGAATGGGGTTCCGCGATCGAGTAGCGGCGAAAGCCCTACATTCTCGGCGATCTCCAAGAGAGTGGCGTTCGCCGCGAGGTCTGCGGCGATGTCACTGACGTCAGAACTAATCACTTGTTCACCCACATCCTGCTGATCCGACGATTTTTCGGTACCGAACCTTGCTCGTTCCGATCCGTGTCCGTCCAGGTAGAGGACGGGCGGCCTTCATCAACCGCTCTCACCGCAACGGCGGAAATCGACGTTCTCCGCACGGATCCACAACGGTTGTAAATGTGCCACGGAAACACGGACCGCCTGCAGAGAAGAATCGGCAGACATGCGGGAAGGCTGCCGCCCCGGGTCGGCCCGCCGATGTAGCCGGCCGTCGCGTTGCGGGCAGGACGACCGGCGCTGGCGCGACGATGGCGAGTCGATGCTCCGCTATCAGGTTGTGCCGGCGGCCGACAGCGAGTCGACAGCGACTCGACAGCGACCAGTTAGTTCGTCGCGGAACCATCCGGCCAGGACATTCCGACGCCACGCCACGCCCCGGCGTGACGAAGAAGGAGGCGTGATGGGCGAACCGATGTGGGTCAACGTCATGGCGACCGACCCCGTGCTGGAAGCGGGCGTGACGAGCGCGATGCTCGGGTGCCCGGACATCGCTGTGGTGACGACGCGGGAGAGGGCGGCGGTCACGGTCCTGGTGGTCGACCAACTGGGCCAGGACGCGCTGGATACGGTGCGGGCCGTCCGCGCCGGTGCGGACCGGCCCGAGGTGGTGCTCGTCGTGCCCGAGGTGGAGCCGGCTGACGCGCTGCGAGCCATCGCGGCGGGTGCCCGCGGCCTGCTTCGGCGCCGGGAGGCGACCGCGGAGCGGCTCACCCGCACCGTGCTGGCCGCCGGTGAGGGGGACTGCACGGTTTCGCCGGACATGCTCGACCGGTTGCTCGCCGCGCCGGCCGCTCCGGCCGGCACCCTGGCGTCGAACATCAGCGACCGCGAGCGCGCGGTGCTGCGGCTGATCGCCGAGGGCCGGGAGACCGGCGAGATCGCCAAGGAACTGTGCTACTCGACGCGCACCGTGACCAGTGTCGTGCACGACATCACGCGACGATTCCGGCTGCGCAACCGGGCCCACGCGGTGGCCTTCGCCCTGCGGGCCGGAATGTTGTGAACGGCGAACAGGAGAAGATCATGATGGCCTTGACCGCACACGTGGTGGCCCCGAACGCGACCATCCGGGCCGAGGTGCTGGCCGCGCTGCGGCGTGCCGGTGTCACACCCGTGCCCGACCCGCACGAATCACCGGACACCGTCGTCGTCACGGCGGTCGACACGGTGCACGAGGCGCTGACGGCGTGCCCGTCGCGGCCCACGACACAGCGGACGCTGCTGGTCGCGGACCGCTTCTCACCGACGGACGTGGTACGCGTACTGCGTTCGGGGACCCTGGTGATGCTCCGCTTCGCCGACGTCACACCGAGCCGACTGGCCGCCGCCGTGCGGGCCGCCCGGGACGGGGAGGTCCGGTTGCCGCACGAGGTGCTGGTCGGGGTGCTCGGTGGCAGCGGCACGCCGAGCCAGGCCGAAACGTCCCGCGCGGCCGGCCGGTCGCCGCTGACGCCCCGTCAGACGAGGGTGCTCGCGTTGATGGCCGAGGGCCAGGACAACGCGATGATCGCCCGGTCGTTGCTGTGTTCCAACCACACCGTGAAGAACGTCATCTACGACATGATGGCGCGGTTGCAGGTCCGCAACCGCGCCCACGCGGTGGCCTGTGGGGTAGCGACCGGGTTGATCTGAGCCCCCCTCGTCCGCGGCTGCACACCGGCGTGCAGCCGCGGACGTGTCATTCAGGTGCGGCCACCGGCCGGCACCCGGTCACCGATGACCCGCAACAGATCGGCCGGCTCGGTCGAATAGCTCAATCCGGACCCGGGCAACTGCACCAGATCGGTGTCTCCGTACGCCGACCAGCCGGCCATCACCTCCGCCTCGATGCCCTGGTCCAGCCACCGAATCGCGGTCAGCGGACAGCGCAGCGGCGCCGGACGGGGCACCTGATAGGCCCGCAACGCGGTCAGTTCGGCCCGGAGCGCCCGTACGCCGGCCGCGACGATCGACGGCAGCGGAATGGTGCCCATCGCCACTGCGGTCGCCAGCACCCGCTCGGTCAGTTCGTCGTCGGTCGGTTCGGTGTGCGCCTCGCCGGCATAGCGGCGGAGGTACTGGGGTGCGGGACAGCCCGACACGAACAGGCGCAGCGGTGCCGGCGCGCCCCGCCGGTCCAGCTCGACCGCGACCTGGTAGCCGAGCAGCGCGGCACCCTCGTGGCCGAACAACGCGAACTTCTCGATCCCTAGGCGCTTGAGGTCCGCCACGAGCTCCGCGGCCCGCTCCGGCAGCCCTGGCGGAGGCTGGGCCGAAGACCGCGTGCCCGGTGCGTCGCCGTCCGGGTCGCCCACGACGGGCGGGCGGACGACGCACCAGGGGCCGACGGTGTCGGGCCACCGGTCGAACTGGAAGTCGCCGTTACCGGCGCTGGGTATGCAGATCAGCGCTGCGGTGCCGACATGCGGAGCGGTCCGCTGGTCCAACCATGAGGCCATGAGGAGGGTCGCCTTCGTTGACGGAGAGTAGGCAATTCTTGCTCAACCGTCGTCCCGGGCACCTCCACACCGCTATCGCCGATCGGGTAGGCAGCGGCCGGCGAGGAAAGCGTCGTGATGGGGAGCCGAAAACGGCCGGCCATAGCTTCGTTTCTGTCGGCGGCAGCCGGCACAAGAGCCGAAGCAGACAAGGGGTATCGAGTTGTTGGTTTCAAAGGTTTCCGGTCCGCGCCTGATCGTCTCGTCGCCCACCTCGGTGGTCGCTGTCGCCGGTGACACGCCGTGGGGATGATCAGTCTCTCCCGGTCCGGCCGACGGAGGGCCGCCGCAGCGGTGTCCCTCCGTCGGTCAGGTGCCACCTTCCTCACGCAGCCGGAAATGGTTCGGCCATCGCCACGGCTATCTTTCGTGGTCCGGTGAACGGCTCACGGGCGTGAGCCGCGAGCATGTTGTCGACGATCAGTACGTCGTCGCGCTCCCAGTCGAAGCGGCGCTGGGCGGCTCGGTAACAGTCGCGCAGGTGCGCCACGACCTCGTCGGGGATTCGCCCGCCGTCGCCGTAGTACGTGTTGGTGGGCAGGTCCGCCTCGTCGAACATCTCCCGCAGGCCCTCGCAGTCCTCCTCGGGCAGCGTGGTCACGTGGAAGAACGTGAGGTGGTTGAACCAGACGGTCTCGCCGGTCACCGGGTGCTGGTGCACCGCCCGGCGGCGGGCCGTCGTACGCAGGCCGTTGGTCCCGACCCACTGGACCTCCACACCGCTACGCGCGCAGTAGCGCTCCACCTCGGCCCGGTCGGTGGTGTTGAACGCCTGCTGCCATGGCACCCCGAAGCCCTCGGTGAAGTTGCGTACCACGGTCCAGCCGCGCCGGGTGAACTCCTCAAGCACGCTCGGATCGATCGACCGTAGGATCCGGCGGGTGTCGGCCAGCGGCGTGGCGCCCTGCGTGTCGGGCGGCGTGATGCAGTAGAAGAACAGCGTCAGCGGCCAGGTCGCCTGGTACGAGTTCTCGTTGTGCAGGAAGATTTCTTCGGTCGGTGGGTAGTCCGTCGAGGTGTAGACCTGGCCCTCGATGGTGCTACGCGGCGACGACCGCTCGGCGTAGGACAGCGGCGCACCGGACACCGCCCGGACGACCCGTTCGAACCCGCTGACGCTGCCGATGTCGAAGCCACGTAGCAGGACCGCGCCGTTGGTGCGCAGCTGCCGACGGACCGATTCCCGCATCTCGGCGATCTGACTCTCGGCCGGTACGCCACTGCTGGGCGCGGTCAGCACGGCGGGCAGTGGCGACTCGTCGCTCGATACCGCGGGTGTGAGGCGTACGGGCGTGATGTTGCTGGTGGTCACCGTCGGCTCCCTTCATTGCATCTGGTGGTCGGGTCGGATCAGCAGGGCCCGGGGTCGCCGGTCCCGACGGTTCGACCGGATCCCTGGGAGCACACGTCGCGCCAGGCGGCCGGGTCGTCAGGGTCGTCCGGAACGCGTTCGCAGATGACGTAGTGCCGTGGTGTCATCGCCGTCGGATACGCCTTCACCGCTGCCAGGCAGGCGGCGTGGGCCTGTTCGGGGGTGCGGATGGCCTCGGTCCGCGCCAGGTGAGCGACCAACGGCAGGCCGTCCACCTCCGCGAAGATCCGGGCACCTGTCGACGGCAGGTTGTCGTCGAGCAACCGTTGCACCTCGGCCAACTCGATCCAGCAACCGTCCACGAGCCGCCAGCCGGGGCCCCGCTGCACCGGGCTGAGCGGAATCGAGTCGCGGATCCCCCGGGCGCCGAGGTCAGCGGATCCGGCCGCGATCAACAGGTTCTCGACCGCCAGGAGCAGCGATTCGACCTCGTCGTCGGGGATGCGGCCGGTGTCACTGCTCCAGCAGCCGAGACGCAACTGCCCGTCGGTGCCGTAGAGGTCGAAGCGGATCAGCGTGGTCCCGGCGGGCATCGGCTGCCGCCGCAGCTGCGTCGTGCGTCGCGCGGCGACCAGCTCATCCGGCGTGGGTACCGGTGCCGTGGCCCGGCCGGCGGCCCGACCGGACTCGATGACAAGGTTGTTGAACAGGGGTTCGCAATCGAACACGACGCCACGCTCGTGCTCGATCCGGCGGGCGATGG
Organism: Micromonospora sediminimaris; assembly: GCF_016863575.1. Classification (NCBI taxonomy): domain Bacteria; kingdom Bacillati; phylum Actinomycetota; class Actinomycetes; order Micromonosporales; family Micromonosporaceae; genus Micromonospora; species Micromonospora sediminimaris. The sequence goes on from NZ_BOPD01000029.1 coordinate 54,328, forward strand.
CACTCTGCCGGTCCACGTCGTAACGGCCGTGTCGGCTCGCGTCGACCACAGCGGCCCACGCCTGCCGGACCAGCCGGTCGAAGGTGGTGTCACTGACCGTGAGCGTGATCGACGCGAGCTGCGCGAGGCTGCCGACGTGTTGCCGAAGGTGCGGCTCGAAGCGATTGGCGGACAGGGTGGGGAGCACGAGTTCCCGGACGCCGGTCCGGTGCGAGAGCACCGCGCCGATCGCCGCCAGCACGACGCTGGCGCGACTCGTCCTGGTGCGCGCCGTCACCGCCCGCAACGCCATCCCGGCTGCGGTGGAGGTCATCTCGACGGAGACCGACCCGGTGCCGGCGGCGACCCGCGGGACCGGGTACAGGCACTGCGGCATGCGGGAGAACCGCTCTTTCCAGTAGCTGAGAACCGTTTCCTCGTGCCGCAGGGCCTTGGGCGTACGTTCCAGGGCGGCCAGGTCCAACGGCTGGATCGGTGGTCCGCCGGCCGGTCGTGCACCGCGGTCACGGATCAGGTCGGCGAATTCCCGCTTGATGATCTCCATGGCCTGATAGTCGACCGCGAGATGCGAGCAGCCGATCACCGCGGCCTGCACCACCTCGGCGGAGCTGGTGGACGCGTCACCGGAGGACACCGCGAGGGCGACCCGGACCGGCAGTTCGCCGATGCGGTACGCGCCCGCGGCGCGCAACCGCCGGGTAAGGTCCCGGGCCAGGCTGGCCCGGTCGACGAGCTGTGGGTCAGCGGCCTCGATCGCGTAAACCTCCACGACAAGCTCGCCGGTGGCCTGCACGAACTGCTGTGGCTCGGCGCCGTCCAGGTAGGTCGTACGGAGTCCTTCGTGCCGTTCGATCAGGACCGCGAGTGCCTGGGCGACGTCATCGACAACGGTCGCGGCCGGAACGTCGAGTTCCCCCGCGACGGCCGCGAAGAACTGCTCCGACTCACGACGCAGCCACTGCAGGATGTTGTACTGGCCGATGTTGAGGGGCCCCTCGGCCGACCGTGTTCCACTGAACCGCACGGTCACCGACGGCCGCGGGACCAGGGTCACCGATCGAGCCCGACGCCGGGGCGCGCGGGTTCCGGTTGCCTGGTGGGTCCGCGTCGTCCGGATGCTCGGCGCGGCACTGTCGATGTGCCCTGGTGAGACCATGTGCGCAACGCTATTGAGCGCTCCGCGCCGCGCAGTAGAGAAGGACCGGCAGCGACTCGGGGTCGGGTCGTGTGCGTTGTTCTGCCGGTTGTTCTCTGCGTACGGCGACCCGGGCGGGCCATCATCGACCTGCGTCCATCACGTGTGCGCCGGCCAGGTCTGCCGGGTGGGTCTGCGTCTCGTCCACCTCGGCCGGCTCGTCCGGCAGGTCGCCGACCGCCGGGTGGATGACGACGTACTCGATTGTGGGAGGCTCGAATGAGCGTATCGATCCGTCAGCGGATCACCGATATCGCGGAGATGTCAGCCGATCGGCCTGCGGTCGTCGGCTTCGACGAGAACTCCGTCGAGCAGGTACTGACGTGGCGGGAGTTGGCCGAGCGGAGCGGCCGGCGGGCGGACGCGCTTGTGGATGCCGCCGCTCGGGGGACCGGTCCGGGCGTGGTCGCGATCGAGGCGAACAACACGATCCAGTCGGTGGTCGACATCGTGGCCGTCCTCTCCGCGGAACTGCCACTGCTGCCGCTGAACCCGGCCTCGCCCGTACCCGAGCGGGAGAAGCTGCTCAACTTCATCGGCCAGACGTACGGACGGGCCGAGCTCATCGCCGCAGAGGCCGACGCCGAGGCCGGCGCGGGACGACCGGCGCGGTCGCCGGCGGCGATGGCCAGCCGAATCGCCTACCTGCTGCCCACCGGCGGCAGTTCCGGCCGGCCGAAGATCGCGATTCGGCCCGGACCACTCGGCTACGATCCGCACCAGGTGCCGTTGCCCCTGCGCCGTCGCGCCGGCTGGCGCGCCGGTCAGCGGCAGCTGATTCTCGGCCCGCTGCACCACGCGGCCCCGTTCACCACGCTGCTGGACGGGCTCCTCGACGGCAACACCACAATTCTGCCGCCGTACTTCCTGCCGGCCTGGACGGTGGAGCTGGTCGAGCGCTACGCGGTGGAATGGATCCAGCTCACCCCGGCACACATGCGCACCATCCTGATGCTTCTCGAGCCCGATCCGGCGTCCTTCGCCAGTGTGCGTACGGTGATGCACACGGCCGCGTCGTGCGACTCGTTCACCAAGAAGCGGTGGATCGAGCTGGTCGGGCCGCAACACCTGTACGAGGTGTACAGCTCGACCGAGAACGTCGGCGGCACCCTGGTGCGTGGGGACGAATGGCAACAACGGCCGGGCACGGTGGGCCGGGGATTCTTCACGAAGATCAGCATCAGGGACGACGCCGGGAACCGGCTGGGCCCGGGACAGACCGGCAAGGTGTTCATGCGCGCCGGTCGGGTCTCCAGAGGAGACGCCTACCTGGGCAGCCAGGTGCTGGAAACGACGGCCGACGGTTTCGCCAGCGTCGGCGACTTCGGATGGCTCGACGAGGACGGCTATCTGTTCCTCGCCCCCCGTCGGCACGACGTGATCAACGTGGGCGGTGAGAAGGTCTACCCGAACGAGGTCGAGGCGCAGTTGCTGGAGCACCCCGCGGTGCTGGACGCCGTGGTGGTGGCGGCCGAGGACGAGGTGCTGGGCGCTACGGTCGGCGCCTACGTCGTCTGCCGGCCGGGAGCCTCGGTCAGCACCGGTGAGCTGATGGCGCACTGCCGGGCTGGTCTGGTCAACTACAAGGTGCCGACGCGGGTCACGTTCGTCGATCAGGTGCCGCGTTCGGCGGCCGGGAAGCTCGAACGTTGGCGGCTGGCCGGCCAGCGGGGCTGATCGCGGTCAGGTTTTCATCTCGCCGGCCGGCTCGTTCTTGTTGCTCTGCGTGGTCAGCCGGCCGGCGGCCCGACGCAGCGCGCCCAGCTCGTCGATGGAGCGTGAGTGCCACGGATTGTTCTCCTGCATCGCGAACGCGTTCGCGGCCTGCACGAAGAAGTGTTCCGCGGTGTCGAACTCACTCCGGCCCAGGTACACCCGGCCGAGGCCGAACAGGGCGTGGGCATGGACATTCCGCTCCTGCGTCATCCGGCAGATCTCGACCGCCTCGCTGAAGTGGATCTCGGCGGCGGTGAACTCGTTCTGCTCCAACATGGCCCCGCCGAGGCCGATCAGGGCGTAGGACTGGCCGATCCGGTCGTCCTGCGCCCGAGCGAGGTCCAGAGCCGACTGGAAGACGGCCTTCGCGGCCAGCGACTGCTTCGAGTCGGCAAACACCTCACCGAGCCGGTACAACGCCTGGGCCTGAAGGCGACGGTTACCCAGCTGTTCACCCAGTGCGAGTGACTCCTTCGCCAGGATCTCGGCGCGCTCCGGGGCTGCGAGATCCAGGTGGCTACGCGCGAGTCCACTCAGTACGTGGGCCTGTGCGCCCAGGTCGCCGACTGCCCGGAACTTCTCCAGCGCCTGCTCGTAACGCAGCACCGCACTGTCGGGTCGACCCTGGATCCGGTCCAGGTGCGCAAGGTTGCGCAGCGTCAATGCCGCCCCGGCCTGATCGCCGACCGCGTCGAACAAGCTCATCGCGTGCAGCAGGTTCTCGCCGTCGTCCTCGGCGTGTTGGGCTACGCCGAGCGAGCCGAGCGACGCCAACACGGCAGCCTCACCCCGGCGATTGCCGGCCCTGCTGGTGGCCTCCAGCGCGATGTTGTGGGTCGTACGCCACTCGGCGAACAGGCCGCGCCGTTCATACAGGGCAACCGATACAGTGGCCAACTCCCAGCACAGTTCGTCCAGCCCCAGCTCTGCCGCCTGGCGGATCGCCACCTCCAGCGTGATGCGCTCCTCGTCGAACCAGGCGGTGGGATCGCCGAGAAAGCGGTCGAACTCGGCACGCGCGCTGGCCCATCGGGGTGCCGTGCCGTGCAGAACCGCGAACCGTCCCCCGTAGATCCGATGATGAGCCTCCTCGGCGAAGGCGAGCAGGGCACCGAGCGATCGGGTGACCGCCGCTATGCAGGTTTCCCGGTCGTCCTGCGTCAGCCGGTGCTCGCTCGCGAACACCCGCACCAGCTCGTGGAATCGGTAGCGGGGTTGCTTGGTGAGCGCGGAAAGCTGGGCCTCCAGCAGCCGGACGTCCACGAGCTCGTCGAGAAGCGCCGTGGCCTGTCTCGAATCGCAGTCCAGCAGGGCCGCCGCGGTCCAGGCGCTGAACTCGTGTAGCTCCAACGCGCTGAGCAACCAGAACAGGGTCTGCGCCGGCACGGTGAGGGAGTCGTACACGTCAGCGAGCAGCGAGCGGACCGCGACGTCACCGTGGGAGAGTTCGTCCAGCCGAGACCGTTCGTCGCGCAGCCGGTCCAGCAGGGTGCCAACGGCCCAGTGCGGGTGCGCAGCCAGTCGGACCCCGGCGATCCGCACGGCCAGGGGCAGACCACCGCACATCTCGGCCAGCTCCGCAGCAGCCTCGGGCGCCGCGGCGACCCGCTGCTCCCCGCAGATCTGGCCGAGCAGGGTGAGGCTCTCCTCGGCCGACATCATGTCCACGTCGACGGCCCGGGCGCCCGGGATGCCGGCGAGCCGGCGGCGACTGGTGATCAGCACCGCCGGGCCTGGCACGCCGGGGAGCAGGTCGGCGATCTGGTCCTCGTTGCCCACATCGTCCAGCACGATCAACAGCCGCCGCGTCGCGAGCTGGCTCCGTAGCAGGTTGATCCGCTGGCCGGGTGCGACCGGGATCGCCGCCGGGGCGACGCCGAGTCCGTGCAGGAGGTCGCTGAGTACGGCTTCGGTCGAGCGTGGCTGCGTGGTGCTCCCGTAGAGGCAGGCGTAGAGGCTGCCGTTGACGAACTTGGCGCGTAACAGATGGGCCACGTGCAGGGCCAGCGAGGTCTTTCCGCAGCCCGGCGCGCCGGTGATGACCGCGATCGGCACCTGCTTGGTGTCCTCGCTGGTCAGCGTGGCGGTCAGGGTTTCGATAAGCGCCGCGTGGCCGACGAAGTCCGGCAGATCTGCGGGCAACTCCTGCGGACGGTGCACGCTCGTGGCGGCCTCGGTTCGGCTGTCGTCCACTTCGCCGCTGATGCTGCTGTCCTGGCTGAGGATCGCGCGTTCCAGCTTGCGCAGGTACTGGCTCGGCTCGATGCCGAGCTCGCCCACCAGGTTGGTGCGGGCCGTACGGTACGTCGCCAGCGCTTCTGCCTGCCGTCCGGACCGATACAGCGCGAGCATCCGGAATCCCCACAGGCGCTCCCGCAGTGGGTACTCCGTGGTCAACGCGACCAGTTCCTCGACCAACTCCCGATGACCGCCCAGGCCAAGACGGATCTCGGCGCGGTCCTCCAGCGCCATGATCCGCCGTTCCTCCAGACGGTGGGAGACAACTTCGGCGGCCCGGCCCGGCACTCCGCCCAAGGCCGGTCCGGACCAGATGTCGATCGCGCGGTCCAGTTGCGTAAGCGCCTCGTCCAGCCGACCTTTGGCTGCGGCGGACCGGCCCCGGGCGAGAGCGTCGTCGAACATGAGGTAGTCGAGCTGCTGACGGGCCACCCGGATGGAGTACCCGAGTGGGCTGGTGTCGATGATCTCCGGACTGCCGAGAGCCCGGCGCAACGCGGAGATGCAGATCTGGATCTGACCACGCGCGCTGGGCGGCGGGGAATCGTCCCAAACTGCGCCGATCAGCTTTTCCACGGTCACGACATGGTTGGCGGCCATCAGCAAATTGGCCAGCACTATGCGCTGCCGCGGGGAGGTTATCGGCACGGGGGAACCATCGACCACGGCTTCCAATGTTCCGAGAACCCGGAACTCGACTCGCACCATGTCGGCCAGCATACGGTATCACGGAACGACGATCATCAATCACGTTTGTTCCGGAAGTCGTTCAGGCGGCAACCGGGCGTACTCGAGCGGGCCGCGGAGCAGGGATACCGCGAGTAACCTCAATTCGTCGGGAGGCGGTTTGACCGGTTACAGATCGTCTTACTGATGACCTGTCGCGGACGAAACCCCGGTAAATTCTGAACGATAGTTTGGTCGCTCGATGTCGTGAGGATCCGTCATGTCGTGTGGTTCCGGCTTGATCGGTTTGTCCGACCCGCGGGTGCGGCGGGGCAGCTCCGCTCCGGAAGCCCCCGGCCCGTCACTCACCGGCGCCTGATGGGCGCAACCTGTTCGGCGACGGGGTAGCCGGGCAGAGCCGAGGCCAGAGTCGCGACGGTCGGCCAGTCGAACAGGGCCCGCTCCGGCAACTGCCGGTCCAGGGCGACGCACAACCTTGCCACGGCCTGCGTCGCGAGCACCGAATGGCCGCCGAGGTCGAAGAAGTTGTCGTGTCGCCCGACCTCGTCGAGATTCAGTACCTCGGCCCACACCTCGGCGATGACCCGTTCCGTAGTGGTGCTTGGCCTGTCCTCTTCGACGAGCGACGACTGTGCATAGCTGATCTCGTTCATCGTCAATTACCCCCTGGCTGGCGACAATATGGCGTCTATTAGCGAACAGTCGCAGGTTCGCCACCCTCGGGAGAATTGTGGTTCGCGCGGCCGGTGCGGGCAAGGATTGGCGGTAAGAAGCAAGGGCAGTCAACCACTTCCGGAACTTCTGCCGGTTCTTCTCTGCGACCGCTCAAGCATCCGTGGCACATTGGCGACTGTTGTCAATCCGCGCCGACGGCTCGGATTGCCGCCGTTACTGAAGGAGCGGTTGATGGTTGGCTTGGCAGAGCTCGCATCCACCCTGCTGGGGCATCCGGCTGTGCGTGATGCCCGGGCGACGACGATCCGCCACGACGATCGGGACGTCACGATCGGCGTGGTCGAGTTTTCCCAGTACGTAAGCGGGCCGGAGCTTCGTGGCTACGTGTGGGACCGGCTCGGTGCGGGCTGTGGTTTGGACGGCGTGCTGCTCGTCGACGCCATGCCGCTCGCCGGCAACACGCTCGACACCGAATACGTCCGGTCCGCCGTCATCGCCGGCACGTGCACCCTGTTCGAAGGTCCGGTCGACGGTGTCGAAGAGCGGCTCCTGTCGATCTGGACCAGCACCATGAACCTCAAGTGGATCGGCGTGCACGACGACTTTCTGGACCTCGGCGGCGACTCGATTGTTGCGGTCGAGGTCCTTGCGAAGATCGAAGACGAGTTCGGCGAGGCGCTGGACGTCTACGACTTCATGAGCACCTACCACATCCGCGGTGTAGCCGGTCTTCTGAGCGAAGCTCGGGTACTACAGCAGCAGTAGTGAGTACGCATGTTCATGTCCCAGTGGCTTACCCGAGTGGTGATGGCCCGCGCCGGTCGAAAGGATGCCTCGGACAGAGTCCATCCGGTCGGCTTCACGGCATCGGTCCACGAAGGCGGCTACCGGGGGTCGGGATAGCTCGGTGTGCGGTCGGGTAGGTCGTCGATCTCGGTGCCGGGCAGCCAGGTGAGGGCCTGTTCGGCGAGCCGCCGCAGAGCCGGGTCGGGGTGATGGGCGGCCTGGTCCACGAGCAGGTCGCGGAACTCCTCGGTGGGGTGGTGCTGCGCCAGTGCCCAGGCCGCTGTGCGGCGTACGCCGGGATCGCCGTCGGTGAAAAGGTCGCGGAACAGGTCGACGACCTGGGGGCGGTCGCGTCCCTTGTCCACGAGACCTGCCGCGGCGACACGGCGGACGGAGACGTCCGGGTCGGTGCTCGCCCGCTCCACCAGCAGGGCGAGGGTGTCGCTGTCGCCCTCCGAGTCTCGGCTGAGCAGCTCGACCACGGCGCGTCGGATGGTCGGGTCGTCACTGGTAGCACGTGTTCGAAGCAGCGGTGCCACCGTGGGCCCGCCGTCCGCCGCGAGCAGCGCGCCGGCGGCGGCCGCCAGGACGGTGGGATCCGGGTCGTTCACCCGGTCGAGGAGGAACGCCCTCGACTGCTCGGCCGGGAGGGGCGAGCTGGCGAGCAGTTCGACGGCTGCGGCTCGGACAGCGGGGTCAACGTCGTGGCTGCCGCGTTGCAGCAGCGCCGCGACAACCTCGTTTCGCACGGGGGACTGCCAGCCGAAGAGGCCGGTGGCCGCTTCGCGGATCACCTGCGGGTCCGGATCCTCGCGGATGCGTTCGAGCGCGAGGTGGTCGCGGGTGCCGGTTCGGACGAGAGTACTGACGACGGCCTGTCGCACAGCCGGGTCCGCGTCTCGGATCAGGTCCTCGGCGGCGTCCGCGAGGACGGCCGGACTGCCGTTAGCGAGAGCGTGGACGGCGACGAGCCGTACCGCTGGCGCCGGATCGTCGCGTGCTGTGTCGAGAACCGCCGCACTGTGGTCGGTGGTTCGCACGAGTGCCTCCAGCGCCGCGAGGCGGGTGTCCGGGTCGGGGTCGTGACGCACACGTTCGAGCATCAGCCCCGCGTCCGGAAAGTGCCGGCTCAGCAGGCGGACGGCAATGCTGCGCACCGCCCCGGACTCGTCTTCATGGATCCGGTCGAGCAACTGCCGCCGGACCAGTGGGGCGTTGCCGGGCTGGTCAAGCAGCGCGATGGCCGCCGCCTCCACCACCGGAGGCGCGACATCCTTGGCCAGTCTCTCGCAAAGGGTGTCGTGGACGTCCCCGTCGTCATGGTGGCCGAGCGCCCGCACCGCCAGGGCGCGTACCGGGGGGTCCTCGTCGCTGCGGGCCCGGTGATGCAGCAGATTCACCAGAGCGTCGTCGACGCCGTAGCCGCTGACGAGCGCGTCGAGCGCGACACGCCGCACCGCCGGGTCAGCGCTGTTGACGGCGTACCCGATCAGCCGTGCCCGACCGGCCGTCAAGCGGTCCCGCTCGACCGGCAGCCCAGCCTCGGAGATCGCGGTTTCGGCCAGTCCGGCGACCAGTGCGAGCTGCGCCTGGTGATCCCCTTCGTCGGCCAGCGGGTCGAGAAGCTCCTGGATGCCGTCGCGCGGAGCGCCGAGAAGCGTGGCGAGCCGCGCGGCGACCTCGGCGTACGCGGTGCCCCGGGTCAGCTCGAACCCACGTCGCCGGTACCAGCGCGGGTACGCCTCTCGGCCCGGCCAGTCGGTGCCCAGCGTCCTGATCACCGGCAGCATTCGGTCCTCGATCAGTACGGCGGTGGCTTCGTCGCCGGTGGACACGCCGTGCTCGATGAGCAGGATGAGCTGGCGCAGGAGCGCGTACGCCGGCCGGGCCACCGCGGGTCCGATCCGCAGTTGGGCGAGGCACTGCACGGCCAGCACGAGATTCCACGGCGGCTCGGTGAACCGGTCGGCCGGCCAGGGCCGGTTGACCTCGGTAGAGAGGAGTTGGATCAGCCGCCCGGCCAGCGCCGGGGGCACCGCTCCCGCGACGAGCTGGAGCACCTCCCACCACGACTGGTCGGCCCAGTGCGCGGCGAAGAGGGCCAGTAACGACTCCGCTTGCCCCTCATGGTGCTGCCGGACGATGTCCCGCGCGCAGAACCATTCCAGGAGGGTGCGATGCGTGAAGCCGTACCGACTGTCGTCGTAGCGGACGAGCATGAAGTCGCGTACGCGGAACTCGTCGATGAGCTCGCCGATCACCTGCCGGGACTGCACACGTGACAGGCCGTACCGCTCCTCCAGGTAGGACTCGAAGACCCGGTCAAGCTCATCTCGATCGAGGCGCGTCGCGCCCTGTGACTGCATCAGGTACGCCAGGCGTCCCAGCATCTGCTTCTTGTCGGCGACGTCGACGAAGGCTGCGGCGTGCTGGGTCGGGCTCAGGTGGCGGTGCTGGTCCCAGCGGTCGAGAAGGACGTCCGTGAGGTGGTCGTAGAGCTGCCATCGATTCCTGGGCTGCTCCGGCCGGAGTCTCAGCGAGAGCAGGGCGGTCAGCAGCAACGGGTTTCCGGCCAAAGCCCGGATGGCCGGGCTGTCGCGGATCGCGGACCGGAGACGTTTCCGGTGTGGTTCCGCCTTGGCAGGGTCGTCCGGCGTCTCCACCGCATACCAGTTGGACAGGAAATCTGCGATCTGGGCGTCGTTCAGGGGATCCAGGGTGAGATGGTGGAACCCGGCCTCGGCCAGGATCCGCTGGCTGTACTCGACCGGCCGCGACGTGACCACGATCCGGACGGAGGGATACTCGGCGGCGAATGCCGCGATGAGGCCCGTCACCGCCTCACGTTGGCGGGGATCGAACAGTTCGTCCAGCCCGTCGAATATGAAGATCATGGGCCGACCGGCGTCCAGCAGGACGCGCAGCACGGAGCGCGGCAGGCCGAGGCCCTCGGAGCGATGCAGGTGGTCGAGGTGATCGAGAATGCCCTCCCGCCGACCGTCGCCGGCTGGCGCAGCGTAGGAGCGGAGCGGAACCAGCAGCGGAACGTGCCCGCGCAGCGACGCGAGTCGGGGCTCCCGATGCGGTTCGGCCAGTGCCAGTGCCAGATACTGCGCCACCGTCGACTTGCCCGCGCCGGGGGCACCGAGCAGCATCACCGTCCGGCGGCCTGGATCGGACAGCAGCTCGAACAGAGGCACCGCTGACGGCGTCGCTCCGGGGCCGACCTCCTCACGGGCAACCGGCTCGACGAACACGGACCCGAGGTCGATCCGTCGATAGCCCGGCCCGGACAACGCCTCCAGGTCGAGTCCACCGTAGCGCTGGCGTAGCCGCAGGAAGTATCCCCGCAGGCTCTCGGCGATGGCCTTGTCGTCGGCTTCAGGGGGCTGGGTGCCCGCCAGGAAGTTGGCCAGCGCGGCGGTCATCTGGGTTGCGAGATCCTCCGGACCGCGGAAGAACGCGATGAGATGGCGCCCTCGAAGCTCCGTACGCAGCGCCTCGATCCGCTCGCCCGCCTCGCCACGGTCGACCATGGTGGCCGGCCACGGCGCGTCGTCAGCCAGGAGGAAGATCAGACACGGCTTGCCCAGTCGTAGCGCTTCCCGGTACTCCAACTCGGTGATCGACTGGTCGTGGCCCGCCGGCACGAAACCGTACCGCCACGCGAACAGCCCGATGTAGAGATCGCTGCGGGCAACGGCCCGCAGCGACGCCTCCAGGGGAGGACGGCTCTCCGCGACGTACGATTCCATCGCGACGTCTTCGACATTGAGCCGCCGAGCGGCGGTGTGGACCGCGCGGCGGCACTCGGTCAGATCCGGGAAGGTCGACGAGACGTACACCTTCGTGGTGGTCTTGAGGGCCCGGGGATAGATCGTCACCATGACGCGGTCGCCGGTCTGCACCACGGTCGGCTCAGGTGCGCCGATGCGCTGGCATTCGCCGACGGCGCGGGGAATGCCCGAGCCCTCGCCCTCCACCAGTCGCATCCAGGTCAACACCCGCGCGAAGTGGAAGTTGCGGCGGTCGGATTCCGAGCGTAGTTGGCTGATCGGGATCGCTTCGCCGTCCGGCAACTCCGGCCCGTGCCAGGAACCTGGGTTCACGATCTCCACCCGGTCGTCGAAGACCCGAACGTGCACGCACATGCCCCGGTGCTCGTAGTCGCGGTGCGCGAGGGCATTCGCGATGACCTCGCGTACCGCGATCATCGGGTAGTCGTTGACCGGCACCGGTGTCATCGAGTCGCCGGTGAACGTCTCACCCTGCGCCGTCCGCTGGGCGACGAAGTTGCGCGCCTGCACGATCTGCTCCGGTACCGTCCGGCGCAACTCCTCTCGCGCGTACCACTCGTCCCGGTTCGAACCCTTGAAATGTACGCAGGTCACCATGGCGGTCGGCACCACGGCCGTCGGATCCTCGCCGAACAGCAGCGCTCCCGCGTAGGTCAGCCGCCCGTTGCGCATCAGGTGGGCCCGATGCAGGAACTCAGTGGTGTTGAGGGCGGGTGGCATCTCCGCGGCGATGTCGGGGCGCAGGTTCGCGCGGAACTGGGCCAGCTGTTCGGTGTTCACGGCCGTGCCGGAGGTCGGCCGTTCCAGCAGCGACAGGGCCTCCTCGGTCGGATCGGTCGGCTGCGGATCCGCCGGCGGCGTAGCCTCTCCCACGGCCGGCGCAGGTCGGCGGGCGATCGCGATCCGACCGTATCCGTCGAACTTCTGGCCGGGCCGCGGACTGGTGAGCGTGGCGTGCAGATAGTCGTAGAGAGTGGCCAGCGTGACGTTGCCGTCGTTGTCGACAGACGCCCCGCCCAACAGTCCGTCCACGAGGGCTGCGGTGAACGGACTGGGCTGGCCGTCGAGCTCGGCGTCCTTGGCCAGCTCCGTCGCGGCGGCAGCGGTGAGCACGAACCGGCCGCGGCCCGCGAACTGCTCGGCCAGGTTGTCGCCCTTGAACGCGCCGCCGTCACAGCAGTCGAGAATGAAGATCTTCGTCCGGGCAACGCACTGCTGCAAGATCGCATTCATGGTGTCGTTTCCGACGGCCGTGCCGGGGATGAGATCCCGTTCGGTGTCGACGCCGCACAGGTAGAGCTTCTGCAACTCGCTGCGGCCATGCCCGCTGAAGTAGAACAGCAGAGTGTCCTCGGGACTCGCGGACCTGAAGAATTCGTTGATGGTGCGCTGCATCTGAGCCGAGGTCAAGTTCTGCTCGGGCCGTACTGTCGCGTCGGTGAACATGCCCCTGTCGGGATCGGTCAGGGCGGCGGCGAGCAGGTTCCCGTCCTTCTCGGGACCACGGAGGAACGGCAGCGTCCCGGACCGGCCGTAGTCCGAATTGCAAATGAGGAGGGCTTTGTACACTCTCGCTCCCGACTGCCCACAACGCGACCAGTGGTCTACTGTACGGCTCGCCAGTAATGCGGAGGAGGCGCGAGGTGGGTCCTTTGGCGATCGTGGTGAGTCCCGGCCTGACCGGTGTCGCGAACGACCACGAAGCGGCACTCAGCGCGGTGGAAGATCTACGCGTGGATCTGCTCGAACAGGGTCTGATCTCGCACGACGAGGGCCCCGACGTACCGGGCACCAAGGGGTGGGAGCAGTACCTCACGATTCTGGTCGGCGGGGGAGGGGCGCTGGGCAGCGTCGTCGCGCTGTTCCACGCCTGGCTCAACCGCGACCGGCGTCGCTTCCTGATACTGCGTAAGCGAGTGGACGGCCGCATCGTGGCCGAGGTGGAGATCACCGGTGACACGGTGTCCGACGAGACGATCCGCGCCGCCCTGGAGCAGGTCGTCGACCTGGAGTAGGAGCGCGTCTCAGGTAGCGGTCGCCGGGGTTGCCGTCCGGGTGAACGGGCCGGTGCCGGTGAAGGCGTACTCCGCGAACCGGGTGCCGATCCGCTGGTGGGCTTCGGCGCTCGGGTGCAGGCCGTCCGGTAGCGGAAGGTCGGTGGCGTCGGTCGGGCCGTACAGGGCGGTGCCGTCGAGGTAGTGCAGGTTCTTGTCGGCGGCGCGGCGGTCGGCCAGCGAACGCAACTCGCGCCGGATGACCTGGAGCGTCAGGCGTCCCAGCGCGACGTCCCCGGGTGTGCCGGTCGCGACGAAACGCACCTGGTCGGTGCCGATCGACTCGGGGTCGAACGCCCCCGGGCCGGGGGTGTCTTCGTGGATTCCGCAGAACAGCGGCGAGATCAGCAGCAGCGGAACGTCGGGGTGGCCGTCGCGGATGGTGTCGAGGAAGCCGTGGACGGCGGGGACGAAGGTACGTAGCCGCATCCCGTCGAGGTTCACCACGTTGATGCCGAGCTTGACGCTGATGTAGTCGGCGGGGGCGTCGCGGATCACGCGGGCCAGGAACGGGTCGACGAACGCGCTGCCGCCCAGGCCGAGGTTGCGCAGCTCGACACCGGCCCGGCGGGCGGCGACAGCGGGCCAGATCTCGCTGGGCGCGAGGGCGTTCGAACCGTGACTGATGGAACTGCCGTGATGTACCCACAGCGGCAACGCGGCGTCGTCCGGCTCGATCGCGGCATCGGCCCGCAGGTCGACCAGTTCGATGCTCTCGTTGTGCGGCAGCCAGATCTCGATCCGGTGGTGGCCGGCGGGCAGCCCGGAAACGGTGGTCGTGTGCACCTGTCCGGGATGGCAGGCGCTCTGGCCGCCGGTGAGATCGACATCGATCCGGTCGCCACCGGTCAGCGTGTCGCGGGCGGCGAGTGCGCCGTCGGCGTACACGTCGATGCGGCCACGCGGTCGGTCGGCGCCCAGGTAGGCGACCCGGGTCGGATGGGTCACCAGTTCCAGCGTGCTCGCCGCCGTCCGGAAGACGATGCGTACGCCGGACGGCTGGCTCTCCATCGCGAGCAGCTGGCCGTCCGGGAACTGCTCCCGTACCCAGGTCGGCAGCCGGTGCGGCCGGAGGCCGCGCGGAGTGGCCTCGACCTCGGCGACGCCACGGAGGAGTTCGGATGGGACGGGCATCAGTGGTTCCCTTCGGTGGGCCAGAAGCGGAATGCGGTGTCGAGCGCGCTCAGCGCCCGTTGCCAGGAGGCGTCGGCGGGGGGCTCGCGGTGCCCGAAGCTGCCGGCCACCTCAAGTGCGAGGAAGCCGTTGATTGTCGCGCCGAGCAGCCGGGTGGCATGCACGAGTTCGGTCTCCGGCAGCTGGTAGCCACGGAGCATGGCCAGCGTGAGCGCGACCAGCCTGCCGGCGGCGTCCGACCGCACGGTGGTCGCCGCCGCCGGACGTTGCAGGGCGGCCCAACGGCCGGGGAACTGACGGGCGTAGTCGCGGTGCGCGTCGGCGAGAGCGGTGAGCGCGTCTCGCTGCGAGCGGCCGCCGATCGCGATCGCGATCCGGTCGGCCAGCTCGCCGAGGGCCAGTTCCTGGACGCTGTCGAGCAGTGCGGACCGGTCACGGACATGCGAGTAGAGGCTCGCTGTCTGCACGCCGAAATGGCGGGCCAGCGCCGACAGGGTGATCGCGTCGAATCCTTCCCGGTCCGCCAGCTGGGCCGCCGCGGCGATGACGACCGCCGGGGTGAGGTTCGCTCGTGCCATACCCACACCCTACACCCTTTAGATTAAAACCTAATAGCTTTAGGTTTCTCCCGGCGGCACCCCCGGGCCCATCGCTACGAGTGACAGGATCTCCGAGACGGTGTTGCCGCCCGGACGCGGCACCGACGACGATGCCGAGCCCGTTACCGACGCGACTGGGGACGCCGCAATGAGCCCGCTCGACGACCTGATGATCCGTGCCGCCCACCGCGTCGACCTGGACGGTCTGGGCGAATTGGCGGGTTCGCAGGACCGCGCCGAGGTGCGTCTCCAGGCCGCCGGGCGAGGCGAGGAGGCAATGCTCGTCGCGGTGGCCGCCGACCGCGTCGTGGGGGTGGTGAGCGTCCGGTGGCGGGACGGCTGCGACACCCCCAACCCATGGCTGTACGGGCTGGCGGTGGTCGCGCCGGCCCGTCGCCGTGGGGTAGGAAGGGCGCTTGTCGCAGCCAGCGAAGCGGCAGGTGCGGCGCGCGGCGCCGACGCCATGAGTCTCGACGTCGACGTTGACGATGAGGCGGCCGTCTCGTTCTACCAGAGGTTGGGTTACGTGATCGTTCGACCTCACCAGCACCGCTGGCGCGCGGTCGACCCGCGTACCGGCGCGGTGACCGGCGAAGGCACGGCGCCGACGTGGATCATGCGTCGCCACCTCCCAGTAGCATGATCCGCCTCGCAGATCCGACACCGGACTCCAGGGGCGGCGTTGTGGCGGGTTAGCTGCTCAGTCGGTGTGGTAGATGAGTCTCCCGGTGTTTCCATTCTCGGGTAGGTAGCGCTGGTCACAACAGACGGTCGACGGTCAGCGTCGGACCGCGTACCTGACATGGACGGCGTACGGCGACTGGTGGACCGAGAGGATCTCGAGGTCGCGGTCGAAGCCCTCGAAGAGCCGCTTGCCTCGGCCGAGCGTCACCGGAGCGGTGGTGATGCCGAGTTCGTTGACAGGCCGCCGGTCGCCCCGTCGAGCAGTGCGTCGTAGTAGGCGCGGTCCGCGTCGCTCATGCCTGCACCGGGCTCATGGTCGGTCTCGTAGGTCCACGGGCCGCCCATCACCCAGTAGCGCAGCCGCTCACCGCCGACCCCGAGCCCCTGGCCCTCACGGTCGTCCGGACCGGTGACGTAGCCATCCACCGACACGGTGATGGCGGCCTTGACCCGGCCGCGACTCTCGGTCGTGCTCATCCGCTGCTACCTCCAGTTGTCTGTCGGGTGTAGGCCCACCTGCGACGAATCATCGGTCTGCAATGTCAGGCAGGGGAGGCGCGGCGCGGGGCTTCCGCGCCAATCGCAGGACCGCCAGCGCGACCGCCAGCCCCGCCAGGCCGAGGAGCACCGGGCGCAGGGTCAACAACCATGGCCACCCCGGCCCGGACAGCTGGAGATCCGAGCGGGGGTACTCCAGGATCTTGGCGGTCCACCGTCCGGTGGGCACATCCATGCTGCGGGCCAGTTCCCGCAGCGCCGGGTCGAACGCGAAGCCGGGCCGCTCATGCAGGTACGCCACCGGTACGTCGGCGCGGTCGCCCAACCCGACGAGCGCGGCGGGCGGATCGGCGGCGGCGTCGGCACCGGGAACGAGCAGCCGGTCGACGCGTTCCGCGTCGCCGAGTTGTGCCCGGGGGACGAAGGTCAGGCCGTGCCGGGAACGGATCCGGTCCCCGGCCGCGACCGCCACTGTCCGCGCGGCCTTGACCTCGGCGTACGGGGTGAACGCCGAGGCCAGTTCGAGCTCACCCACACCATCGGTGAGCACCACCCCCAGGGTGGTCTCCCGCGCGCGGAAGCCGACGTTGAGCACGTGCAGAAGCGCGTCGCCGACGGTCAGCCGCGACCTCGGCAGGGCGGCTGCGCTGCCGGGGGAGTAGTGCCGCCAACCCACCGCCGTCGCGGCCGTCGCGGCGATGTCGGTACCCGCGAGCCGCTCCACCGCCCGCAACGTGCCGTCGACTGAGGACAACAGACCGCCGGTGGTGATGACGTCGCCGTCGTCGAGATAGCGGAACCCGCGCTGCCAACGCACATCGGGATGGCGCTCCCGCAAACCGTCGAGCCGGTACCAGTGCGTGGTCGCGTCGCGGCCGTCAAGTAGACCGGCCTCGGCGAGCAGTCGCGCGCCGGTGCACACCCCCAGCAGCAGCCCGCGCCGGGCGCTGTCGCGCAGCCACCCGGTCACCCGCGCGTCGCTGGACTCCGATGCCGGCATCTCCGGTACGACTGTGACGTCCGGCGCGGCACCACCCAGCCGCCGGTCCAGTTGCGCGAAGTCGAGATCGGGTACGAGATCCAGCCCGCCGAGCAGCGGCACGAGGCGACGTTCCGGCGCGACGGTGTAGACGTTGAACGCACCACTGGCGGCGAGAACCTCGTACGGGACGAGCGTGTCGGCGATGTTGGCGCCGTCGTTGCCGACGACGACCACGGCGGTGGGCTTACCGGGGTCGTGTGCCGGCGGAACGGCCGCCGCGATCGCCGCCGCGTCGGCGTCGGGTTGCGCGTACCGGTCCCGGTCGAAGGTGTGCAGGCCAGCGGCGAAGGTGGCCGCCGGGACGGCGAGGAAGGCGAGCAGCACCACCGCGCCTCGGGTGAGTCTCCGCACCACGCGGCGGTGGCCGGGAGGCGCCAGCTTCCCCGTGCTACGCATGCTGACCTCCGCAACTGCTGACGACGGACCGTAGGTCGAGTCTCGTGCGGTGCGGACGCGGCGGACCAGTGCCGCCGCGCACGAGCTGAATGTGCGATCCGCACGGGCCGGAGGGTGCGCCGGGCACATCTTCGTTTCGGTGGCGGGCGGTGGCGACTACCGTGCAGACGGCAGCAGCCGGCCAGGAACCGGCGAGGAGGAAGGTGCCAGCAGGAATGGACGCGGACCGGGGGCCGGCCCCGGACGCCCACCGGCACTCGTGGGTGTCCGCGACTGTCTTCCTCTGCCTGACCCTGCCCGTCGGCGCAGGGATCGCGGTCCACTGGGCGGGTCCGCTCGCCGGCGTGGTGACCATCCTGGCGTTCGCGCTACCGCTGCTGTACGCCGTACCGGCGACCCGGCCCTGGTGGGCGCGCCACCGCGCGCTCCTGCTCACCACCCAGGCGTTGCTGACCTACCTGCCGTTCGTGCTGTTCGGGGGTGACTGGGTGGTCGGCACGTCCGGTCTGCTGGGCGCGCTGCTGCTGTTGACGGTGGCGACGCCGATGTCATGGCTGCTGTTCGGCGTCGCAGTGGCGGCCGAGAGTGTGCTGCGCTTCGCCGTCGTCGGCCTGCCGCATCTCACCGGCCTCTCGGAGACCCCGCTGGTCCTCGTCCTACCGGTCTACGTCGGCATGGCCCTGTTCGGACTGGTCCGGCTCGCCGGCATCGTCACCGAACTGGACACCGCCCGGACCGAGCTGGCGACCCTGACCGTGGCCCGGGAACGCCTGCGGGCGGCCGAGCGACTGCGGGTGGCCGTCGGTGACCGGCTCGACACCGTGCTGGCGCATGCCCGGGCCGCACTCGCGACCGGCAGCCGGAGGTCGGACGAGGCGCGTGAACGGCTCGACGAGGCGGCGCGCAGCGCCCGGCAGGCACTCGACCAGATCCGGGCAGCGGTGGCGTACGACCGGCCGGCGAGCATGCCGGACCCGTCCGCCGACCACACCACCCAGCCGACGTTGGCACCACGGCTCGCCCGACTCGTCCTCGCCCTGGTGCTGGCCGCCCTCGCGGCGGAGTTCACGGTCAGTGCCGTGGCCAGCTCCGCGAGCACCGTCGTCATGGCGGCTTCGGTCGCCGCCATCGTGCTGCTCGCGGTGCTTCAGCTCTACCACTCCACGGCGTGGCGGGACGGTGTCCGACCGCGCGGCTGGTCGTACACGCTGACCGGCCAGTTGCTGCTCACCTGCCTGGGCTTTGTCCCGGCCATGCACCCGTCCATCCACGGGCTGAGCGGTTTCGTTGCGGGTTCGGCGTTGCTGCTGCTGCCCCGCCCATGGGGTTGGCTGACCTTCACGGTGATCCAGGCGTCGATCGCGGTGCACGCGCACGTTCTGCCCGACCTGGACACCGCCGACCTCGTCTACGCGCTCCTGGTGACGGTGACCACCGGCCTGGTCGTCCACGCGCTGTCCCGCATGGCGGCCCTTGCGGTGGAACTCGACGACGTACGCCGGCACCTCGCCCGGATGGCCGCCGTGCGGGAGCGGATACGGGTCGCGCAGGACACCCACGACCTGCTGGGGATGGGCCTGTCAGCGGTCGCGCTCAAGTGTGACCTGGCCCGGCGGCTGATCGGCCGCGACGACGCCGCGGCGCGCGCGGAGTTGCAGGCGTTGACCCGGCTGGCCCGGCAGGCACGGGCGGACCTGCGGACCGTGACCGCCGACGAACGTGTCCTCTCGCTCAGCGTCGAACTGGCTGCGGCGGCTGAGGTGCTCGCCGCCGCCGGTGTGGACGCCGTCGTGCGCGCCGAGCCGTCGGTGGCTCAGCTGCCCGAGCAACTGGACACCGTCCTTGCGACGCTCCTGCGGGAAGCGGTCACCAACGTGGTGCGGCACGCACCGGCACGGGGGTGCGAGATCACGGTCGAGGTAAGCGGGGACACGGTCCGCCTCCGGGTCACCAACGACGGCCTCCCGGGCACCGCTGGCGAGCGTGGGCAACTGCGGCCACCTGGGCCGGACGCGCCACCGGACACCGGCGGGCACGGGCTGTCCAACCTGGCCGGTCGGGTCGCTGACCTTGCCGGGCGGCTCTCCGTTCGGGTCCACGGCGGTCGCTTCGAGCTGACGGCCTGGCTGCCGCTGCCGCGCGTCCCACCACGGCAGCGCGGTGAACGGGCACCCGTCGTTGGCGACTCCGCCCACCGGCCGCCTGTTGTCGGCGGGTCCGTTCCAGAGCCGGAGACCTGACGTGCGGATCCGTTCCGCTACAGCCAGCCGGCCTCGGTGGCGATGCGGGCGGCGTCCACCCGGTTACGCGCGCCCAGCTTGGTGACGGCCGAGGCCAGGTAGTTGCGCACCGTGCCACGGGACAGGTGCAGGTCGGCGGCGATCTCGGCCGCCGACGCGCCGGCCGCGTGCCGGGTGAGGATCTCGGCCTCCCGGGCGGTCAACGGGTTGTCCGCCGCCTCCAGCGCCGCCAACGCCAGCTGTGACTCCACCACCCGTTCTCCGCCGGCCACCCGCCGGACCGCGTCGATCAGCTGCTCCGCCGGGGCGTCCTTGACCATGAAGCCGCTCACCCCGGCGGCGACCGCCCGGCGGAGATTGCCGGGCCGGCCCAGCCCGGTCAGGATCAACGTACGGCACTGCGGGAGGCGCTGGTGCAGTTCGGCCGCCGCAGTCAGGCCGTCGACGCCGGGTAGGTCGATGTCGACCACGGCGACGTCCGGGCGGTGCTGTAGCGCGGCCGGGACGATCTCGTCGCCCCTGGCGACCGTCGTGACCACGGCCAGGTCGTCCTCAAGCCGCAGCACCGCGGCCAGGGTGTCCCGCAGGATGCGTACGTCCTCTGCGAGAAGAATCCGGATCACTCGTTCCTCCCGAGCCGATCGGCCAGCCGGCCCCGGTGCCGGCTCTGCCGCGCCCACGCCGACCGTACGCCGCGGCGCTCGGGGCCGTGCGGCCGCCCAGCGGTTGGACACATGAATCCGGGGTTTCCAATTCATCACGCAATTTGACCGGACGTTGCGGTCGGATGCCTCCTGGGTTAGCGCTAACACGGCGGCTGCTTGTGACCTCTACCATGTTGACATCCGTCGACCGGTTGCCGATTCGCGACCTGTGACAACCGCCGTCTCGCCGGTGACCTCGCCATTCACGTGCGCCGTACGGCAACGGTGCCGTAGCTGGTCATTCCGATCAATCATGTCGCGTTCCAAATGGTATTGCCGGCGACATTTCTCGGTAACCCCGGACCGTGGCCCGGTCGCTACGTTCAGCATCGGCCGGCGGAAAGCCGGAAAATGATCTGGGAGAGGGAGCATGCGCAGAAAACTGATCCGGCGATTGCTCGCCGGGGTCACGGTGGGGGTGGTGCTGGCACCGCTTGCCGCGTCGTCCGCGTCCGCGGCCCCGATCGGGGACGTGCAGTGGACGCCGTGTGAGCAGGACGCCAGCGCCCTGTGCGGCACCCTGGAGGTACCGGTCGACTGGGCCGATCCGAACGGGCCGACAATCGAGTTGGCGCTGGCCAAGCGGCCGGCAACGGACCCGACGGTGCGCCGCGGGTCGCTGATCGTGAATCCGGGTGGGCCCGGTGGCTCCGGCGTCGACTCGGCGCTCTGGGCCACCTACGGTGACGAGCTGCGCCGCCATTTCGACATCGTCGGATTCGACCCGCGCGGGGTGGCCCGCAGTTCACCGATCATGTGTACGCTGGACAAGATCAACGATTTGCCGGTCGAGCCGATCAAAACGTCCAGCGCATTTGCCCGGATGGTGTCCGCGAGTCGCGCGTTGGCCGATGACTGCCGCGCCAACAGCGGGCCGGTATTCGACCACGTGGACACGCTACAGGTGATCCAGGACATCGATGCGATACGCGCCGCGGTCGGTGACGCCCAGCTGAATTTTCTCGGGATGTCGTACGGCACGCTGATGGCCCAGCAGTACGCGGAAATGTATCCGAGCCGGGTACGCGCCATTGTGGCCGACAGCGTGATGGATCACAGTCAGGACGCGCGTGGTTTCGCCGTCACCCAGGCGGCCACCGGGCAGGATTCGTTCGACGAGTTCGTGGCCGGCTGCGCCCGGTTGCCGCAGTGCGCCCTCTACGGCCGGGACATCCGCCAGTTCTGGCAGCGGCTGCTCGACCGCGCAGCCCGGGGTGAGCTGCCGGACCCGGACGATCACACCTACAAGATCACCCAGCGGGATCTGGTCAACTTCGTGCTGGGCAACCTCAACTACCAGCCGTACTGGCTTGAGATCGCCGCCGAGTTGGAGCGGGTCGACGCGGGTCGGCCGTCGGGGACGTCGTCGGCGGCGCGGCAGTCGGCCGAGGAGCCGCCGACCGTGGTGGCCTTCGCGTATCAGGCGGTGCTCTGCCAGGACTGGAACCTGAAGGCACCTGATGTCACCAGGTGGCGGTCGATTCTCGCCGATGCGCAGCGCGTCGCGCCGGATCTACCGGACCCGCCCCGGGCGTCGGTCGGCGCGATCTGCCTGGGCTGGCCGACTCCGGCGGACAACCCGCAGCGGCGGATCGACCCGACAAACGATTCGCAACTGCTGCTCGTCAACTCGCTGCACGACCCGGCGACCGGTTACAACTGGGCGCTCGGTGCCGCCGAGCAGTTCGCAGACCATGCCGAACTGCTTACCTACGAGGGTTGGGGGCACATCGTGTACGGCCGCGTGAGCTGCGCGGACGAGGCCATCGAGGCGTACCTGATCGATCAGGTGGTGCCGGCGGAGGGTACCCGTTGCGCCGCAGCCCCGCCGCCGGGCACGACGTCGGCCCGTGGCCGGGCGCCGAGCCAGGACTCCGGCCCCGCCGCGCAGCCGCCGGTGCCGCTGCGCAGTGACCCGGCGCTGCCGACCTGGCTGTTCTGACCGATCGGGACGGAGGTGGCCGGTTCGCCGGGGCGAGCCGGCCACCTCCGTCACCGCCGTAGCTGGCGGTTCTCCCACCAGAGGGCTAGCTGCTTGCGGCTCCGGTACGCCGCGATCCCGCCCACCGCGAAGACGATCAGGGCGGTCCAGATCCAGAACCGGCCGCCGACGCCGCCCGGCGGATCCGCCGCACGGGTACGGCCGGCGCGGATCACCTCCGCCGCTATGTCGAGGGAGACGACCTCCTGCGGTGCGGTGAGCAGGAGGGTCGGCGGCTGACCGTCCGGCGGCAGCGACAGCACCTCAACACTGCCGATATTGCCGTACACCGGGCGGTCGTCGTTGGGGAAGGGCCTGGTGTAGGTCGCTGCCTCGGGCGGATGGGGAAGGTAGGACACCACCCAGGGCACGCCGGTCGCCGTCCAGCCGAGGAGTTGGAGGCCGACCACGTCGTCGACACCGGCGGTGCCCAACGCCCCGCCGTCGGCTCCCGTGGCCGGCTCGATCCGGCGCAGCGTCCACCTCGCGTCATCGCGCCGCGCCACCGTGAGCCACCGCCCGTCCGGCGTCCAGGCCCCCTTGCCGGCCAGCTCGGTACCGGGCGCGAGCGGAAACGAGGCGATCACGCTGCCGTCGATGTGCGCGACCGTGACCACGCGCCCGGTCTGCCAGGCGAGACGGTCCCCACCGGGCGCGAAGGCGACGACCACGCCCGGCACCGTGCCAGATGGCGCCTCGGCCAGTCGGACCGAGCTGCCGTCGTCCAGCCGGATCAGATTGAGCTGGCGCCGGTGATCACTGCGGTCGAGGTGGATCGGCACCGAGTCACGGACCACGAGTGACATCCCGTCCGGCGACCAGGCGGCCGGTTCCGTGCCGACCGTCCCGGCCACACCGCTGCGCAGCTGACGGGTCGCACCGGTGACCAGGTCGATGATGTCGACCCGGGGATCGCCGCGCTGCGGGTCGTGGGCGATCCACCGGCCCCGTGGGGAGAGCACCACGTCCGTGCCGGCGGTCATCTCCCAGCCGCTGCGGACGACCCGGTAGGCGTCGGTGTCGCCGTCCACCACGGTGACGAGACTGCACTCGTCGTCGTAGGTCAGGCGTCCGGCCTCCCCGGTGAAGATCACCGAGGCGGGACCGGTCCGGGGCCGGTCCGTGGCGTGCAGGCTCCCGACGGGCGGCAGGCCGATCCGGTCCGGCAACGCTCCTGGCTCGTCTCGTCCGGCCGGATCCACCGGCGAGGTACGGGCTGCCGGCAGTACGAGCCCGCCGAGCACCACCAGCACGAGCGCGGCGGCCACCGCCGTGGCTCGACGCCGTCGCGTGCGGCGCGCCGTCGCCAGAGCGCGCTGCTCCACCTGGTACGCGGGAGCCTGCGCCGCCGTGGTGTGCAGCACGTCCCGTAGCCGCGTGGTCATCGCGCGCTCCTCTCCGGCACCGGGTCGACAAGTTCCGGAGCCACCGCGCGAAGCCGGACCAGCGCGTCGTGCCCATGCCGTTTCACCGTCCCGACCGAGCAGCCGAGTACGGCAGCCACCTGCGCCTCGGTCAGGTCCTCGTAGAAGCGCAGCACGAGCACGGCCCGCTGCCTGGGGGTGAGCTGGCGTAACGCGGCGGCCAGCGTCACCCGGAGGGCGGCGGCGTCGCTGGGGTCCGGGTGACCGGCCTGCGCAGGCGCCGGGTCGGCCTCCAGCCGTTCGGTGAACCGACGCCGCCGCCACCAGGAGACCTGCTGGTGGTACATGACCCGGCGCACGTACGCCTCCGGGTCACCGTCGCGGATCCGCCGCCAGTGCCGGTACGTTCGGGCGAGTGCGCTCTGGAGAAGATCTTCGGCCAGTTGGTGGTCGCCGGTGAGCAGGTAGGCGGTCCGGGACAGCGCCGGTGAACGGTGCACCACGAACTCGTGGAACGTCTGGCTCATCGCCACCCCCTCGGCAGAAGTAAACGCCTCCTGCCGCGTGGATGGTTGAGGGCGAGGTGGGGACCGGCGCGGGGCGTCCCGCGCCGGCCTGTCTCACCCGCCCCCTCAGGCCGGGACCGGCAGGTCGCCGAGCGCGCGGCCGGCCTCCCGAGCGGCCTTCAGGGCCTCGGCGTGCATCTGCGCGGCCTGGTCGGTGAACGAGTCAAGGGCGGGGTTGACGCCGACGAGGGTGAACTCGCGCTCGACCACTGTGAGGTCGGCGCCCCAGCAGTCGGCGAGGATGCGGCGCAGGTACGGCGTCGCGTGGTCCCAACCCTCCCGGGGCGTGCCACCGCCGTACGCCCCACCACGCACCGTCGCGAGCACGACCCGCTTGCCCGCCAGGAACGGCTGGGCGAACGCTCGCTGGTCGGTGCTCACCAGGTCGACGTACGCCTTGAAGTGCTGTGAGACGCCGTAGTTGTAGAGCGGCACGGCGAACAGGATGGCGTCGGCGGCGAGCAGTTCGTCCACAAGTGTCGCGGCGAGGGCGACGGCCTCGCGCTGCTCGGTGGTGTGCTCCTCCGGCGCGGTCGTCCCGGCGGTGACCGCTGCGGCCCAGGCGGTCGCGGGCAGGGGATCGACGCCGAGGTGGCGACGTTCGATCGTGTCACCGGGGCGCGTGGCGAGCCACTCCGCCTCGACGATGTCCGCGATCTCGCGGCTCGCCGAGCCGTGGGTGCGGATGCTGGCATCCAGTCGGAACAGGGTCACGACAACTCCCATGAGTCTGAGGTTCAAGCTTGAATCCGACGATAGCCAGACTCGATTCAAGCTTGAACTGAATGGGAGATGTCTCACCCTGACGTGTGCCTGCGATGCGTCGAGGCGCGACCGCGAGGATCCTCGGGCAATTGAGTGCCTTCCGGCCGACTACACCGTCCGGGGCTTCGCACAGCAGGTGCGCGCCGCGATCGCCGCGGCAACCGGTCCCGACAGCTGAGCGGTGCGGGGCGGAGTCGTGGCGACTGCCACGGCTCCGCCTTCGCGTGTTCAGTCGGCCGGCGGAGAGGCGGCCTCGCGCACCGCGCCCAGGATTTCCTCCGACACCTCCGTGCCCGCCGTGGCCCGGGCCAGGAGCAGGCCGCCGACGATGGTGGACAGTGCGGCCAGACCGGCGTTCCCCGGCGCGATCCAGCCGGCCATCTCCCGGACGCCGGCCGCGTACGTCTCACGAGGCCTCGGGTCGTGCGCGACATCACCGGCGAATCCGGCCGCTGGGCAACCCGCGCCCGGGTCGTCCCGGTGCTCGACCGACAGGTACGTGTCCAGCAGCGACGACCATGCCGCCGCGTGGTCCGCGGAGCCGTCCTGCAGGTCCGACAGATAGCGCAGCATGTCGATGAAGCCCAGGTGTACGGCCTCGTCGACGAGCGCCGCCTTCGATGCGAACTGCTTGTAGAAGCCGCCCTGGGTCAGGCCGACGGACCGCATCACGTCGCCCACGCTGACGTTCGGTACGCCCTGTTCGCGGAAGAGTCGCGAGGCGGCCTTCACCGCCGCTGCCCGATTGGCCTGTGCGTCAGCCTTGGATGCCCGACTCATCTGCCCACCTTCACCGTGGCCACCGAACTGTCGGGTTATAGATTACCCGCAAAATCTAAGCAGCCACGCCTCAGGCGGAGGCGGTGTCGTGGGCGGTCATCGTCTCCTGGCGACCGGGTTCCTCCCTCAGGATGGCGGCGTGCAGCCAGATGTCCGGGATGGCGAATCCGTCCACCAGTGTCCGCATCTGTGGGCGCAGCTCCTTGAGCAGGCCGTTCACCACGGCGGTGATCGCCTTCGAGCGGGCCGGTGTGAGCCGGCCGTGCTCCAGCAGCCACCCCTTGTGGGCCTCGATGACGGTGAGGGCGTACAGGTCGCAGACGCGGGAGAGCAGCGCCCGGACCGCCGGGTCCGCCGTGTCCTCGATGCCGGCGACGAACGCCTCCAGGGTGATCCGGTCGATGTGCGCGGCGGCGGCGGTGAGGACGTGGTCCTGGACGTCGTTGAAGATGTCGAACGGGCGGTCCTGCTTGCTGGAAGCGCCGTTACGCAAGCGGCGGATCGCCCCTTCGAGCAGATGCTTCTCGCGGTCGTCGAAGATTTTCAGCTGCCAGCCCCGGTCGGTGACGGCGACCTCCTCGTCGCGGCCCGGCACGGCGCTGATCAGCTGCTGGATCAGCGACCGTGCGGCGGTGCGTTCGAGCACCATCTCCCGGACCTGCTCGGCGACGAAGGAGGCGCGACCCCAGCCGTCCAGCGAGCCGAACTCGTCCCGGTAGCCGGTCAGCAGCCCCTTGGCGACAAGTTGCAGCAGGACCGTGTTGTCGCCCTCGAAGGTGGTGAAGACGTCGGTGTCGGCCCGCAGGCCCGGCAACCGGTTCTCGGCCAGGTAACCTGCGCCGCCACACGCCTCGCGACACAGCTGGATGGTGCGGGCGGCGTGCCAGGTCTGCGCGGCCTTGAGCCCGGCGGCGCGGGATTCCAGCTCCCGCTGCCGGCGCTCGTCGACCGGGCCGTCGCCGCCCTGCACCTCGTGCACCGCGGCGACCAGCTCGGCCTGGGCGAAGTGCAGCGCGTACGAGGTGGCCAGGGCGGGTAGCAGCTTGCGCTGGTGGGCCAGGTAGTCGTTGAGCAGCACCTCCCGCTCAGCGTCGGGGGTGCTGAACTGGCGGCGGATGTCGCCGTAGCGGACCGCGATGGTCAACGCCGACTTGGTGGCCGACGACGCGGCGCCACCCACGCTGACCCGGCCACGGACCAGGGTGCCCAGCATTGTGAAGAAGCGTCGGGAGTCGTTCTCGATCGGGCTGGAGTAGGTGCCGTCCTCGGCGACCTGGCCGTACCGGTCCAGCAGCATGTCGCGGGGCACCGTCACGTGGTCGAAGCTGAGTCGCCCGTTGTCCACGCCGAGCAGGCCGGCCTTGGCCCCCGCGTCGCCGATGGTCACGCCGGGCAGCGGGTTGCCCCGCTCGTCACGGATCGGCACCAGCCACGCGTGTACGCCGTGCCGCCGCCCGTTGGTGACCAGCTGCGCGAAGACCACCGCCATCCGCCCGTCCCGGGCCGCGTTGCCGATGTAGTCCTTGCGGGCCGCCTCGTGCGGGGTGTGCAGGTCGAAGCTCTGGGTCCGGGGATCGTACGTGCAGGTGGTGCGCAGCTGCTGGACGTCGGAGCCGTGCCCGGTCTCGGTCATCGCGAAGCAGCCCAGGATCCGGCCGGAGATGATGTCCCGAAGGTAGGCGTCGTGGTGACGCCTGGTGCCCAGAGCCGCGACCGCGCCGCCGAACAGACCCCACTGCACGCCGGCCTTGACCATCAGCGAGAGGTCGACCTGCGCCAGCATCTCGGTGGCGATGATCGAGCCGCCGACGTCGGATCCGCCACCGTACTGGGTGGGAAAGGCCGACGCGATACCCAGCTTGACGGGCAGCTCGCCGAGCAGTCGGGTGATCCGCTCACGCGCCTGGTCACCGGTCTCGCCGTACACCGGGAGGAAGCGTTCGTCGAGATGCCGACGGTGCGCGTTGCGGACCTCGGCCCACGGTCCGTCGAGCACCTGCTGAAGGCGGGCGAGGTCGACGGGGCCGGGCGCTTGACTGGGCATGGCTACCTCGCAGGATGCTGGTTGGGTACAGCTCGTACCCAACCAAGGCTACCGACCCGCTACAGTGATCCGGTGGGTAACGCGGCGGTGAAACGGGACACCATCGCCGCCCGCCGTGCCGGCGGCATTCCGCAGGAGCGGGCCCGGCGACGGCAGGCGATCGTGGAGGCCGCGGTCCGCGTCATCGAGGAGCACGGCACCGACATCGGGCTGGGCACGGTGGCCGACCGGGCCGGGCTGCCCAGACCGCACGTCTACCGCCATTTCGCCAGCAAGGACGACCTCGACCAGGCCGTCGCCCGGCACGCCGCCCGCCTGGTGAGCGCCTGGATCCGTCCGTCGCTGACCGCCCCGGGCACCCCGCCGGAGGTGGTGCACGGCATCGTCGGCCAGGTGCTGAGCTGGGCGGTGGCCCACCCCAACCTCTACCGGTTCCGGGCCCGTCTCGGCACCGCGCACGCCGTTCCCGAAATCACCGAAGCCGCCGTCGCCAACCTGCGTGCCGCCGGGTACGCGGCGCACCTGCCCGCGTACGTGGTGGCCAGCGTTGTGGGCATGGTCGACGCCGGCATCATCTGGTGGTTCGACCACCGGGACGAGGTCGGGCCGGACCAGCTCAACGACTGGCTCGCCACCCAGGTCTGGCGGGTCGTCGCCGAGGCGGTCCAGCGACCACCGGCGGCGTCTCACGACGGGTGACCGACGCCGACCGGGCGCTCACGACCGGAGCGCCTCCGGCAGTGGCTTGGTGTGCAGGATGACCAGTTCGGCGACGGCCCGGGTCAGGGCGACGTAGAGCCGGTTCATGCCGCGCGGCTCGGCGGCGACGATGTCCGCGGGCTCCACCAGCACGACCCGGTCGTACTCCAGCCCCTTGACCTGGCTGACCGGGATCGCCCCGAGCTGGTCGGCGATCGCGTCCGGAGCGATGATCGCACCGGTTTCCTGCGCGAGGGCCGCCCGCAGGTCGTCCACCTGGCGGATCGTGAGGGTGCCGCCGGGTCGGAAGGAGCGGGTCGGCGCGATCCCGGGCGCCAGCGTCCGGGCGGCGAAGTCGGCGATGACCTGCGGCACCCGATAGCCGGTGGGTAGATCGAGCATTCGAGCCTCGCGTTTGCCGAGCTGCTGCACCAGCTCAGGCCAGCTTCCGGCGGCCAGCGGATGGGTCGCCTGACCGAGGTCGCCCACGATCGTCATCGAGGCGTGCGCGGCTCGGCGGGCGATCATCCGACACTCCATCGGCGACAGGTCCTGGGCCTCGTCGAGGATGACATGCAGGTACACGTCCTCGACGGGCTCGGTGGGCACGGCCACCGGCAGCGGCTCGGCAAGCTCCGGCACGTGCCCCTCCTCGCCGTACGGGTCGAAGCCGTCTGCCCAGCCCACCACCGTGTGGCCCTCACGCAGGATGATCGCCGCCGCCCAGCGCTGCGCCGCCCAGGCGTTGCCGCTGTCCAGGGACTGGCCGGAGACGGCGATCGGGGTGGCCAGTCCGGGTGCGAAGAGCTGCCAACCGTCGTTGAGGCTCAGGCTGAGCACGAAGGTCTCCGCCAGCCGGGGACCACTGCTCAACTCCCGCACCTGCCACTCGCTCCTGGTCGGCGCCGTGGTGACCGGCGGGCCCAGGATCTCGGCTAGCTCGTCGAGCAGTGGGACGTCGTCCACCGACCACTGCCCGTGCTGCGCGGGCAGCACGTCCTGCGGGGTCAGCATCGGCCACCAGGCCGTCAGGAAGGCGTCCGGGATCTCCCTGCCGCCGAGCAGGTCCGAGAGCACCTGCGCCGCCTCGGCACGGGCGAGGTTGGGCTTGATGCCCCGAGCCTCGCACCGTCGACGCACCTCCAGGCGGGCCTTCGTCAGGTCGTCGGCGTCGAGCCTGCCCAACCGTTGTGGCGCGTTCGGCGGAGTGTCCCAGGCCAGTTCGGTGAGCACCCGCACCATCTTCAGGTCGCCCTTGGACCTGGCGACCTCGGCGCGGTCACGCCGGGTCGCCACCACACCGTCGAACAGCTCCCCGATCGCCCGCAGGTGGACGCTGTCCTCACCGAGACCGGGCAGCACCCGGCCGATGTACTCGGTGAACACGGTCGACGGACCGACCACCAGCACCCGGCCGTCGGCGAACTTCCCCCGGTCGGTGTAGAGCAGATAGGCGGCACGGTGCAGGGCGACCTGGGTCTTGCCGGTGCCGGGGCCGCCGGTGATGACGGTGACGCCGTGCGCCGGGGCGCGGATCGCCTCGTCCTGCTCGCGCTGGATGGTGCTGACGAGATCGCGCATGTGCGGACCGCGTTCCCGGCTGAGCGACGCGAGCAGGGCACCCTCGCCCACCACACCGTCGACCTCGCCGCCGGACAGCACCTCGTCGTCCACACCGACGACCGTGGGGCCTTCGCAGGTGATGATCCGGCGGCGGACCACGCCCAGTGGCTCACCGGGGGTGGCTCGGTAGAACGGCGCGGCGGCCGGCGCACGCCAGTCGACCACCAGCGGCTCCCGGTTCTCGTCGCGTACGCCCAGCCGGCCGATGCGGTAGGTGTCGCCGTCGTCGAAGTCCAGCCGGCCGAAGACCAGGCCCTCCTCCTGACCGTCCAGGTCGGACAGTCTGGCCGCCGCGCTCAGCACCATCGCGTCGCGCTCGACCAGCCCGGTCAGCGGGCCGGCCGTGGCGCGACCGCGACCCTCGGACTCCAGTTCCCTCGCCTGCGTACGCATGACCTCCAGTCGCTCGTACACCCTGTCGACCACCTGCTGCTCAATGGCGAGCTGCCGCACTGTTTCGGACACACCGCTCCCTGGTCTGCCAGAGGCTGCTGCACGGGGACTGGTCGAGAATATGTACCGGCCAGAACCGCAAAATCGGCATCCAGGGTGATTTGCGCGACTTGACCCGTCGATAAGATGGAAGTGGCCTCAGGGGATCAGCCCTGGTCACCCCGCCCGGTCTGCTGCTGCAACCGGTCGATCAGCTTCGCCGCCTCGGCCTTGCTGAGGCCGTCCGGCACGCTCTCGCCCGCCTCGCGGGCCAGGGTCCGCAGATACGACTCCTGCGCCGCCGTCGTCGGCTCGTCGCCGGTCACCCACTCGTCCGGGTCCTTCACCGCGGCCTGCGGATCATGCTTTTCGCTCATGTCGGCACCCTCTCTCTCGAACAGGTGTGCCATACCCGGGTCGGTGGCCACCGAACCCTCCCGGCCCCGCCGGCAGCGCACCGGTGGCTGGTGTCCGGGTGGTCCGACCAGCGGACGTCGGTGTGCCTACCTGGTGGCCGGACCGGTCGTCGGGCCTGCGCCGGTGACATTGAGGACGAGCGAGTAGACCGAGGTGGTGGCCGTCACGATCAGCACGTTGCGCTTACGGCCACCGAAGGTGAGGTTCGAGCAGATCTCGGGTAGCCGGAGCTTTCCGAGCAGGGTGCCGTCCTGGTCGAAGCAGTGCAGCCCGTCGTGGGCGGCGACCCACAGCCGACCCTCCCGGTCGAGTCGGATCCCGTCGAACGACCCGGCGTCGCATTCGGCGAGCACGCCACGGTCCCGCAGCGTCCCGTCGGGGCCCACGTCGAAGTGGCGGAGGTGCCGACGCCGGGTGTCGACGATGAACAGCCGACGCTCGTCGGCCGAAAACGCCAGACCGTTGGGACGCAGGAAGTCGTCGGCGACCCGTTCCACCCGACCGTCGGGCGAGCAGCGGTAGACGTGGCAGCCGTCCAGCTCCGGATCCGCCCGGTGCCCCTCGTAGTCGCTGTCGATGCCGTAGCTCGGGTCGGTGAACCACAACGAACCGTCGCTGGTCTCCACGACGTCGTTCGGGCTGTTGAACCGCTTGCCCTGCCAACGGTCCGCCACCACGGTCAGCGACCCGTCCGGCTCGGTACGGGTGACCCGGCGGTGGCCGTGCTCGCACGTCACGACACGGCCGAGGCGGTCGATCGTACGGCCGTTGGCGTAACCGGCGGGCGTCTGGAAGACGTCGCACCGCCCGGTGATCTCGTCCCACCGCAGCACCCGGTCGTTCGGGATGTCGCTGAACAGCAGGCAGCGCCACGCGGGGGAGTACGCCGGCCCCTCCAGCCACCGTCCGCCGTCGAACAGCCGCTGCACCACGTGGTCACCGCTCACCGTCCGGAACCGCTCGTCCAGGACGTCCCAGCGGGTGGGTACGCGCTCGACCGGATTCATCGGGCACCCCCGTTGCCTGCGGCGAGGCTGGCGAAGGTCGTCGCCTCCTGCGTGAGGAGCCGCTGGGTCCGCTTGCCGTACAGCAGCTCCACCAGGCGGGCGGCCGGGCCGGCCCAGTCGATGCTCAGCCGCAGGCGG
Source organism: Micromonospora sediminimaris (assembly GCF_016863575.1). Taxonomy (NCBI): domain Bacteria; kingdom Bacillati; phylum Actinomycetota; class Actinomycetes; order Micromonosporales; family Micromonosporaceae; genus Micromonospora; species Micromonospora sediminimaris. Next base: position 86,589 of record NZ_BOPD01000029.1, read on the forward strand.
GTGGCGGAGCCCTCCGGCAGCAGCTCGTGGCTCGCCCTGGTCCGGACCCCCGGCGTACGGGCCACCCAGGTGAAGCCGGCCCCGGGCCGCCAGTCGGTGATCTCGTACGTGGCGGCGCTCAGCCCCGGCTGGCGGATCCGGAAGCGGCTGCCGACCGCCACCGGCCCGGCGTCGTCGATTCGCCTGATCTCGTCGATGGTGGGCAGCAACTCGGCCCAGCGGTCGACGTCGCTCACTGTCCGCCAGAAGGTGGCGACCTCGGCGTCCACGTGCTGTTCGACGGCAATCGTCATGTACCGGATGGTACGGCGGCCTCGGGTACGCGGCCCACGAGGGTTGGCGCGACCGGTGGCGGCCCGGGGTCGCGTGGTCCGCCACCGGGCCGCCACCGGCCGTGGTCAGCCGTTGTCGATCAGACTCGCGATCTCGTTGTAGATGAGGTGCGCCTTGGCGCCCTGGTTGGACGGACAGCCGCCGAGGTGGTGCAGGGCGATCACCCGGTGGCTGCTGTTCAGCACCGGTGAGCCCGAGTTGCCGCCGGAGGTGTCGCAGCTGTAGCTGATGTTCCAGGTGTTGTAGTTGGCGTTGCGGACGGTGCAGCGCGCCCCGTTCTGGGCGTTCTCGAAGATGGACAGACGCTTCGGGCTGCCGTCACCGTGCCCCGGGATGTACATCTGCGTCCCGGTGGTGGTGGCGGACGTCGCCAGGTAGAGCGTGCCGAAGCCCTGGATGGCAGCGAAGTTGTTCACCGAGAACAGGGCGTAGTCGAGCTGGCTGGAGCCACCACTGCTCACCCGGTAGAGCGTTGCACCACTGACCTTGGTGCCGGGCCCGGGGTTCGCGCCGCCGCAGGTGGCGCACTGGTAGTTGAACTGCATCTCGCTCCCGCTGACCGCGGCCTGGGTCGAGAAGCAGTGCTTGTTGGTGAGCATGCGGTTGGTGTTGCCGACCCGCCAGGTGGTGCACATGCCGCCGCCGCTGATCAGCAGCCGGGCCACCGCGTTGCCGCGCGCGTACTCGGTGGGGTGGCTGCTCCGGTAGCAGACCACGTCGCGGCGGGCGTCGGTGCTGCACACCGACTGGATGGAGAAGTTGTACTGGCTGATCTCCGTGCGGTCGTAGCCGCGCCAGAACCGGTCGATGGTCGCGGCGCTGCCCCGGGAGGAGCGGTTGCTGTGCAAGGTGACCACCGCCGTGTCGCCTTCCACCGACATCGCCCAGAAGCCCGGCCGTCCGTCGGTGGTGTAGTCCGCGCCGGTCGCCCGGTTCAGGTGACGGTCGTACCGGTAGCTTTCCCGGCCGTCCGGGCTCGACACGGTGACGTACTCCCCGGGAGCCAGCCGCAGCGAGCTGAAGTGCACCTTGATGTACGTGGCGCCGGGGTGCTGAATGATCTGGGTCCGGCCGGCGCGGGCGTACGACAACGAACCGTCGACGGTGCGCAGCTCACCGACGGTCGTCACACCCTCGGCCGAGAACTGGTCCGATTCGGGTGCCCGGTCCGAGAGTGGCGTGACCGGCTGTACCGGGCCTGCCGCGGCGGGGGCCGACAGCAGGCTCAGGCCGAGTGTGCAGGTGGCGAGTGTGACGGTCACCGTACGTAGGCGGCGCAGGGCAGGTTTCATCGTCGCTCCTCCCAGGAAGCGGAACCTGAACGATTCCTAAGCTTTCATACCGAAGCTGATCGATATATGCAAGATAATCAATGGGTAATACCGCCTCTCGGTCCGTCTGTTGACGCGGAGCCGACCTGGGTACTGGAGGCACATGTTCGACGGCTTCACCGACGAGCGGGTCGACGTGGGCGAGGTGGAACTGCGCGTCCGGCATGCCGGACGCGGCCCCGCCGTCCTACTCGTCCACGGACATCCGCGTACCGGATCGACCTGGCACCGGGTCGCCCCGAGGCTGGTGGATCGCGGGTTCGCCGTGGTCTGCCCCGACATGCGGGGCTACGGCCAGTCCGGCAAGGCGCGGATCCTGCCGGATCACTCCCAGCAGTCCAAGCGCGCGGTCGCGGCGGACATGGTCCGACTCATGCACACACTCGGCCACTCGACGTTCGCCGCCGTCGGGCACGATCGCGGTTGTTACGTGGCGCTGCGCCTGGCGCTCGACCATCCCGACACCGTCAGCCGACTGGTGGTCATCGACGGCGTACCCATCAGCGAGGCCCTCGCCAGGTGCGACGCGACGTTCGCCCGGAACTGGTATCACTGGTTCTTCTTCGCCCAGCCGGACAAGCCGGAACGGGCCATCGGCGCCGATCCCGACGCCTGGTACGGCGACAAGGCGCGACCGGACCGGATGGGAGTCGACAACCACCGAGAGTTCCGGCAGGCCATCCACGACCCGGCGACGGTACGGGCGATGTTGGAGGACTACCGCGCCGGCCTCGGGGTCGATCGGGCGCACGAGGAGGCCGACCGGCGGGCCGGTCGTACGGTCCGGTGCCCCACCCTGCTGCTCTGGTCGACCCGGGACGATCTGGAGGATCTCTACGGCGACCCGCTCGCCGTCTGGCGTTCCTGGGCCGACGATCTGCGCGGCCACCCGATCGAGTCCGGGCACCACGTCGCCGAGGAGAACCCCGACGACCTCACCGCCGCCCTGTGCCACTTCCTCGCCTGACCGCCGCGCCGCCATCACGCCTCGACGGTCAGGGCTGGTGCGGCGGCACCGGCGTGGGTCACTCTTACGGTCAGGCTTGATGCATCGACACCCATCACCACCTCACCTGGTACCGAGACCGTCCGGCAGTCCCGCCGGACGTGCCCGAACCCGTCGGGCACCGCATCCCTGGATGTGAAGGAGCACCATGAAACCGTCCCTCCGGGTCCTCGCGGCGGTGGTCGTCCTCGCGGCCCCGCTGGCCCTGACCGCTCCCGCGCAGGCGGCCAACACACTCGCCATGCGCGGTGCCGACGTCTCCTCGCTGCAACGCAGCCTCGATCTCGGGGCCCGCTACTACAACGCCTCCGGCGCTCAGGCCGACCCCTACGACATCCTCGCCTCGAAGGGGGTCAACTACCTGCGGCTGCGCATCTGGAACAACCCGGCCAGTGGCTACAACAACAAGGCCAAGGTGCTTCAGCAGGCCAGGGTGATCAAGGCCAAGGGCTTCAAGCTGCTGATCGACTTCCACTACTCGGACACCTGGGCGGATCCGGGCAAGCAGTATCCGCCGGCGGCATGGGCCAACCACTCGCTGAGTCAGTTGCAGGCCGACGTCTACAACTACACCTACGACGTGTGCAGCGCGCTGAAGGCGCAGGGCACCACGCCGGACGCGGTGCAGATCGGCAACGAGATCAACGTGGGGATGCTCTGGCCCGCCGGGCAGGTGGTCAACAATGACTTCGCCCCGCTGGCGAGCCTGCTCAAACGGGGCTACCAGGCCACCAAGGCGTGCCACGGCGGCACCCAGGTGTGGATCCACACGGCGAACGCGGACAGCAACGCCAACGCCCGCTGGTTCTACGACGGGATCCGGGCGCAGGGCGTCACCTGGGACGTCACCGCCTTGTCCTACTACTGCATGTGGCACGGCACGCTGGCCAACCTGTACAACGTCATCGCCGACGTGAAGGCCCGCTACGGCAAACCGGTGGTGATCGCCGAGACCGCGTACCCGTTCACCACTGCCGACGCCGACCACCAGCCGAACGTGATCCCCGGCACCGCGCGCTGCGACAACATCCCGGCCACCTGGTCCGGGCAGGCGCAGCAGTTCAGTTGGGTGCAGAACACCGCACGCAACGCCGGTGCGGTAGGCGTCTTCTACTGGGAGCCGACCTGGCACGCCGTACGCGGCAACGGCTGGGATCCGGCGGACATCAACGGAACCGGCAACGGCTGGGACAACATGGCCGTCTTCGACTGGTCGGGGCGGGTGAACCCGCACGTGTACTGGACGCCGTGACCGTCGTCCGGGCCCGGGAGTCGCCACCGGGCCCGGTGGGCGGGGGCGTTCCGCGGCTCTGCGCGGATCCGGACCGGGGGCACGAACACTTGGCAAGGGATAGACCTCTGTCGTTTGACGTATGACGTCGTTAACGCTAACTTCGCTTCACGGGCGGGTGTTGTGGCTGCCGGGAGCCGGATTCTCCGCCGTGGTCCCGCGCCGGCCAGCCGCGACCGTGGGCGCGTCGTCGTGCTGACCGGTGGCGCCGGTGACCAGACCTTTCGCACCACCCCACGTGCTGACGCCACCACCTGACGCCGGCACATCCCCAGGGCATCCACGGCTGCGCGTGGGTGACCCCGATCGAAGGAGTGGACCATGAAGGCCATCGGTGAGGCTCGTCCCGCCTCTCCACCCAGACGCGGTTGGCGGTCGGGGCTGGCCGCGGCGGCCGCCGCGGCCCTGGCGGCGAGCGCGCTCGTGGCGGTGAACGCGGCGCCCGCGGCGGCGGCGACCGTGGACACC
>NZ_BOPD01000030.1:0-91008 GCF_016863575.1 Micromonospora sediminimaris
CCCGGTCCACATGGTCGAGCAGGTGAACCGGATGGTCCGCGCCCGGCGTGAGTTGACGGTGTCGCTGGGTCGGGAGCCCACTGTCGCCGAGGTGGCCCGCGCGCTCGACGTGCCGGAGTTCCAGGTGATCGAGCTGATCTCGTACGACCGGGAGCCGGTGAGTCTGGACCAGGCTGTCGGCGAGGACGGTGAGAGCGCCCTCGGTGACTTCGTCGCCGCCGTCGATCCGGCCGCTGGGCCCGGCGACGCCGCCGCCGCTGGCGAACTGCGCAACGAGGTGAGCATCGTGCTGGCCACGCTCTCGCAGCGGGAGCAGGCCGTGATCCGGTTGCGGTTCGGCCTCGACGACGGTCGGCAACGCACCCTGGACGAGGTGGGCCGGGAGTTCGGCCTCTCCCGGGAACGGATCCGGCAGATCGAGAAGGTGACCCTGCTCAAGCTGCGTGCCCCGGAGCGGGCGCAGCGGTTGGAGGCGTACGCCTGCTGAGCTGAGCGTTCGACCATCGGCCCCGGCGGTTCGCCGGGGCCGATGCGTGCGCGCCCCCTTGACGTGCGGACGCCAAGCCGATAGAAACCTTCTGGTTATCAAACCGGAAGGTTATATGAAGTGCTCACTGACTTGGACGCCACCTTCGCAGCTCTCGCCGACCCCACCCGGCGTGCCATACTCGCCCGGCTGGCGTACGGCGAGGCAACCGTCACCGAACTCGCCGCACCCTTCGCGATGAGTCAACCGGCCGTCTCCAAACACCTGCGCGTGCTGGAACGTGCCGGACTGGTCAGCCGGGGACGAGACGCCCAACGACGTCCATGCCGCCTCGAAGCCGCGCCGCTGCGTGCGGCCACCGCCTGGCTCGCCGCCTACCGCGAGCACTGGGCCGAGCGCTACCAGCGCCTCGACACCCTGCTCGACGAGCTGCGTTCGGCCGAGGACGGGCAACTCGGCGCCGCAACGCCGGACGGTGGTGCGGCATCGTGATCGACGACCATCTGGTGGTCGACACGCCGGGCGATCGGGAGATCGTGCTGAGCCGGGTCTTCGAAGCACCGGCGCGGCTCGTGTTCGCCGCCTTCACCCGTCCTGACCTGATCGTCCGTTGGTACGGCGCACGCGGCTGGCAGCTGGTCGGCTGCGAGGTCGACCTGCGGGTCGGCGGGCGCTGGCGGTTCGAGTCGCAGGGCCCGGACGGGCAGCGGATGGTCCAACGCGGGGTCTATCGGGAGATCACCGCTCCGCAGCGGCTCGTCTGCACCGAACGCTTCGACGACCAGTCGTACCCCGGCGACACCCTGGTCAGCCACACGTTCACCGAGCTCGCCGGGCGGACCACCGTCACCACCACGCTGCGCTACGCCACCCCCGAGGGACGCGACGTCGCCCTGCGGTACCCGATGGTCCGTGGGATCACCGAAAGCTTCACCCGCCTCGCCGGACTGCTGGCGACGAGAACAGGAGGACAGCAATGAACTGGACGCTGGAAGTCGTGGTCGTACCGGTCTCCGACGTGGACCGGGCCAAGGCCTTCTATGCCGACCAGCTCGGTTTCGCCGTCGACCACGACACCGTGATCGGCGACGACGTACGCATCGTGCAGTTGACCCCACCCGGGTCGGGCTGCTCGATCGTCATCGGCAAGGGCGCCGTGCCGCAGATGCCACCGGGATCACTGAAGGGCCTGCAACTCGTCGTACCGGACCTCGCCAAGGCCCGCGCCGAACTACTCGAACGCGGCGTCGAGGTGAGCGAGATCCAGGTGCTCGGCGAGAATCCGCGTCCGGTGCCGGAGCCGCTGGACAATGTCGGCTTCGTCTTCTTCACCGACCCCGACGGCAACGCCTGGGCGGTGCAGCAGATCTCCAGCCGAGCCTGACCGGCCGCCCACTCACAATCGACGGGGGCCGGTGTCGGGGCGCGGCACGGCGGCGGAGCCGATCCGGACGTTCGCGTGCAGCACCGACAGACCATCGGGCCGGGCCAGCACCGGGTTCAACGTCAGCGCCCGAACCCGGGGCTGGTCGTCGGCGAGGCGACCGACCCGCAACAGCAGATCGGCCAGGGCGGCGCGATCGACCGGCGCGGCTCCCCGATGGCCACGAAGCAACGGTGCCGCCCGGGGCGCGTCGACCAGCTCGGCCGCGTCCCGGTCGGTCAACGGCACGGCTCGCCACGCCCGATCACCGAGCAGGTCCGTGGCGACCCCACCCAGCCCGAATCCAACCACCGGCCCGAACGCCGGATCCTCGACCAACTCCACGACACAGGCCACGCCGGGCGGCACCATCGGCTGCACCAGGACGTCCGAACCGAAGGCCGCCGACAGCTCCGCACAGGCGCGGCGCACGGTGGCGGCGTCCGGCAGGTCGAGGCGGACCGCACCGAGGTCGAGGCGGTGCCGCAATCCCGGGGCTGCGGCCTTGAGCGCCACCGGGAACCCGAGCCGGGTGGCCACCTCGACCGCCTCGTCGACCGACGAGACCGGCACCGACTCGACCACGTCGATGCCGTACGCGGCCAACAACGCCGCCATGTCGGTGTCGTCAGCCCGCAGCGCCGCCTGCGCCGCCGCCGGGTCGACGCCGGGCAGTTCCGGCAGGGTTCCGGTCGGCCGACGCAGCCATTGCGCGTACGCGGTGACCCGGGCCAGCGCCCGGACCGCCTCCTCCACGCTCGGGTAGGAGGGCATCCCGGCCGGGGCACGGCCGACCAGGAAGGTGGCCACCGCCGGCTTGCCACCGGAGAGCGCCGCCGGCAGGGCAGCGGTGAAATCGGCCTCGGTGCCGGTGAACTGGCCGGGCAGCGGCGGGGCGAAGAGCGCCACCAGCGCGTCGACCGCATCGTCGGCGGCGGCTCCGGCCAACGCCTCGGCGAACTCGGCCGCGCTGGCCCTCGGACCGACATCCCGCGGGTAGCCGTCGGCGACGGTGAGCCCCTGGGTTGCGCAGGCGGTGGCCGCGAGACCGGTCAGCGCCGAGGAGTTACCGACCACGCCGACCCGGTCACCGGCCGGCAGCGGCTGGTTGGCCAGCAGCACCCCGATGTCGAGCAGCTCACCGACGGTGTCCACCCGGATCACCCCGGACTGGGCGAACAGCGCGCTGACCGCCGTGGCGTCCGGGCCGGCGACGTCACCGACACCCGGCGGGCGGGCCGGCGAGGCCAAGGCCACCACCGGCTTGTCCCGGCCGATACGCCGGGCCAGCCGGGCGAACTTGCGCGGGTTACCGAAGGTCTCCAGGTACAGCATGATCACGTCGGTGCCGGGGTCGTCCTGCCAGTACTGCAACAGGTCGTTACCGGAGACATCGGCCCGGTTCCCGGCCGAGACGAAGCTGGACAGACCGAGCCCCCGCCGGTCCGCCTCCGCCAGCAGCGCCACACCGAACGCACCGGACTGGCTGAAGATGCCGACCCGGCCCGGCACCGGCAGGCGCGGGGCGAGGGTGGCGTTGAGGCGTACGCCCGGGTCGGTGTTGGCCACCCCCAGACAGTTCGGGCCGATCACCCGCATGCCCGCGGCGTGGGCCGCGCGGACCAGGGCACGCTGCGCGGCGGCGCCCTCGACACCAGCCTCGGCGAAGCCGGCGGAGATCACGACCAGGCCGTGCGCCCCGGCCGCCGCGGCGTCGGCGACCACCGACGCGGCGGCCTCCGGGGGCACCGCCACCACCGCCAGGTCGACCGGTAGCCCGGCGCCGGCCGCCGACGGGTACGCGGGCAGCCCGGCCACCCGCGCGGCGCTCGGGTGCACCGGCACCACCGACCCGGTGAACCCGCCATCGCGCAGGTGCCCGAGCACCGCGGCCCCCACACCCTGACCGGTGGCACTGGCACCGTAGACGGCAACGCCACGTGGGGCGAGCAGCCGGGCGACGGACCGCGCCTCGGTGCGATGCTCCCGCCCGCGCTGCACCTCCAGGGTCGTCTCGGTGGGCGCGATCGGAAAACTGAGGTGCACCACCCCGTCGGCGAACTGGCGCTGGATCTGGTACCCGAAGTCGGCGAAGACCCGCAGCATCTGCCCGTTGGCCGGGAGCACCTCGGCCACGAAGTTGACGATCCCGGCCCGGCGGGCGGCGTCGGCGAGATGCTCCATCAGCACCGATCCGATGCCCCGCCCCTGGTAGGCGTCCTCGACCACGAAGGCCACCTCGGCGTCGGGCGAGGCCGGGCCGAGCCGTTCGTAGCGGCCCACGGCGACGATCCGGTCGCCGGCCAGGACCACGAACGCCTCCCGGTCACGGTGGTCGACGTTGACGAAGCGGCGCAGATCCCGCTCCGGGATCCGCGGGTACGGCGAGAAGTAGCGCAGGTAGCGGGTGCGTTCGGAGAACCGGGAGTGCATCGCCACGATCTCGGGCGCGTCGGACGGCGCGATCGGTCGCAACTGGACCGTGCTGCCGTCGCTGAGCAGCACGTCCACGGTGTGTTCGGCTGTGGTCACCTCGGACGGCCCTCCCCGGCCGGCTCAGTCAGTCACGCGGATCGTGCGGGTCGAGGCCGAGCAGCGGGAAGACCGCCTTCCGGGTCGCCGCGATCGCCCGGTCCACCGGGCTCGGCTCCCCGGTGGGCTGCCACGGCTCGTAGCCCGGGTCGACGTCGTCGGTCATCCGCAGCGGTACGTCGAGGCCGGGCCGGCGGGCCGTGGCCAGTTCCCGCCAGGCCGGCGGGGTCAGCGTCGCCGGATCCAACGGCGCGCCGGTGGCCACCGCCAGCAGATGCGTCCAGGCCCGGGGCACCACCTCGACCAGGGCGTACCCGCCACCGCCGGTGGCCACCCAGCGTCCGTCGCACAACTCGTCGGCGAGCGCCCGCAACGCCAGGTAGGTGGCGCGCTGCCCGTCGACGGACAGGTGCAGGTCGGCCAGGGGGTCGACGCGATGGGCGTCCGCCCCGCACTGGGTGAACAGAAGTTGTGGGCGGAACGCCCGGAGGACCGACGGCACGACCGCGTGGAAGGCACGCTGCCAACCGGCGTCCTGGACCCCGGGCGGCAACGGGATGTTGACCGCGGTGCCGGCGGCGTTCGGGCCACCGGTCTCGTCGGGGAAACCGGTGCCGGGGAAGAGGGCGAGCGGAGTCTCGTGCAGGCTGACCGTCAGCACCCGGGGGTCGTCCCAGAAGATCTGCTGCACCCCGTCGCCGTGGTGCACGTCGATGTCGACGTACGCGATGCGCTCGGCCCCCAGGTCGAGCAGCCGGGCGATGGCCACCGCCGGGTCGTTGTAGACACAGAAGCCGGCGGCGCGAGCAGGCATCGCGTGGTGCAGGCCACCGGCGACGTTGACCGCCCGGCGGGCCGTACCCCGCCACACCGCCTCGGCCGCGATCACGCTCGCCCCGGCGACAAGCGCGCTGGACTCGTGCATCCCGTCGAAGACGGGATTGTCCGAAGTGCCCAGACCGAACCCGGCGAAGAGCGGGTCGCGCGGCGCGATCCGGACCGCGTCGAGGTAGCGCGGGTCGTGCACCCGGGTGAGCAGGTCGTCGTCGGCGGGCACCGGCGGCACCAGCCGCACCCCGGCCCGTTCCAGGATGCCCAGTTCCCGAGCGAGGGCGATGGTCAACTCCACCCGCACCGGATCGAGTGGGTGGTCACCGAGGTCGTAGGCGAGCAGCGACTCGTCCCACACCACCACCGTGTCGTCGGACATCTGCCCATGGTCGCACGAGGGCCGGTCGGCGGCCCGGCAGCCGGGCCGCCGACCGGTCACACGTTGCCCGCGGTCCGCGCCCGCCGGTCGCCGACGCGGTCGGTCAGGCGTCGGACCGGTCAGGCGTCGGTTCGGTGGCCACCGGTCGGTCCGGGTCGGCGACCCAGTTGCTCCACGAGCCGACGTAGAGCGCGGCGTCCGGGCGGCCGGCCAGATGCAACGCGAACACGGCCTGGGCCGCGGTCACCCCGGATCCGCAGTACGCCCCGACCGGCGCCTCGGCGGCCACGCCGGCAGCGACGAAACGGTCCCGCAGCGCCTCGGCAGCCGGGAAGCGCCCCTCGGCGACATACTCGGGGGCGGGCAGATTCACCGCGCCGGGGATGTGGCCGGCGACCGGATCGATGGGCTCGTGCTCGCCCCGGTAGCGGGGCGCGGCCCGCACGTCGATCAGGACACCGTCGCCGGCCGCCAGACGAGCGGCTGCCGCGGCGTCCAGCACCGGCAGGGCTCCCGGGCGAACGGTCACGTCACCCGGCCGCGGAGCGGGTTGGTCGGTGCTGACCGGCAGGCCGGCCGCCGTCCAGGCCGGGTAGCCGCCGTGCAGCAGCCGGACCGGTCGATGCCCCGCCCAGCGCAGCGTCCACCAGGCTCGGGCCGCCGACATGCCGTCGCCACCGTCGTACACCACCACGGGATGACCGGTCCGCACGCCGGCCGCCCGCAACGCCGCCTCCAGCGCGACCGGTTCGGGCAGCGGATGCCGCCCGGCCGGGCCGGGAGCGCCGCACAGCGCGGTGTCCAGGTCGACGAAGACGGCGCCCGGCAGGTGTCCCGCCAGGTAGTCGTCCCGTCCGGGTGCCCCGGCCAGACGCCAGCGGACATCGAGCAGGGTCGGCGGGTCGGTTCCTTCGAGTTCGGCGGCGAGCCGCTCGGCCTCGACCAGAAGATCGTCAGTAGCGGACATGGCCCACAGTCAACACCATGAGTGACATTCCCTACGGTTCGGCGACAGACGTCCGGGGCGCGGGAGGGTACCATCAAGGCTGGAGGGCCGCTGAAACCATGAAGTCTCACGACCTGGTCGATACGACCGAAATGTACTTGCGTACGATCCTCGAACTCGAGGAGGAGGGCGTGCCTCCGTTGCGCGCCCGGATCGCCGAACGCCTGCGCCAGAGCGGCCCCACGGTCAGTCAGACCGTCGCCCGGATGGAACGCGACGGCCTGCTCACCGTCGAAGGTGACCGGCACCTCAGCCTCACCGAGCAGGGACGCAGCGCCGCCGTCTCGGTGATGCGCAAACACCGGCTCGCCGAGCTGCTGCTGGTCAACGTGATCGGGATGCCCTACGAGGAGGCCCACGAAGAGGCCTGCCGCTGGGAGCACGTGATGAGCGACGCGGTCGAGAAGCGGGTCTACGACCTGCTCAACCGGCCGACCCGGTCGCCGTACGGCAACCCGATCCCGGGTCTGGACGAGTTGGGCTCGCCGGGCCAGGCCGAGCCCGAACCGATCGACGGCGAGCGAAACCTGGCCTTCCCCGGCCTGACCGGCACTGTCGTCGTACGCCGAATCTGCGAGAGCGTACAAACCGACGCCGAGGTGCTCCGTCAACTGCACGCGGCCGGCGTCGACCCGGGTGCCACGGTGACGGTCGCGCAGGAGCGCGATTCCGTGTCGATCGACCGCTCCGGCGAGAGCGTCCGGTTGCCCCGGGAGATCGCCTCCCGGGTCTTCGTCGCCGCCGCCTGACCCGAAGGCGGTCTCTCAGCTCACGTACGGGCAGTGGCGACAGCCCCGGCCGCAGCAGGTGCCGCGCCGGGCCAGGAATCCGGCCGTGAGGACGAACAGGCCGGTGTCCGGGTCGAGGTAGCCGGCGTCGCCCGCGGCCAAGGCTTCGGCGTGCGCGGTGAGGATGTGCTGCCGGCCGGGGTGATCGGGCGGCAACCGCGAAGGATGCGGCTCGGTCAGTGGCCGTGCCGCCAGGGGCCGTCGTTCTCCGCTCATCACCGGCAGTCTAGGTTTTCCCGAAGTCGATGAAGGAGACCTCATGGCCCAGTACGCAGTCGTGATCTACTCGCCGGCACCGGCCGATCCGATGGACCTCACCCCCGACTACGTCGCCCTGCTGGAGCGGTATCCCGCGCAGGTGGCCGAGCTGGGCGGGCAGATCGTGACGGGCTACGCCCTGCAACCGAGCACCACCGCCACCGCGGTACGCGGCGACCTCGTCACCGACGGCCCGTTCATCGAGGCCAAGGAGGTCGTCGCCGGGTTCTTCGTCCTGGAGGCGCCCGACCTGGACGCCGCTGTGCAGATCGCCAAGTTGAACCCGGCCACCATTCACGGCGGGGTGGAGGTTCGGCCGCTGTTCGAGCCGCCCGCCGAGTGAGCGACGGCGAGCGGACCGTCGTGCCGGCCACGGCAGCCGAGGTCGAACGGGCCGTCGCGGACGCGCACCGCCGCGAGTGGACCTTCGTGCTCGCCGCCACGGCGCGCGTCGCCGGTGACTTCGACCTCGCCGAGGAGAGCGTCCAAGAGGCGTACGTGGCCGCGCTCGGCACCTGGGGCCGGGACGGCGTACCGGAGCGGCCCGGCGCGTGGCTCACCGCGACGGCCCGCCGGAAGGCAGTCGACGTACTACGCCGACGGCAGGTGCTCCGCGCGAAACTGCCGCTGCTTGTGGAGCCGAACGAGGCCGAGCCGGACGTCCCGGACGAGGTGGCCGTGCCGGACGACCGGCTGCGTCTCGTCTTCACCTGCTGCCATCCGGCGCTCGCCCGGGAGGCGCAGGTCGCGCTCACCCTGCGCCTGGTCTGCGGCGTGAGCACCGCCGACATCGCCAGCGTCTTCCTGGTCCCCGAACCGACCATGGCGGCGCGCGTCACCCGCGCCAAGAAGAAGATCGCCGCCGCCCGGATCCCCTACCGGGTTCCCGAGGCCACCGAACTACCCGAACGGCTCGACCCGGTGCTCGCCGTCGTACACCTGCTCTACACCACCGGACACACCGCGCCCACCGGCGACGAGCTGCTCCGCGCCGACCTGGCCGACCGCGCGCTGCACCTGGCCCGGACGCTGGCGGCCCTGCTACCCGACGAGCCGGAGGTACGCGGGCTGCTCGCGCTGCTGCTGCTCACCGACGCACGCCGGGCCACCCGTACCGACGCCGAGGGCCGGCTGCTGCGGCTGGAGGATCAGGACCGTTCCGGTTGGGACCGGGACGCCATCGCTGAGGGGCGTCGCCTGGTGCTCGACACGTTCCGCACCGGACGCACCGGCCGGTACGCGCTGCAAGCCGCCATCGCCTCGCTGCACGCCCTCGCGCCCAGCTACGCGGCGACCGACTGGCCGCAGATCGTCAAGCTCTACGACATGCTGCTGGACCGCTGGCCCTCGCCGGTGGTGTCGTTGAACCGGGCGGTGGCGGTGTCGATGGTGGACGGACCGGCCGTGGCGCTCACCGAGGTCGACGCTCTCGCCCAGGACCCGCGGCTGGCCGGCTATCACTACCTGCCGGCGATCCGGGCCGACCTGCTGCGCCGGCTCGGCCGCGACGCCGAGGCGGCGCAGGCGTACCGGAATGCCCTGGATCTGGTCGACAACGATGCCGAACGCGACTTCCTCAGCACCCGTCTCAGCGAGGTCACCGCCCCCACAGATACTGGGCACGGCTAGCCGAACCAGGTGATCTCCTGCCCGTGTCCGCGCGTCCAGGCCAGCGGCTGCCCGTCGAGCGCGAGCACGTTGAGGTGCGCGTCGCTCGGTGGCTGTGGCAGTGCGGCGTACGGCAGCACGCTCGGCCCCTCGTTGGCGATCCAGTGGCCGGGCAGACGGCGTACCTCCTCGGCGAAGGCCGACCGGCGCGGCGTCGGCACCAGATAGAGCACGCTGGTGTGGAAGACCACCAGGGTGGCATCGGCCGGTGCCTGCGCGGCCAGCGCCGGCAGATCGTCGACCAGGTCACCACGAACCAGCAGCGGCGGGTCGGCGGCTGCGACGGCCGCCGCCGCCCGCAGCCGGTTCCGGCGGTGCTCGTGCTCCGGCCAGATCAGGGCGTCGAGCCAGGCCAGGTCAGCAGGATCGGTCACGTCGAGCGGATTCAGGTCCAGACCGGCTCGCCACACCACCTCCGGCCGGTGCTCCGGCGGCGTCAGGTTCGTGGCCACGCAGTTGAGCACCGGCTCCTCCGTGCCGATCAGGTGGCCACCGGGTGCGCTGCCGGTGTACCGGTACGCGTACCGGTCCGGGTAGAGGCAGAGACCGGCGGAGGCACCGACCTCCAGCAAGGCAACCGGCTGCGGAAGCGCCGCGAGCAACGGCAGCAGTACGGCGCAGCGACCGGCCTCGTTGGTTTGCGTGACCCGGGTACGGACCTCCGCCTCCACCGTCGACCAGTTGACCACCAGGTAGTCATGGAACGCGGCCGGTGCGTCGACCGGCCCGCCGAGCAGGCGTACCACGCCGAAGAGGAGGTTAGGCTGCTGCTTGGCCTCCGGCAGGGTGCCGAGCAGGCTGAGCAGTTCCTCGTCGCGGGACACCGCGTGGGCCAGCCGCTCGTACGAGGGAGAAACCCCGCGCGCCTCGCGTTCGGCGAACCAGACGTAGCGCTGAGCGATCCTCATGTGGTCGATCATCGCAACAAAGCCGTACCGGTAAGCGGTGACGTATATCGCGAAGTGCTGCCGATACGGTCGCGGGATGGACTGCTATGTGTGTCGCAGTGAGGAGCGGTTCGACGCACTGCCGCCGCGGGAACGCGTCGACGTCGACGAGCACTGGCGGGTGGTGCACGCGTTCGACAGCCGGCTACCCGGCTGGCTGGTGCTCGTACCCCGCCGGCACGTCACGTCGATTGCCGAACTGACCGACACGGAGGCGGCGGGCCTCGGCACCTGGCAGGTCCGGCTCTCCCGGGCGCTGACCGCCGTCACCGGCTGCGTGAAGACCTACGTCATGCAGTACGCCGAACAAGCCGGCTTCGCGCCGGTGCAGCCAATCTTGGTACGGAAGTGCCCCTGGAACGGCGGTTTCAGTCCAAGATCGCAAGAGACGAACGAGCCCCGGGCAATCCACCGCCCGGGGCTCGTTGCGTACTCGGTCAGCTGCAGCCGCTTGTGGAGCCGCAGCCCTCGCAGACGTAGCAGCTACCGGCCGGGCGCATCTTCGTACCGCAGGTGAAGCAGAGCGGCGCGTCGGCGGCCTTGCCGATCACGGCCTCCAGCAGCTCGGTGCTGGAACCGACCGGCGGTGCCGGCTTGACCGCGGCGACGTCGGCGAGTTCCTGGGCTGGCTGGGCGACCGTTCCGGCCTTCGGCTCCTCCGGCTTGGCCTCCACCGGGGCGGAGGCGGCCATCGCGGTCAGGTCCGCGCCGCTCGCCTCGGCCTCGGCCTCGGCGGCGAGCTGGGCGGCCCGCTCCTTGGCGGTAAAGATGCCCAGTTCGGCGCGGCGCTCGTAGGGCAGGAAGTCCAACGCCAGGCGACGGAAGATGTAGTCCATCACCGAGGCGGCCATCCGCACGTCCGGGTCGTCGGTCATACCGGCCGGCTCGAAACGCATGTTCGTGAACTTGCTGACGAACGTCTCCAGCGGCACGCCGTACTGCAGGCCGATGGAGATGGCCACCGAGAAGGCGTCCATCACCCCGGCCAGGGTGGAGCCCTGCTTCGACATCTTGAGGAAGACCTCGCCGAGGCCGTCGTCCGGGTACGACGAGGCGGTGAGGTAGCCCTCGGCCCCGCCCACGGAGAAGGAGATGGTCTCCGACGGGCGCTTCTTCGGCAGCCGCTTGCGCACCGGGCGGTACTCGACGACCTTCTCCACCACCGGCTCGACAGTGGTGGAGGTCGCCTCCGGCTCGGCGGCCTTCTTCTTCGCCGCCGACAGCGGCTGGCCGACCTTGCAGTTGTCCCGGTAGATCGCCAGCGCCTTCAGGCCGAGCTTCCAGCCCTCGAAGTAGATCTTTTCGACGTCCTCGACGGTGGCCTGCTCCGGCATGTTGACCGTCTTGGAGATGGCGCCGGAGATGAACGGCTGAACCGCCGCCATCATCCGCACGTGGCCCATCGGCGCGATGGAGCGCTCGCCCATCGCGCAGTCGAAGACCGGGTAGTGCTCCGGCTTGAGGCCGGGGGCGTCCACCACGTGACCCTGGTCGGCGATGTGCTCGACGATCGCCTCGACCTGCTCCTCCGGGTACCCGAGCGAGCGCAGGGCGCGCGGCACGGTCTGGTTGACGATCTGCATCGAGCCGCCGCCGACCAGCTTCTTGAACTTGACAAGCGCCAGGTCCGGTTCCACTCCGGTGGTGTCGCAGTCCATCATCAGGCCGATGGTGCCGGTCGGCGCGAGCACGCTGGCCTGGGAGTTGCGCCAGCCGTTCTTGTCACCGATCTTGTTGCCGAGCGTCCACTGCCTGGTGGCCTCGCGGACCAGTGCGGTGGCCACCGTGCCGGACGGCTTGATCTCGTCGTTGGCCGCGGCGTGCTTGCGCATCACCCGCTTGTGCGGCTCCGCGTTGCGGGCGTAGCCGTCGTACGCGCCGACGATGCCGGCCAGTTCGGCCGAGCGGCGGTACGCCGTGCCGGTCATCAGCGACGTGATCGCAGCGGAGAGCGAACGCCCCTGGTCCGAGTCGTACGGCAGGCCGGAGGCCATCAGCAGGGCGCCCAGGTTGGCGTAGCCGATGCCGAGCTGCCGGTACGCCCGGGTGGTCTCGCCGATCTTCTGGGTCGGGAAGTCGGCGAAGCAGATTGAGATGTCCATCGCGGTGATGACCAGCTCGACCGACCTGACGAACTTCTCCACCTCGAAGCCGCCGTCGGCGCGGAGGAACTTCATGAGGTTCAGCGAGGCCAGGTTGCACGAGGAGTTGTCCAGGTGCAGGTACTCCGAGCACGGGTTCGACGCGGTGATCCGGCCGGTCTCCGGGCAGGTGTGCCAGTCGTTGATGGTGTCGTCGTACTGGAGGCCCGGGTCGGCGCACTCCCAGGCGGCCTGGGAGATGGTGCGGAACAGGTTCTTGGCGTCGATGGTGTCGATCACCGCGCCGTCGAGCCGGCCGCGCAGGTCGAAGGTGCCGCTGTTCTCCACCGCCGACATGAACTCGTCGGAGACCCGGACCGAGTTGTTGGCGTTCTGGTACTGCACGCTGACGATGTCGGAGCCGCCGAGGTCCATGTCGAACCCGGCGTCACGCAGCGCCCGGATCTTGTCTTCCTCGCGCGCCTTGGTGACCACGAACTCCTCGATGTCGGGGTGGTCGACGTCAAGGATGACCATCTTGGCCGCGCGTCGGGTGGCGCCACCGGACTTGATGGTGCCGGCGCTGGCGTCGGCGCCGCGCATGAAGCTGACCGGACCGGAGGCGGTGCCGCCGGAGGAGAGCAGCTCCCGGGAGGAGCGGATCCGGGACAGGTTGACCCCGGAACCGGAGCCACCCTTGAAGATGAGTCCTTCCTCCTTGTACCAGTCGAGGATCGAATCCATCGAGTCGTCGACGGCGAGGATGAAGCAGTTGTGCACCCGCAGGTTGCCGGCCAGGAACTCGCCGCTCTCGGTCTGGATGTCGTAGACCTCCATCGACCCGATCGGCTCGATCCGGTCGATCTCCAGCCGCTTGACCTCCGCAGCGGGCCGGCCCGGCTTGGCGAAGCCCGCTTCGAGCTTGGCCATCTTCTCCGCGCCGACGAACCCGATGTGGGTGGCGAAAAGGTCCCGGTCGCCGTCGTTCTGGATGCGGACCGTCCACACGCCCTTGCGATCCGGACGCGAATCGGCCTTGAACGACACCCGGGAGAAGATCCCGAAGCGCAGCAACAGGCTCTGCACGCCCCGGATCAGCTCCTCCGAGATCATGTCCGCCGCGACGAGCGTGGACCGCTCGCGCGCCGAGACGTAGCCCTCGGCCTGAAAGATGCTGCGCAGGTACCCGGCGACGACCGGCAACGGCGCGGTGAACAGCCGCTGCGGCACCCGCATGTCGGTACCCCGGGTCAGCAGGTCCCACCTCTCCACAAACGGGCGAAGGTGCTCGCCGTAGAGGCGGATACGCCGGCAGTCGAGGTTCTGGTCCTGGGTGGTCACCGAGCGCTCCTTGCGGTGCGCGCCAGGGAACACCTCGTCGAGGGTGGTGGTGACCCAGTCCAGTTCGTCGTCGTTGACGGTCATCGCCTCGATCGTCAGCGACCGGTTGGTGCCCTCGGCGTACTGGCCGACGAAGCCGTCCGACTGCAACCAGCCGGCCAACGCGGCCTCGCGGACCTCGCGCAGCTCCAGTTCACTTTCGCCGTAGGCGTAGGTGCGGTGCCATTCGAGCTTGTCGCCCGGGTTGAGGGTGCCGGCCTCGACCCATTCACCGGTGCCGCTGCCCGTGCTCTTCCACACCACGTGGTCCGGCGTGACATCGAGCGTGTAGCCCGCCTTGGTGTGCAGTCGGAGGACGTCGCGCACCCCGTTCGCCTTGACGGCGACGATGCTGGTGAGGCCGGTGCCGTCGTAGACCTTGGCGCCGACGGCACCCTCTTCGACAAGCTTGCCGATCGGCACCAGCCCGCCGGGGGTGCTGACCAGCGAGTCGTACGGCAGGCAGGCGCTGACCTGCTGAGGCGAGGGGGTGCCGACGTTGAACCAGACCGGGGAGTTGAAGCTGAACACCTGGTGCAGCAGCATCCAGGTCAGCTCGTGCGCGAAGACCTCGGCGTCGGCCGGGGAGGCGAAGTAGCCGTACTCCTCACCTGCGGTGCGGTAGGTGGTGACCACCCGGTCGATCAACTGCTTGAGCGACCACTCGCGTTCCGGGGTCCCCACCGCGCCCCGGAAGTACTTGGTGGTCACGATGTTGGCCGCGTTGACGCTCCAACTCTCCGGGTACTCCACCCCCCGCTGCTCGAAGTTGATCGAGCCGTCCCGCCAGTTCGTCATCACGACGTCGCGGCGCTCCCAGGTGACCTCGTCGTACGGGTGCACCCCGGGGGTCGTCCAGACCCGCTCGACCTTGAGCCCCGCGCCTGCCTTGCTTCGTGACCTGCTTGTTGTCACACCGTCCCCCGGCATCTCATCCGCCCCCTCGTCCGCACGGGTCCGCCGCGCGATCCGACTGTCACTGCTACTGCTGAAAAATCACTGCGCGCTGGCCGGCTCGGCGCCGGCAGCCTCTCGGGCACGCGCGGCGGCCCGTAGCGTCTCGATCTCCCGCTCGAAGTCGGCGAGCGAGTCGAACGACCGGTAGACGCTGGCGAACCGCAGGTAGGCGACCTCGTCCAGGTCCCGCAGCGGGCCCAGGATGGCCAGCCCCACGTCGTGGCTGGGGATCTCGGCTGCCCCCTTGGCCCGGACGGTCTCCTCGACCCGCTGCGCCAGCAGCGCGATCGAGTCCTCGTCGACCGGCCGGCCCTGACACGCCTTGCGCACCCCGCCGATGATCTTCGTCCGGCTGAACGGCTCGGTCACGCCGCTGCGCTTGACCACGGCGAGCACCGCCTCCTCGACGGTGGTGAACCGCTTGCCGCACTCGGGGCAGGATCGCCGCCGCCGGATCAGCTGGCCGTCGTCGGCCTCGCGCGAGTCGACCACCCGGGAGTCGGCGTGCCGGCAGTACGGACACCGCATCGCCCGACCTCCTCGATCGACCACGGGCCCGACCGCCCCGCCCTCCGGGCACGCCTCGGTAAGCCGGAGCCATCCCCGCAGGATGGTCGCCGGCTCGGCGGTACGGGAGTGCGGTCGGTAGTCGAACCCAACCTGTAGGCAACTTACGCCCATGTGACTACTACATCTAGGGGTCGACCGTATGCCGCCGACGATCCGGGGTCAAGTTGGTCGGCGTGTCCGGCGCGTCACCCGAAACCCCACCCGCACCACCCGCTCTCCGCAACCGGAGAACCCAACGCGGACTGGGCCACGCCGGTTACCGCCAGCCCTTCGCGAGCATCGACAATTCACACCCACTCGAACACCCGTACTATTTATCAGTACGGAGCCACGGCCGTGCTGATTTTCCGCATCGACACGCAGTGGAAGGTCGTACAGATGTTTGAAAAAGACCGATCTCACCTATACGGTCATGAACAACCGGAGGTGACCATGGTCGACCCACCGGTCATTAGATCACCGTGCGCACCACGAGCCGCCGAGGCACTCAGCGCCGACCAGGGAGGACGGACGTGACCGAGGACCGGGCCAACCGGCCACAGAGCCCGCAGCAGAGCGTCGAGGCGGGCCCCCCGGCCGCCCGACGCCGGAGTGTCGCCCGTGCCCGCTCCGGCCAGCCGGCCGTGCGTCCGGTGACGCCGGTGGTCAGCAGCTTTCCCGACCCGGCGACGGTCGACCTGACCGCCCGGCAGCGACGCATCCTGGATTTCATCCGCACCTGGGTGGAGCGTCACGGCTACCCGCCGAGCGTGCGCGAGATCGGTGAGGCGGTCGGGCTGGTCTCCCCGTCCAGCGTCGCCTACCAGCTCAAGGAGCTGGAGAAGAAGGGTTTCCTCCGCCGCGACCCCAACCGGCCCCGGGCGGTCGACGTCCGCTCCCCGAACGACGTCGACGACGAGCTGACCCGCTCCCAGCGGCCCACCCCGGCCTATGTTCCGATGCTCGGCCGCATCGCCGCCGGTGGGCCGATCCTCGCCGAGCAGTCGATGGAGGACGTATTCCCGCTGCCGCGCGAGCTGGTCGGCGAAGGTGAGGTCTTCATGCTCCAGGTCAAGGGCGACTCGATGCTCGACGCGGCGATCTGCGACGGCGACTGGGTGGTCGTCCGCCAGCAGCCGACCGCGGACTCCGGCGAGATCGTCGCCGCCATGCTGGACGGCGAGGCGACGGTGAAGACCTACCGCCGACGTGACGGTCACGTCTGGCTGATGCCGCAAAATCCGGCCTTCGACCCGATCCCCGGCGACGACGCCACCATCATGGGCCGGGTGGTCGCGGTGCTACGCCGCATCTGACTCGACGATCCACGACCGGTACCGGCCCGATGCCGGTACCGGTCAGGTCAGTACCGGTCGCCCCGGTAGCCGTAGTTGCCGCCGCGCACCTGCCCGTACGGCCCGTTGTCGTCCTCCCGGTAGCGCCCGGAGCGTCGTCCCCGGTAGTCCGGCTCAGCCGGGCCACCACGCCGGGGTGGTTCCGCGCGCCCTCCCCCGCCGGGCTGTCCGCCGCCGCGTGCGCCACCGCCTCCGTAGACACCGCCGCCGGGGCGTCCGCCACCGCCGGACGCTCGACCGCCTCCCGGCCTCCCGCCGTAGACCGGAGCACCTTCACCGCCGGGCCGGCCGCCGCCGTAGACGCCTCCGCCGCCCTGCCCCGGCCGAGCACCGTTGCCGGCGGCCGGTCGGCCACCGCCGCCGTAGACGCCGCCCGGGCGCGCGCCACCGCCGGGCCGCTCGCCAGCCGGCGAGCCCCCGTAGACGCCACCGGCCGCTGCCCCGCCGTACACTCCGCCACGGCCCCGGTCCTGGGCGGGGCCGAAACCGTCGCCCTTACGCTTCGCGGCGTCGTCGTCGCCGTCGCGGTTCCTGCCGGCTGGCGCCGGGCGCTTGCGGGCGCGCAGGATTCCGAAGATGCCCGCGCCGACCAGCAGGGCTCCGAGCACGCCGACCGCGGCGATCAGGTACATGATGTCGGTCGGGGTCAGCCCGTCGAGGAACGACTGCCCGGACTTCTGCGCCGCGTCGGGATCATCCGCCAGGGCCTTCGGCCCCTCTTTGGACGGGGTGTAGCTGAGGATGTTGACGGGGTCGTCCTCCTCCAGGTGGCCGGCGTCGGAGACGGTCAGGAAGGTCTTCCCGTCGGTCGAGTAGGCGATCGCCTCGCCGAAGGGGTCGGCGAGGGCGGTGACCCGGGGGGTGGCCGTGGTGAGGGCGGCGACAATGTCGCCGTTGGAGACGTCGTACTCGAAGGCGTCGGCGTAGGTGCGCAGGACCACCCGCGAGCCGTCCAGGGAGCGGGCCGCGCCGGTGATCGCGACTCGTCCGAAGGTGCTCAGCGGATTCTCGGTGTCCGTCCTCGGCAGTTCGATGTCGCCGAGCTTCTTCATCGGGACGGGCTGGGTGTCACCGGTCTTGAGCGGCCCATCCGGGGTGAAGATCTCGGCCTTGCCGGCGGTGACCTTGGTGATGATCAGGGGCAGCTTGTCGTCGCCGATCAGCAGCGCCTCGGCATCGCGCGGCTTGCCGTCCGGGTACGACAGCCGATGCAGCTTCGGTTGGCTGCCACCGCCGATCGGCATGCTCCAGACCGCCACCCGCTCACGGCGGTCGCGGCTTGTCACGTTGTCGCCGGTGTCGGCGATCCACAGCGTCTTGCCGTCCGGTGAGACGGCGAGATCCTCGGTGTCGAAAGGACCTGCGCCGGAGTAGGGGACCTCGCGAACGACCTGGCAGTCCTTGTTGAGATAGAAGACCTGCTTGCGGTCGTTCTGCTCGGTGCTGTCGTTGATGACGACGTAGCCGTTCTTCGTCGCCACCAGGCCGGACAGCTCACGCAGCCGGGAGTCGGTGACCGAGCACTGCTTCTTGCCCGCCGCCGTGACCGGCGGCCCCACCACGGCGGCCGGGGGGGCCGCCAGCACGGGAGATGCTGCCTTGGCGGGTGTCGGGCCGGGCGCGGCGAGCGCGGCACCGGCGACCGCCACGGTGGCCCCGACCAGGCCGAGGGCAACCGTGACGGAGGAAACAGTGCGGAGCATGAAAGAAGTGTCGCATGCCGCAGGTTTCCGTCGGGTGACGCGGCAGTGCGGCCACCACCGACAATTACCGCGTGATACCGGCCGCCTGCGCCGTGTCGGCGTACGGCACCAACTCGGCCGCGAGTGCCTCGTTGACCCGTACGTGCAGCATCGTCCCTTCGGGCAGGTGGGCGGTGCTGAGCACCTCGCCCTGCCGGTGCAGCCGGGCCACCAGGTCACCCCGGTCGTACGGCAGCACCACGCGCATCTCGACCGCCGGGCGGGGCAGCCGCCGCTCGATCGCCTCGCGCAGTCCGTCGATGCCGCGACCGCGATGCGCGGAGACGAAGACCGCCTCGGGCCAGAGCCGCTTGAGTCGGAGCAGGGTCTCCTCGTCGGCCGCGTCGATCTTGTTGACCACCAGCAGCTCGGGCAACCGATCGGCACCGACCTCGCCGAGCACCTCGCGGACGGCCCGGACCTGCTCCTCCGGGTCGGGGTGGGCACCGTCGACCACGTGCACCACCAGATCCGCCTCGGCGACCTCCTCCAGCGTCGACCGGAACGCCTCGACGATCTGGTGCGGCAGGTGCCGGACGAAGCCCACGGTGTCGCTCAGGGTGTAGACCCGTCCGTCGGACGTGGTGGACCGGCGGGTGGTCGGATCGAGCGTGGCGAACAGGGCGTCCTCCACCAGCACGCCCGCCCCGGTCAGGCGATTCAGCAGGCTGGACTTTCCGGCGTTGGTGTAGCCGGCGATCGCCACCGCGGGCACCGCGTTGCGGGTGCGGCGGGCGCGCTTGGTCTCGCGTACCGTCCGCATGGCCTTGATCTCCCGGCGGAGCCGGGCGATGCGGTGGCGGATGCGCCGTCGGTCGGTCTCCAGCTTGGTCTCACCGGGGCCGCGGACGCCGACGCCGCCGCCGGCACCGCCGCCCCGGCCCGACCCACCGGTCTGCCGGGACAACGTCTCACCCCAGCCACGCAGCCGAGGCAGGAGGTATTCCAGTTGGGCCAGCTCGACCTGCGCCCGGCCTTCCTTGCTCTTGGCGTGCTGAGCGAAGATGTCGAGGATCAGCGCGGTGCGGTCGACCACCTTGACCTTGGTGCGCTGCTCCAGGTTACGCAGTTGGGACGGGGACAGCTCACCGTCGCAGATCACCGTGTCGGCGCCGGCGGAGAGCACCACCGAACCGAGGTCGTCGACCTTGCCGCGACCGATGTAGGTCGCCGGGTCGGGACGGTTGCGTCGCTGGATGAGCCCTTCGAGCACCTGCGAGCCGGCGGTCTCCGCCAGCGCGGCCAGTTCGGTGAGGGAGTTCTCCGCGTCGGCCTGGGTGCCCTCGGTCCAGACGCCGACCAGAACCACCCGCTCCAGCCGGAGCTGTCGGTACTCGACCTCGGTGACGTCGGTCAGCTCGGTGGAGAGACCGGGGACCCGTCGTAGCGCCTGCCGTTCGGAAAGCTCGTACTCGCCGGTGGTGGCGTCGAGCTCGTCGTCGGGGATGGAAACGTAGGTCTCCTGGTCTCGCAAGCGATCTCTCCTGTCCGTTCTGTGCACGTACCGAGTAATCCTGACATGTGTCAACGCCCGCTGCACCTGGTATATGCCCGCCCGCCGATCGGCGAGAGCGGGGGCGGCTGCCGGCTGCCCGGGGCGGGCGAGTAGAAATGCGGACGAGCCGTTCAGCGCCGACGGAGGGACCTGCGTGGCCACGACCCGACTGCCCAGTGCCGGATTCTCGATCACGATCCGGATCGCCGTGCCCGCCGACGCCTCCTCGATCGGCCGGCTCACCACGTCGGTGGGTGAGGCCGGGGCGATCGTCACCGCGCTGGACGTGGTCGACTCCGATCCGACGAACGTGATCGTCGACCTGACCTGCGACACCGCCGACGCCGGTCACGCCGACCAGGTGGTCGACGCGCTGAGCGCGCTCGACGGCGTGGACGTGCGCAAGGTTTCCGACCGTACCTTCCTGCTGCACCTCGGCGGCAAGATCGAGGTGAGTCCGAAGGTCGCCCTGCGGAACCGGGACGAGCTGTCGCGCGCGTACACCCCCGGGGTGGCCCGGGTCTGCCAGGCGATCGCCGACAACCCGGCGGACGCCCGGCGGCTGACCATCAAGCGCAACACGGTGGCGGTGGTCAGCGACGGCTCGGCCGTGCTGGGGCTGGGCAACCTCGGTCCCGCCGCCTCGCTGCCGGTGATGGAGGGCAAGGCGGCGCTGTTCAAGCGCTTCGGCGGGGTGGACGCCTGGCCGGTGGTGCTCGACACGCAGGACACCGACGAGATCGTCGCCATCGTCAAGGCCATCGCGCCCGCGTACGGCGGGATCAACCTGGAGGACATCGCCGCGCCGCGGTGCTTCGAGATCGAGGCCCGGTTGCGCGAGGCGCTGGACATCCCGGTCTTCCACGACGATCAGCACGGCACCGCCATCTGCGTGCTGGCCGCGCTGACCAACGCGCTGCGCGTGGTGGGCAAGCAGCTCGCGGACGTACGGGTGGTCGTCTCCGGCGCGGGCGCCGCCGGCACTGCGATCATGAAGCTGCTGCTGCGCCAGGGTGTCGGCGACATCATCGCGTACGACCGGCAGGGCGCCCTGCACCGTGGGCAGACCGATCTCAACCCGGCCTGGCGGTGGCTGGCCGAGAACACCAACCGGGACGGCTACTCGGGTGACCTGCCCGGTGCGCTCGCCGGCGCCGACGTCTTCATCGGGGTGAGTGCCCCGAACCTGCTCACCGGCGACGACATCGCCACCATGGCGAAGGACGCGATCGTGTTCGCGCTGGCGAACCCGGACCCGGAGGTCGACCCCCGGGAGGCGCGCAAGCACGCCGCGGTCGTCGCCACCGGCCGCTCCGACCAGCCGAACCAGATCAACAACGTGCTCGCCTTCCCCGGCGTCTTCCGCGGCATGCTCGACGCGCACGCCGAGGAGTTCACCGAGGAGATGGCGATCGCCGCCGCCCGGGCCATCGCGGACGTGGTGGGCGAGGAAAAGATCAATCCCACGGTCATCGTGCCCAGCGTCTTCGACTCCCGGGTCGCTCCGGCGGTCGCCGCCGCCGTACGCGCCGCCGCCCAGAACCCCACAGTCACCCCACCGCCCGCCGCCGACCCCGGCCCGGCCGACCTGCCCGAGATCGCCGCCTCCGCCTCCGCCACCCCCTGACGGACCTCGGACCCCAACCGCCCAGGTTGATCACGAGGTCGACGGCAGCTGAAGAGATCGCCGCCAACCTCATGATCAACGCTAAGTCAGGGGTGGGAGGGTGAGTTCGCCGGTGGCGACGAGGAGGGCGGGACCGGAGAGCCAGCAGGAGTCGGGGGTGACGGTCACCGTGAGGCGGCCGCCGGGGACGTCCACGGCGACAGTCCCGGTCTCCTGGTCGGCGTCGCGCAGGGCCACCGCGGCGACCGCGCAGGCACCGGTGCCGCAGGAGAGCGTCTCGGCGGAGCCACGCTCGTGGACGCGCATCAGCACGTGTGCGTCGACGCCGGAGACCGGCGCGCCGGCGGTGGTGAACTCGACGTTCACCCCGGCGGGGAAGACCGCCGGGTCGATGTCGGGGGCGCGGGTCAGGTCCAGCCCGGCCAGGTCCAGTCCGGCGGGTACCGAGCAGACCAGGTGGGGATTGCCGACGTCCACCGCCGTGCCGGGCAGGGTCAGCCCGCCCAGGGCGGCGGCGGAGGCACCGTACAGCCGGGGTCGTTGCATCTCGACGGCGATGGCGTCGCCCTCGACCCGTGCCCGCACCACGCCGGCCCGGGTGGCCACCGGCAGTGCCTCGCCGGACGGCACGACCAGCCCGTTCGCCAGCAGGTACCGGACGAAGACCCGGGCACCGTTGCCGCACATCTCGGCGAAGGAGCCGTCGGAGTTCCAGTAGTCCATGAACCACTCGGCCTCGCCGGCCAGGGCGGCGCCGTCGGTGTGCTTCGCGGCGCGGACCACCCGCAGCACGCCGTCCCCGCCGAGACCACGCCGCCGATCGCAGATCGCCGCCACCAGTTCGGGCGTCAGGTCGAGCGCGCCGTCCGGGTCAGGCAGGATCACGAAGTCGTTGCCGGTGCCGTGCCCCTTGGTGAACTCCACGCTCCCATCATTGCGCAGCCGCACCGAGGATCCGCATCGCGGCCCCGATCAGCCCCGGGTCGGCCGAGTCGAGCCAGTGCACCCGAGGATCGCGCCGGAACCAGGAGCGCTGGCGGCGGACGAAGCGGCGGGTGGCCCGGACCGTCTCGTCGTACGCCTCGGTCTCGGTCAGCTCCCCACCCAGGAAACGCAGCACCTGCTGGTAGCCGAGCGCCCGGCTCGCGGTACGTCCGTGCGGCAGGCCGCGCTCGACCAGTCTCCGGGTCTCCGCGACCAGCCCGTCCGCCCACATCCGGTCGACCCGCATCGCGATCCGCTCGTCGAGCAGGGCGGTGTCCAGGTCCACGCCGATCTGCACCGCCGGGTAGTAGGGCGTCGGCTCCGGCAGCGCCGCGGTGAACGGCCCCCCGGTCAGCTCGATCACCTCCAGCGCGCGCACGATGCGCCGGCCGTTGCCGGGCAGGATGCCGGCCGCCGCGACCGGGTCGGCGTCGCGCAGTCGCGCGTGCAGGGGGGCCGGCCCTAGCGCGGCCAACTCGCCTTCCAGGCGTTGTCGCACTGCCGGATCGGTGCCGGGGAACTCGAACTGTTCCAGCACCGCCCGCACGTACAGCCCGGACCCACCGACCAGCAGCGGCACCCGGCCCCGGGCGAGGACGTCGTCGACCGCCGCCCGGGCGAGCCGCTGGTACTCCGCCACGCTGGCCGGCTCGGTGACCTCCCAGATGTCGAGCAGGTGATGTGGTACGCCGTCACGCTCGGCGACCGTGAGCTTGGCCGTGCCGATGTCCATGCCTCGGTAGAGCTGCATCGAGTCGGCGTTGACCACCTCACCGTCGAGCGCGTGCGCCAGCGCGATGCTCAGCGCCGACTTGCCGGCCGCCGTCGGCCCGACGACCGCGACCACGGTGCCCGGGGCGGTCACGGCCGCTCCCAGTTCGCCACGAGGTAGCCCACCCCGTAGGGCGCGGCGTGGTAGCGCAACTCGCCACGCCAGCGACCACCCGCTGCTCGCGCGGCACCGGCGAGCACCTGCCAGGGCGCCCGTCCCGCGACCTTGAGCTGCGTCGACAGGGCGGGGTCCAGGCCGAGCAGGGCGTCGCCGTCCGCGTCGGCCAGGGCTCGCGCGACCGTCTCGTCGTACGCCTCGGCGCGCGGATCGGCGTAGCCGGGCGCCTTCTCACCCCGGCAGGCCGAACCGTCCCCCATCACCAACAGCGCCCACGGCTGGTCCGGGCCGAGCCGGGCACCGAGTTCGGCGCAGGTCTCGACCGGGTCGGTGGCCCCGACCGTCGTCATCCGCCAACTCATGCCCCGGATCCTGGCCGGCGGTCGCCGGCCGAGCAGCCAGGCGCCGACCAGCAGGCTGAGCGGGAGATGGTCGCTGCCCACCAATCCGTCGGGGTGGTCGCCGAGGCGTACCTCAAGCGGCACCCCCCACGGCGCGAAGCTGCCCCGGAACGGAGAGTCGAGGTCGGCTCCGCGGTCGCCGGCCCCGATCACCAGGACGGTCCGCGCTTCCGAGTCGAGCAGCCGGGCGACGGCGGCGTCACAGGCGGCGCGCAGGTCGTCCAGCTCGGACGCGGCGGCACCGGCGATCTCGGGGATGAGCAGCGGCGGGTGGGGACAGACGGCGGCGGCGACCAGTGGCACCAGGCAACCGTAGCGGTCCGCTCCGGCAGCGTGGCCGCGTGCCGCCGGGAAGGACGACCGCGCCGCACGTACGCCGTACGGTCGAAAGCGGCACGCCGGTCGGATGGCCCAGACCGGCCCTAGGACACCGTATGGTCACGGTCGGCGATAGGCGCTCGACGCGGACCGGGGCGCACCTGTGACAATGCCCGGAGAAACTTGGCTGCGCCGTGGCGGCGCCCGGGAGACTGCTCCCTGGTGCCGGGAGAACGAGGATGGGCACATGAGCGACTGGACTGCCTTCGGACGGGTGGACGCGGACGGCACCGTTTACGTCAAGACCGCCGAAGGCGAGCGGGTGGTCGGATCCTGGCAGGCGGGAGCACCGGAGGAAGGGCTGGCACACTTCGCACGCCGCTTCGCCGACCTGGTGACCGAGGTGGACCTGACCGAGGCACGGCTCAACTCCGGTGCGGCGGACGCCAACCATTCGCTCGCCACCATCCGACGGATCCGTGCTTCCCTCCCCGAGGCTCACGTAGTCGGCGACATCGACGCCCTGGCGACCCGGCTCGACAAGCTCGCCACCGTGGCCGAGGAGAAGGCCGGTGAGGCCCGGGCGGCGAAGGAGGCCGCCCGCGTCGAGGCCCTCGCCCGCAAGACCGCCCTGGTGGAGGAGGCCGAGAAGCTGGCTGCCGAGTCGACCGGTTGGAAGACCGCCGGTGACCGGCTCAAGGAGATCCTCGACGAGTGGAAGACCATTCGAGGGGTCGACAAGAAGACCGATGGCGAGTTGTGGAAGCGGTTCGCGGCCGCGCGGGACGGCTTCACCCGCCGCCGGGGTGCCCACTTCGCCTCCCTCGACGCGCAGCGCAAGCAGGCGCAGACGGTCAAGGAGGAGCTGGTCGCCGAGGCCGAGAAGGTCGCCGAATCAACCGACTGGGCGGCGACGGCCAACCACCTCAAGAACCTGATGACGCAGTGGAAGGCCGCGCCGCGCGCGTCGAAGGAGGCCGAGCAGCGGCTCTGGGAGCGGTTCCGGGCCGCCCAGGACTCCTTCTTCAGCCGGCGTAGCGAGGTCTTCTCCGCCCGGGACAACGAGCAGCGCGCCAACCTGGAGCGCAAGCAGGCACTGCTCGCCGAGGCCGAGGCGCTCGACATCGACGGCGACCCGAAGGGCGCCCAGGCGAAGCTGCGGGAGATCCAGGCGCAATGGCACGAGGCCGGTCGGGTGCCGCGCGAGGCGGCCGCCGGGCTGGAGCGCCGGCTGCGCGCGGTCGACGAGAAGGTCCGCGAGGTGATGGACTCGGCCTGGCGGCGCACCAGCCGGGAGGACAATCCGCTGCTGGCCCAGATGCGCTCGCAGGTCGCGGAGGCAGAGGAGCGGCTGGCGCGGGCGCAGGCCGCAGGTGACTCCCGGCGGATCAAGGAGGCCGAGCAGGCGCTCGCCTCGAAGCGCCAGTTCCTCCAGTTGGCCGAGCAGGCCGGCTGAGCCGTACGTCCGATGCCCTCGGCTCTCCCACGCGGGAGCCGGGGGCATCGTCCTTTTCGCAGGTCGCCGCGATGTTAGCGTACGACATTTACATCGACGTCGATCTGTGATTACCTGGGAAAGCGCTTGCCCTCCCCAGGGCTAGGGCGCGGGAGCCATTCCGACCAGTTCATCCCACGGCAGGGCGCATCCTGCGACCGCCACGGCATCGCTGCCGCCGGGCACGGCAGCCTCCACCGCCGGGGCGTACCCCCTGCCGACCGCACCGGGTGACGCATCCGGGCGTCCGCCACGGCCCACGCCACCCCCTCAACCGCCGTGGCCGCCCACGTCACGGACCGGTCCGGGCCGGCCGTGATCGCCGGTTCGGCCGGTGCGCGACGCGTCATCCGATCCGTCCCATTTATCGAGGATGAGGAGAACAAACCGTGCTTGCAGACGTCAAGCCTCGCCTGACGCGACGGTTGGCGGTGCTGGCCGCGACGGCCGTCGCGCTGCCCGCCGCCGCCGTCGCGGTGACCGTCGCTCCGGCCGCCGCCGCGACCGTCGACACCGGCGCCTACTACGTGTTCGTCAACCGCCACAGCGGCAAGGCCATGGATCTGTGGAACTGGTCCACCGCCGACGGTGGTGAGATCCGGCAGTTCAGCCGTCTCGACGGCAACAACCAGCAGTTCCAGTTCGTCGACGTGGGCAGCGGCTACTACCAGCTGCGCAACCGGCACTCCGGCAAGGTCGTCGCCATCCCGAACTCGAACGACGGGGTGCAGGTCACCCAGGTCACGGCGAGCAGCGACACCAAGCAGCACTGGCGGCTCGCGGACTCCGCCAACGGCGACGTGCGGTTCGTCAACCGGCACAGCAACAAGGTCCTCGACCTGTGGGGATGGTCCACGGCCGACGGGGCGATGATCTCCCAGTACGCCGATCTGGACGGCGCCAACCAGCGGTGGCAGCTGGTGCGCCTCAGCGGCGGCACCAATCCCACTCCCCCGCCCAACCCGGGCCCGCAGACCGGGCTGGTCGGCTGGGCCACCCAGAACGGCGGCACCACCGGCGGCGGCAATGCCGGTACCACCACCGTCACCAACGCCTCGGCGTTGACCAGCGCGCTCAACTCCAGCAGCGCGGCGGTGATCCGGGTCTCCGGCACCATCAACTGCTCGGGGATGCTGCGGGTCCGCTCCAACAAGACGATCCTCGGCAACTCAGGCGCCACGATCGCCGGCTGCGGCTTCAACATCAACGGCGACCGTAACGTCATCATCCGGAACCTGACCTTCCGGAACTGGGACGATGACGCGATCAACGTCCAGGAGTCGGCCACAAACATCTGGATCGACCACAACACCTTCACCGCCGGCTACGACGGCGCGGTCGACATCAAGCGCGGCTCCGACTTCATCACCGTGTCCTGGAACCGGGTCTACGGCCATGACAAGTCGATGCTGCTCGGGCACAGCGACGACAACGCCAGCCAGGACGTCGGCCATCTGCGGGTGTCGTACCACCACAACTGGTTCGACGGCA
This sequence comes from Micromonospora sediminimaris, assembly GCF_016863575.1. NCBI lineage: Bacteria > Bacillati > Actinomycetota > Actinomycetes > Micromonosporales > Micromonosporaceae > Micromonospora > Micromonospora sediminimaris. The sequence continues at coordinate 27,084 of NZ_BOPD01000030.1, forward strand.
GCAACCAGCGCCACCCGCGGGTCCGCTTCGGCAACCCGGTGCACGTCTACAACAACTACTACAGCAACGTGCGCGGCTACGGCGTGGCGTCCACGATGAACGCCGGCGTGCTTGTCGAGGGCAACTACTTCGAGAACACCCCCGACCCGTACCACCTGGGCGAGGGCAGCTCCGGCCCGGGCTCCCTGGTGGCCCGCAACAACCACTTCGTCAACTCGGGCAGCGGCCAGACCGGCGGCAGCGTCGCCGGCATCCCGTACTCGTACACCCTGGACACCCCGAGCAACGTCAAGTCGATCGTGACGGGCGGCGCAGGCGCCGGTCGGATCTCGGTCTGACCGTAGGGGTCAGGGCCTGTGTCGAAGTCCTCGGTCGAGGCGGAGTCCAGGCGGCGTCCAGCCGGGCGTCGCGCGAGGCCCGCCGCCGGCCGGCCCCGGACTTCGACACAGGCCGCCCAGAGCTGCGTGACCTGGCCGCAGCCGGGCTCCGCCGGGGTATGTGTGGTGGCTCCTTTGCTCTGCTTCACTCCGCGCAATGGTTTCGCTCGCTCACCGTTGCGCGGGTTGAAGCAGAGCAAAGGACGCACGGTGGTAGGTGGTGGCCCGGCCGGGCACGCCGCCGGACAGCAGCACTCTCCGGGAGGCCGTGGCGGGTTCGACCACGACAGCTACCAGCGGATCCAGCAGGATGGCCGCCTGCGTGCGGACGCTTGAGCTCGGAGACAGGCCGACCTGGCTCAGGGCGAGACGGCGCAGCCGGTCGTCGGCGCGGGCGCCGCTGCCGGCGCGCCGATCGTGGGCAGCCCGAGCAGCACCCCGGGGGTACGCGGTGAGCGACCTGCCTCGGCCGCGTCACCGGCGCGGGTACGGCGATGCGACAGCGGCGCACCGTCGGCGTTGAGGTGGTGCGGCGCGGCGTAGGTGATCGTGGTGTGCACGATGTCGCCCGGCCGGATCGACTCGGCGTCCCCCGGCTCGCCGGCACCACCGGTGGCGAAGTGGACCAGGCGGCCGTCGCGGGCCCGACCGGACAGACGGCCGGTGCGCTCGTCCTTGCGGCCCTCACCGACGGCGACCAGCACCTCGACCACCTCGCCGACGAGCTTCTTGTTCTCCGCCCAGGTGATCTCCTCGACGCAGGCGATCAGCCGCTCGTACCGCTCCTGCACGACAGGCTTGGGCAACTGACCGTCCATGGTCGCGGCCGGCGTGCCGGGGCGCTTGGAGTACTGGAAGGTGAAGGCGGAGGAGAACCGCGCCTCCCGGACCACGTCCAGGGTGCGCTCGAAGTCCGCCTCGGTCTCGCCGGGGAAGCCGACGATGATGTCGGTGGTGATCGCCGCGTCGGGCATGGCGGCGCGGACCTTCTCGATGATCCCCAGGTACTTTTCCGACCGGTACGACCGGCGCATCGCGCGCAGCACGTCGTCGGAGCCGGACTGCAACGGCATGTGCAGTGAGGGGCAGACGTTAGGTGTCTCGGCCATCGCCGCGATCACGTCGTCGGTGAAGTCCTTGGGGTGCGGGCTGGTGAACCGGACCCGCTCCAGCCCGTCGATTTCACCGCAGGCGCGCAGCAGCTTGCCGAACGCGTACCGGTCGCCGAACTCGACGCCGTAGGAGTTGACGTTCTGCCCGAGCAGGGTCACCTCCAGCACGCCCTCGTCGACGAGCGCCCGCACCTCGCTGAGGATGTCGCCGGGACGGCGGTCCTTCTCCTTGCCGCGCAGCGACGGCACGATGCAGAAGGTGCAGGTGTTGTTGCAGCCCACCGAGATCGACACCCAGCCGGCGTACGTCGACTCGCGGCGGGTCGGCAGCGTCGACGGGAAGACGTCGAGGGCTTCGAGGATCTCCACCTCGGCGGCGGCGTTGTGCCGGGCGCGCTCCAGCAGCACCGGCAGCGAGCCGATGTTGTGGGTGCCGAAGACCACGTCCACCCAGGGTGCCCGGCGGACGATGTCGCCCCGGTCCTTCTGGGCCAGGCAGCCACCGACGGCGATCTGCATCCCCGGGTGCCGGTTCTTGACCGGGCGCAGGTGACCGAGGTTGCCGTAGAGCCGGTTGTCCGCGTTCTCCCGGACCGCGCAGGTGTTGAACACCACCACGTCGGGGGTGTCCTCGGCCTCGCCCGCGCGGACGTACCCCGCCTGCTCAAGCAGGCCGGAGATGCGCTCGGAGTCGTGCACGTTCATCTGGCAGCCGTAGGTGCGCACCTGGTAGGTGCGCGGGCCGCCCGCCGCTGCGGTAGTCATGACGTGCACAGCGTAGCCGGGCTTGAGTTGTCGGACGCAAACGAGGAGAAGCCGTTCGCCGCCGCCACCCGCGCCCTGCTCGACGAGTCGATGGTGCGCGCCGGCAGCCGACCCGCCGCGCCGGCCGGCAACTGAGGCTCAGGCGGCGGCGAGGGCGGGGTTGACCGAGTCGGGCGCCCAGCGGGAGCGGTGGCAGCGCGACCAGCCCCGGCAGCGCGGGTCCGCCTCGGTGCACAGCCGGCGGTCGCTGAGCACTTCGCCGTCGTCGGTCTCCCGCACGTCGAAGTGCACCGGGCGGATGCTGCCGTCGGGAGCGACCAGCAGGTGCCGGGTGTCGTCGAGCGTGTCGTCCCGCAGCAGGCAGTTGCGGCCGAGCAGCCGGGCCAGCGCCGCGATGCTGGGAAGCTCGGGCAACTCGTCAGGTACGCCGTAGCAGTCCACGATCGTGGCGAACTCCCCCGGCGCCTGCCAGACGTCGCAGACCACCGCGTACGTCGGCAGCCGCAGCGGATCCGCCACCGCCAGTGGCATCACCACCCGACCGAGCGCGTCGGCCAGCGCCGGGTAGACCTCCACCGGTCGTACCTGGTCAATTCTCCAGTTCCACAGCTCGGTCATGCCGTCTCCTCGCTGTGCTCGTCCCCACCGGCCTCCGGATCGGGCCATACGACGATGGTGGGGGGCATTTGCCCCCAGCCGGGGGCAAGTTACCGGTCTGTGACCATTCTGGCCCAAATTTCCCAGAGCATCATCGCTCCAGGTAGCGGGAAGATGACAGTTTATCGGGTATGGTGCGCGTTCCCACGCAACGGCACGCGTACCGAAACCTGCGTTCAGCGCAGGACGACCCGGTGTTCGCCGAGGGGCAGCAGCTCACCGATCACCGGAGCGCCCGGTATCTCCCCGGCGATCAGCAGCCCGCCGGAGGTCTGCGCGTCGGCCAGCAGCAGCCGGTCCTCCTCGGTCGCCGCGCCGAAGTCCGTCCACGGGGTCACCCACTCCAGGTTGCGGCGGGAACCACCGCTGACGTACCCGTCCCGGACCGCCTCGCGGGCACCATCCAGGTACGGCATCCGGGCGGTGTCGATCGCCACCGTCACCCGGCTCGCCCGGGCCAGCTTCGACGCGTGGCCGAGCAGACCGAATCCGGTCACGTCGGTGCCGCAGCGCACGCCCGCCGCCACCGCCGCCCGCGCGGCGTCCCGGTTCAGCGTGGTCATCGCCGCCACCGCCGCCGGGAAACTCTCGCCGGTGCTCTTGTGGCGGGTGTTGAGCACGCCGACGCCGAGCGGTTTGGTAAGCGACAGCGGCAGACCGGCCCGCCCGGCGTCCAGGGTGATCAGCTCGTCCGGCCGGACCAGCCCGGTGACGGCTAGGCCGTACTTCGGGCCGTCGTCGTCGACGCTGTGCCCGCCGGCAAGATGACATCCGGCTGCGCGGGCCACGTCCAGGCCGCCGCGCAGCACCTCCCGGGCCAGGTCCAGCGGCAGCACCTCGCGCGGCCAGCAGAGCAGGTTGAGCGCGACAAGCGGAGTGCCGCCCATCGCGTACACGTCGGACAGGGCGTTGGTGGCGGCGATCCGACCCCAGTCGTACGCGTCGTCGACCACCGGCGTGAAGAAGTCCGCGGTGGTCACCAGGCCGGTGCGCTCATCCAGCCGGACCACTGCGGCGTCGTCGCCGTGGTCGAGCCCGACCAGCAGCTCGGCGGTGCCGGCGGCGGGCCCGAGATCGGCGACCATCGCCTCCAACTCGCCCGGCGGGATCTTGCAGGCACAGCCGCCGCCACGGGCGTACCGGGTCAACCGCACGGGCTCGGTCATCTCCTCATGATCTCCGTCACCCGGGCGGGACGCCAGCCGGCGGGTCAAATTCGGACGCCGGAGTCGGATCATCCATGGTGTTACCGCTCCGTGACCATCTGAGTTGTGTTCCGCCACTTCACCCCGCCTACAGTGGCCGCTACCGGGGGTCGACCGACTCCCGACAGCGACGAGGAGGACAGACGACGTGGCGACGGGCGAACCGCTCATCGTGCTGGACTCGGTCAACAAATGGTTCGGGCCGTTGCACGTACTGGACGACGTCTCGCTGTCGGTGGGGCGGGGCGAGGTGGTCGTGGTGATCGGCCCCTCCGGCTCCGGCAAGTCGACCCTGTGCCGCACCATCAACCGGCTTGAGCCGATCAACTCCGGCACCATCACCTTCGACGGGCAGGCGCTGCCGGCCGAGGGCAAGGCCCTGGCCAAGCTGCGCAGCGAGGTCGGCATGGTGTTCCAGTCGTTCAACCTCTTCGCGCACAAGACGATCCTGGAGAACGTCACCCTCGGCCCGATCAAGGTCCGCAAGGAGAAGCCGGCGGCGGCCCGCGAGCGGGGTCTCGCCCTGCTCGACCGGGTCGGCATCGCCAACCAGGCCGACAAGTACCCGGCCCAGCTCTCCGGCGGCCAGCAGCAGCGCGCCGCGATCGCCCGCGCGCTGGCCATGCAGCCCAAGGCCATGCTCTTCGACGAGCCCACCAGCGCGTTGGACCCGGAGATGGTCGGCGAGGTGCTGGACGTGATGACCTCGCTAGCCCGCGACGGCATGACCATGGTGGTGGTCACCCACGAGATGGGCTTCGCCCGCCACGCCGCCAACCGGGTCATCTTCATGGCCGACGGCAAGCTCGTCGAGGATGCCGCTCCGACGGAGTTCTTCGCCAACCCGCGGAGCGAGCGCGCCAAGGACTTCCTCTCCAAGATCCTCACCCACTAGGCGTCCGGTAGTGGGGCGGGCCGTGACCCGGCCGGCTCCAGTCGAAGAAGGAGATCAGGTATGCGAATGAAGCGGATGGCGGCGGTTGCCGCCGTTGCCGGCCTCGCGGTCGCGATGACCGCCTGCGGCGGGGACAGCGACGAGGGCGGCTCCGGCACGGGCGCCGGTGGCATCGTCGGCAAGGCCGAGAGCCAGAACAAGCTGGTCATCGGCGTCAAGGCCGACCAGCCCGGCCTCGGTCTGCAGACCGGCAGCCAGTACGAGGGCTTCGACATCGAGATCGCGAAGATCATCGCGAAGGGCCTCGGTGTCGAGGAGAGCGGCATCGAGTGGAAGACCACTGTGTCGGCCAACCGGGAGCCCTTCATCGAGCAGGGCACCGTCGACCTCGTGGTCGCCACCTACACCATCAACGACGAGCGCAAGCAGAAGGTCAACTTCGCCGGACCGTACTACATCGCCGGCCAGGACCTGCTGGTCAAGGCGGACTCCACCCTCACCGGCCCGGACCAGCTGGCGGGTAAGACGGTCTGCTCGGTAACCGGCTCGACGCCGGCCAAGCGGATCACCGAGAACTACCCGGATGCCAAGCTGCAGCAGTTCGACGCGTACTCGAAGTGCCTGCCGCTGCTGGAGAACGGCCAGGTCGACGCGGTGACCACCGACGACATCATCCTCGCCGGCTACGCCGCGCAGGACCAGTACGCCGGCAAGTTCAAGGTGGTCGGCAGCACCTTCTCCGACGAGCCCTACGGCATCGGCCTGAAGAAGGACGACACCGACGGCTGCGAGAAGGTCAACGAGATCCTCAAGGCCGCCGCCGAGGATGGCAGCTACAAGGCTGCCTGGGACGCCACCCTGGGCAAGAGCGGCACCCCCGCGCCCGAGCTGGACACCACCAAGCTGACCCACTGCGGCGCTGTCTGACCGGTACCGGAGCCGGCACCCCTTGCGGGTGCCGGCTCCGGCCTGTCACCGGCCCTCATCACGTGCCCCGGGAGCCGAAGCATGGACGTATTCACCGATCCGGAGAACCTCGACGCATTCGTGTCGGGCTTCGTCTGGATCCTCAAGCTGACCGGCGCGTCCGCGGTCTGCGCGCTGGTGATCGGCGTGCTGCTGGCCGCGATGCGGGTCTCCCCTGTCCCGGTGCTGCGCGTCTTCGGCGCGGCCTGGGTCAACATCTTCCGCAATACCCCGCTGACCCTGGTCGTCTTCTTCTGCTACTTCGGGCTGTACGCCACCCTCGGGCTGAGCCTGTCTCAGGAGCTCGACGTCAACATCTACTGGCTCGGTGTGATCGGCCTGTCGACCTACACCGCCGCCTTCGTCTGCGAGGCGGTGCGCTCGGGCATCAACACCGTGCCCACCGGTCAGGCCGAGGCGGCTCGCGCGATCGGACTCTCCTTCGCCCAGACGCTGCGAATAGTGGTGCTGCCACAGGCGGCGCGCTCGGTGATCGCGCCCTTCGGCAGCATCCTGATCGCGCTCTGCAAGAACGCCACGATCGTCGGCACCATCGGGCTCGTCGAGGCCTCCAGCGTCATGAAGGACCTGCTCAACAGCTACGGTAACGCCGTCATTCTGATCTTCCTGGTCTTCGCCGGCACGTTCGCCGCACTGCTCATCCCCACCGGCTACTTCTTCGGCTGGCTGGCCAACCGCCTGGCGGTGAAGCGCTGATGAGCACCAGCAACGTCCTCTACGACCACCCCGGTCCCCGGGCCAAGGTACGCAACGCGGTACTGAGCGTCGTCTTCGGCGTCGCGCTGCTCGGCCTGCTGTACTGGATCTACACCCGGTTCGACCAGGCCAACCAGTGGGAGCCCCGACTGTGGGAGCCGTTCACCCGGTCGGCCACCTGGACCCAGTTCATCCTGCCGGGCCTGTGGGCGACCCTGAAGGCAGCCGGCGTCGGCATGCTGCTCTCGCTCGCCTTCGGTATCGTCTTCGCCTTCGGCCGGCTCTCCGACCGCTGGTGGATCAGCGTGCCGGCGGGCATGGTGGTGGAGTTCTTCCGCGCCGTACCGCTGCTGCTGATGATCTTCTTCATCTTCTACGGCGTACCGTTCCTCATCAAGGGTCCGGTCACCGCCTTCTGGGCCGTGGTGATCGGCCTGACCCTCTACAACGGCTCGGTACTGGCCGAGGCGTTCCGGGCCGGCATCCGGGCCGTACCCGGCGGGCAGTCCGAGGCGGCCTACGCGATCGGCATGCGCAAAAACCAGGTGATGCGGATGATCCTGCTCCCGCAGGCGGCCCGAGCCATGCTGCCGATCATCGTCAGCCAGCTGGTGGTGCTGCTCAAGGACACCGCGCTCGGCTACATCGTGGCCTACCCGGAGCTGCTCCAGCGGGGCGTCAACGACCTCGCCGCCAACTACGGCAACATCATCGCCTGCGCGATCGTCGCTGCCGTCATCTACATCGTGATCAACTCACTGCTCACCTGGTTCGCCGGCTGGCTCGACCGACGCACCGGTGTCCGAGCCTTCCGGGTACCGAAGCAGACCGCACCGGCCGGAGCGGACTCCACCCCCGAGGGCGGCGCCACCGTCTCCGAGCCACAGGGGTGAGCGGATACCGCTTCGGTGCGGGACGGTCGTAACCGGTCGGCGCGCACCCCTAGCAACATTAGGAAGGGCCTCTGCTCGGCAGAGGCCCTTCCTAATGCCTCAGCGGGCGATCTCGGTGACCCTGGACTCGCGGACCACCGTCACCCGGATCTGCCCCGGATAGGTCAGCTCCTCCTCGACCTGCTTGGCCACGTCCCGGGCCAGCACCGCCGCGCCGATGTCGTCGACGTCGTCGGGCTTGACCATCACCCGGATCTCCCGGCCCGCCTGCATCGCGAAGACCTTCTCCACGCCGACCTTGCCGGCGGCGATCTCCTCGATGCGTTCCAGCCGCTTGACGTACGCCTCCAGGCTCTCCCGCCGCGCCCCCGGCCGCCCACCCGAGCAGGCGTCGGACGCCTGGGTCAGCACCGCCTCCACGGTCTGCGGCGGCACCTCGTTGTGGTGCGCCTCGATGGCGTGCACCACGTCCTCGCTCTCGCCGTACTTACGGGCCACGTCCGCACCGATGAGGGCGTGACTGCCCTCCACCTCGTGGGTAAGCGCCTTGCCGATGTCGTGCAGGAAAGCCGACCGCTTGATCAACGGCACGTCCAAGCGCAGCTCGGCCGCCATGATCCCGGCGATGTGCGCGGTCTCCACCAGGTGCTTGAGCACGTTCTGCCCGTACGACGTGCGGTAGCGCAACCGACCCAGCAGGGTGACCAGCTCCGGGTGGATCTCGGTGATGCCGACCTGCACCAGGGCGTCCTCGGCGGCCCGGTGGCAGAGCTGGTCCACCTCCTGCCGGGCCAGCTCGTGCACCTCCTCGATGCGGTGCGGGTGGATTCGGCCGTCCAGCACCAGCTTCTCCAGCGTCAACCGGCCGACCTCCCGGCGCACCGGGTCGAAGCAGGACAGCAACACCGCCTCGGGAGTGTCGTCAATGATCAGGTTGACCCCGGTGACCGACTCGAAGGCCCGGATGTTGCGGCCCTCCCGGCCGATGATCCGACCCTTCATCTCGTCGCCCGGCAGGTGCAGCACGCTGACCACACTCTCGGCGGTCTGCTCGCTGGCCACCCGCTGGATGGCGTCGACCACGATGTGCCGGGCCCGCTGCTCGGCGGTCGACCTCGCGTCCGACTCGATGTCCCGGACCAGCAGGGCGGCCTCCCGCTTCGCCTGGCCCTCGATCGCCTCGACCAACTCGGCCCGCGCGGCGTCGGCGGTCAACCCGGCGACCCGCTCCAACTCACGTCGCCGCTGATTCTCCACCTCGGCAAGCTCGGCCTCCCGCTCGACAAGCGCCGCCTCGCGGGCCGCCAACGCGGCGTTGGCCGCGGTGAGCTGGCGTTCCCGCTCCGCGAGCCGCTCCACCTCCTCGGTGTGCAGCCGCTCCCGCTCGTCCATCCGGGTCGCCCGCCGCTCCACCTCGGCGGCCTGCTCCCGGGTGGTCGCGGCCAGCACCGCCACCTCCCGCTCACCGCTGCGCCGGGCCGCCGTGCGCAACTGCTCGGCGTCCGCCTCGGCCTGCTTGTGCGCCCGTTCCAGCACCGTGTCTGCCTCGGCGCGGGCGTCGTCGAGCACCCGGCGTGCCTCCGCCCGGGCGGCCTTCGCCTCGGCCTTGGCCGCCGCCGCCTCGGCGCGGGCCGCCGCCGCCGCGGACTTCGCCACGTCGATGGTGCTGTTCGCTTCGTCGGCTGCCGTGCGCAGCGCGGCCAGCGACTGCTCCTGCCGGTCCTTCTCCGCGACGTACGCCGGATCCTCCGCCGCCGGACGCGACATGAAACCCCGCATCAGGCGCAGGCCGAACAGCACCGCACCGAGCACCACGAGGGTCAGCACCAGCACGGCGGTCAGGATCACGACGTCGAAGGCGCTCATCGAACGGCTCCGTCCGGCCGATCGCCAACGCCGAGGGCGACAGCAGGTGGGCCGGAACTCTGCTCACCGTCATCGCTGGCCCCGGACTCCGCCGCACCGGGAGCGGCCGCCCCCGCGCTCATGCCGGCGCTCCGTTCCGAGACGTGCCCCTGGCGGGCAACGCCGAACGAAGCCTCAAGATCGGCCCGCTCCGCTCGCTCATACCGAGACTCCGGTGAACCTGTGCCGCCTCGCCATGGCGCGCCTCCCCTGAACCGTCGCGCCGCAACAGCCTGCCGGGTGGGCACGCTCCTGCGACTCTGGACGCCCGACCGGAGCGCATGGCCGTGGGTTGGCTTCCTCCGCCGACGTCCCTGACGGCCGTCGGCGGGCCGGGTGCACTGTCACGTGAGCCCGGACCGGCCCGTCCGGAGCTGACGTACGCGGCCGATGATGCCGGCCAAAGTGATGCTGTTCTGTTACGGGATCTATGTTGTGCGCTTAGCCTGCGCTTGGTCGGGCAATGTGAGCCTTTATGGCGAGGCTAGGTCTCAACCGGGCTCCGGTCAAGAACGGATGATCAAACCACCCGGACGGAGAGAAGTTAAGTAGTCACCCTCCGCCTATGAACACTCGGACGCCAGCGGGCAAAAAAGACGAACAACCAACGTTGAGTTGACTCATCAGGGCTGGTCACGTCGATGAGGTGACCGTCGGACCCGCGCCCAACGCATCACCCGCGTCCCCGGGACGGGCCAGACCAAGATCACGGCTGGCGGGCGACGTGACAGAAGAAGCACGCCGTCAGCGGTCGATCTCACCCTCGGCGTCGGCGAGAGCGTCGGCGTCGATCTGCTCGGCGAACTCGGCCGCCTCGGCGCTCTGCGCGGCGATCGCCTCCTTCACCGCCCGGATCGCGACACCGGCCGGGTAGCCCTTGCGGGCCAGCATGCCGACCAGCCGCCGGAACACCGCGTCCGGCTCGCCCCGGGCGGTCCGCAGCTTCCGTTCCACCAGGGCACGGGCGGTCTCCGCCTCGGTGGTCTCGTCCAACTCGTCCAACGCCTCGCTGGCCGTGTCGCCGTCCACGCCGCGTTGGCGCAGCTCGTTGGCGAGTGCCCGGCGAGCCAGCCCCCGGCCGGCATGCCGGCTGCTCACCCAGGCGCGGGCGAACGCGGCGTCGTCGATGATGCCGACCTCGTCGTACCGGTCGAGGACCTGGTCGGCGGTCTCCTCGGAGATGCCCCGCCGCGCCAACGCGGTGGCCAGTTCGGCACGGGTACGCGGACGCACCGCGAGCTGTCGCAGGCAGATCTCCCGGGCCACCTCGGCCTCGTCACGAGGCGCGGATGCCGCATCCTCGCGTGCCGAACCGCCGGCCCGTCGGGCGGAACCGGCCCTGCCCCGGGAGGTATCCCATGCCGACGCGTCCGGAGAATCGGCCGACGCCGGGGAACCCGGGTCGGCGGGGTTCCCGGCGGCGCGGCGGCCTCGGCGGGGTCGTGGTGTGGCGTCACCCGCGCGGGGCGGGCTGGCATCCCAGCCTCGCCCCGAGCGGGCACGTCGTCCTGCCACGGATCGTCGATCAGAAGTCGACCGGCGGCAGCTCCGGGCCACCGGCGGCGTCGCCCGCGCCTACCCCGACGCCGAGCTTCTCCAGGATCTTCTTCTCGATCTCGGCGGCCACGTCCGGGTTCTCCCGGAGGAACTCGCGGGCCTTCTCCTTGCCCTGGCCCAGCTGGTCGCCCTCGTAGGTGTACCAGGCGCCGGACTTGCGAATGATCGACTGCTCGACGCCGACGTCGATCAGCGAGCCCTCACGGGAGATGCCCTTGCCGTACATGATGTCGAACTCGGCCTGCTTGAACGGGGCGGCGCAGTTGTGTACGACGATGTCGTCAGCGACCAGCGTGTGCAGCTCATCGACCTCGACATCAAAGGTCCTCGTACGCCGCGCGGGCAGGATCTCCTTGACGGTCGAATAGCGCACCTGCTCGGCGAGCAGTTCGCGCAAAAAAGCGTCGTCAAGCGCGTCCGCCAGCAGTTGCAACCGATCCCGCCGGATCTGGTGCAGCCCTAGAACCTGCTTCATGCCACCACGCGAATTGCCGGCCGTCGCGCCGATCAGTTGAGCAGCGAGCACAGCCGTGACGCCCTTACCCGCCAGGTGTGCCAGCACCGACTCGGTGACCGCAGGCGACAGGTAGCCGGCCTGCGAGCCCCGCCGACGCCCTTCCTGGCTGTTGAGCGCCTCGCGAAGGATGACCCCGCGCGGTCCCCACAGCGGAACCGCTTCGGCGAACGCCTCCACGTTGTCGCTGCCGGCCACCCGGACCTCGTAGCACAACCGCTTTGCCTGGATGCGACGCCCCTTGATAAGGCTGGGGCGCTGACCCGTCGGGTCGTAGCGACGAACCGAACTCGTGATGCCGTATCGCAGCAACAACCAGTGGAGTTGGTGGGCCAACTGCTCCGAGGTAGTCGTGTAGCCGACCCGAATGGCACCGGTCTGCTCGATGCTCACCCAGCCGTCGCTTTCGAGTAGACCGAAAAGCAGGTTGCCTGCCACCTCGCGGGAAAGACCCGGATCGAAAAACTCGGCGGGGATGGTCTTCTCCCAGGCCAGCTTGCCGTAGATCCCCGCTTGTCGGCACAACGCCAGCAACTCGTTGCGCTCACCCTGACGGTGGGAGAACGAGATGGCCAACTTGCCGTCATGCTCGTGTGTGTCGCAGCCGAGCCCTGCGGCGATGCGCGCCGCGTCGGCCTTCAGCGACTCCTGGATGTTGATGAACTGCAGCGGGGTCTTCCCACCGACATATCCGTCACCAATCAGGTAGCCGAGCATTCGTGCCTGCTCGGGCGAGTAGGGCTCATGCTCGCCGAAACCCAGGAACTGTCGAGGCTGCGCAACCCGGTCTCCGGCACCCAACTCGCCGGCCACCTTCCAGCCCCGATCGGTCAAGACCTTGTGATCGGGGGTGGCCCAGACCGTGGCACCGCCACGCAGACGTACCCCGATGACATCCTGTTCTCCCTGGTCGAACCAGGAGACGACAGGGCGGGCGTGCAGCATGCCGTCCTTCGCCGCTGCCACCACGGAGACAGGCATCCGCCCGTCGACGATGTCCTCGATCCGGTTGGCGCGGCCGGTGACCGGGTCGAACACCATGGTGCCCTCGGCGAGGCACTTGTTCTTCACGACCTTGACCCGGGTGCGGTTACCGACCACGTCGGTGCCGTCCTTCAGGCTTTCGATGCGCCGCACGTCGAGCCGGACCGAGGCGTAGAACTTCAGCGCCCGACCACCCGTCGTCGTCTCGGGTGATCCAAACATGACGCCGATCTTCTCGCGGAGCTGGTTGATGAAGATCGCGGTGGTGCCGGTGTTGTTGAGCACGCCGGTGATCTTCCGCAGCGCCTGGCTCATCAGCCGGGCCTGGAGACCGACGTGGCTGTCGCCCATCTCGCCCTCGATCTCGGCGCGCGGCACCAGCGCGGCCACCGAGTCGATCACGATGATGTCGATCGCGCCGGAGCGGACCAGCATGTCCGCGATCTCCAGCGCCTGCTCGCCGGTGTCCGGCTGGGAGACCAGCAGGGCGTCGGTGTCGACACCGAGGGCCCTGGCGTACTCCGGGTCGAGCGCGTGCTCGGCGTCGATGAAGGCGGCGATGCCGCCGGCCCGCTGGGCGTTGGCCACCGCGTGCAGGGCGACCGTGGTGTTGTGGGAGAGCATTCCGTTCGCGAGGAAGCTATGCGTTCCCGGAAGCATCACGTCGAAGGTGGGTTGGGTGCCCGCATCGGCGGCCTCGACGACCTGCTCATAGGTGTAGGAGGAGGTGGCCAGGTGCTTGAGGTGCGTCACGATCGCCTGGCCTGACGCCGACAGGCGCTCCCGGCGCCGCTCCCCCCATTCCACGATCTTGGCCAAGCGGCTACGGGAGCAGGCCAACTCGATGTCCGTACGGAACAGGTCTCCCGCGACCCTGTCGAATGCCCGATCACCACCACAGTCGTCGCGCAGGTCTTGAATGAGGCCCTTGAGGTGAGGGATGTTCTCGAACTGGGCGTCCCGCTCACTGGTGCGGAAGCACCGCTCAACCTGTGCACGACGCCGAGCCGAGCGGAATCCGACCTCGTCGACGAACCTGTGCGCCACCGATGGATTGACCGTCACGGTCCAGTATTGGCGCTGGTACGTCTCGTTCCACTTTGAGGAGACAGTGTTGGGGATGTTGAGTCCGTAGAGCAGTAGCTGCACCTCACGGGCCAGCTGCTCGGACGCGGTGCCGAGCCCGATGGTCGAACTCTCGTCGATCCATCCGTCACCCTCGAATAGCGCCGACAAGAAGGCGCGCTGCGCCTTATGACCTGCGGTGCGCACCCGGTAGGGAACGCTCTTGCCGTGCGCGGTGACATAGTCGAGGCCGTACTCCTCGGCGAGGCGCTTGCGGAACGCCCCGCCCGAGACGACGAACTCCTTATTGTCGTAGTCACGGACCTCGACGCCGAACACCTGCTCCATGAGGTGGCGGTACTCACCACTCACCTCTGTGTCCCAGTTGGTGAACCGTACGCTGTGCTGGTAGCCAAGCGAGCCCTCGGCGACGAGGTAGCCCAGGACCACGGCCTCGTCCTCGGAAAGACCGTCGCCGTGGGCGGCCTCCGATGCGCCGAAGGTCGCCGACACCACGAAGTCGCCAGGTCGGATGTTGCCGACCTTCCGCCAAGCGATGAATCCACGGTCGGTCATCACTCGTAGTGGGTGGTTCTTCGTGGCGGTCACCGTCCGCCCGGATCGCAGCTTGAGCTTGATCACCGGCTTGCGGTTGTTGTGGGTCAAGGCGGCAACGGCTTCGAGCTCGCCCCGCTCGTTGACCATCCGCAAACCCAGGTCACGGATGTCGGTGACCCGGCTGGTGCAGCTTGCGGGCTGACCGCATCGCGTGAAGAGCTCCTCGACGGTCTCCAGGCCCCGGTCCGTCCAGAGATGCGTGTCGGCCGTCAGGCACTTACCGCTGCTCTCCGGGCCGTACACCTCGACGACCCGGCCACGGGGCAGACCGCCCACGCCGAGCGCCACGTCGAGCGCGATGGAACCGGTCGGAATGACCGAGGTCTGGATGACCGGTCGCTCCCCCAGCCGCATCACCGAGCCCTTGCCGAACTGCTTGTCGATCTGAGCGAGAGCAAGGTCGAGCGCCTTCTCCCGGTCAGGACCTGCCGCCATCGTTGCCACCCCTGCCTTCGCCGGCGTCTTTCCTGAGCTTCGCGTCACGCGGGACACGCTAGGCGCTGGGTCCGACAGAAAACCAGCCGACTGGCCGTGGCCTGTGGACGAGCACCCCGCTGTGGACAATAGCCGAACAGGTGTACGACTCGGCAAGAGACACGCGGAAGTAACGAATCGGCTGCTCAGCGTAGCCGGGCGGGTACCCGGTCTGGATAGGCCGCGACCACGGCGCGCCACACCACGTGCGTCTCCACGCCGGCCTTGAGGGCCTGCTCGATGGTCCGTCCGCCGAGTTCCGACAACACCTGGTCGCTGGCGATGCTGGCCGCGTACGCCGGACCGAACGCCTCGGCCAGGCGTGCCCAGAAGTCGGTCAGCCGCACGTGATCAGTCCTTCCTGTCCGGTGCACTCGTCGGCACCGGACGCAACGCTAGCGCCAGCAGGGGTGCCACCGCGACCGCGGCGAGCAGGGTCAGCACCGGATAGCCCGCCAGTTGCATGACAAACCCGCTCAGTGCTCCGGCTGACGCTCCGGCCAGCCCCATGAGCAGGTCGGACAGGCCCTGGGCGCTGGGCCGTACGTCGTCCGGTACCGACTCCGACAGCAGGGTCGAACCGGCCACCATGGTCGCCGACCAGCCGAGCCCGAGCAGGATGAGCCCGACGGTGAGCCGGGGCGTGTGGTGCCCGGCAGTGCCGGCGACCGCGCAGGCGGCCAGCAGCGTCGCGATCCCGCCGAGGATGACCGGGCGGCGACCGAACCGGTCGGCGAGCCAGCCGACCACCGGCGCCAGCGCGTACATGCCGGCGATGTGCAGACTCAGCACCAGCCCGACCACCGGCAGCACCTCGTCGACGGCGTAGTACTCCCGCAGGTGCACCGGGGTCATCGCCATCACCGCCACCATCACCAGGTGCCCCACGGCCACGGCGGACACGCCGAGCCGGGCGGCCGGTCGGGCGCGTACCACCGACCAGGCGGCGCGCATGCCCACGCCGCGCCGGGCCGACGGTGCCGGCACCGGGACCGGGCCGGCCGGGGCGAGCGCGGACGCCGCCTGGGCCGGCTCGGCCGGGACCGGCGGTGGACCAGACGGGGGCGGCTCGGACGCGCCGGCCCGGGCCGCCGCGAGCCGGCGCGCGGTGAGCAGCGGGTCGGGCCGCAACCACAGCAGCAGTACGCCGGCGGCGAGCACGAACGCGACGGCGCTGAACGCGAACGGGCCGGACAGCGTAGGCAGCCCCCAGCCGCTTGTGGTGCGGTCGGCGAGCGCGGCGAAGTTCGGGGCGGCCACCGCGCCGATCGTGGTGGCCCAGACGATCAGCGACAGTTGCCGGGCGCGCCGGTCCGGTTCGGCGAGATCGACCGCGGCGTAGCGAGCCTGAAGGTTGGCGGCGGAGCCGCCGCCGAAGAGGAGCATGCCGAGGAAGAGCAGCGGGACCGACCGGGTTGCCGCGGCGAGCACGACAAGCGCCCCGCCAAGCGCCCCGACCACGTACGCGACGGCCAGGCCGGGGCGGCGGCCGTACCCGGTGATGATCCGGGTGACCGGCACGGCGAGCAGTGCGGCGCCGACCACGGCGGCGCTCTGCGCCAGGCCGGCCACGGCGGTGCCGGCGATCTCGGCGGCGAGCAGGGCGCCGACGGAGATGCCGATGGTCACCCCGATGCCGCCGACGATCTGGGTGGTGAAGAGCAGCCGCAGGGTGCGCCGCTGGATGGGCGCGACGTCCGGGTGCGCCGTCGGCGTGGTGGTCAGGTCAGTGGCCAACGGGAGGCTCCTTGGGTAAGGGGTGACCATCCTTTCGCACCCGACCGACAGCCGGCAGCCCGGTTCTCGTCACAGCCCCAGACCGCGCCCGATGATCTCCTTCATGATCTCCGTGGTGCCGCCGTAGATGGTCTGCACCCGGCTGTCCAGCCAGGCCCGCGCCACCGGGTACTCCGCCATGAAGCCGTAGCCGCCGTGCAGCTGCACGCACCGGTCGGCGACCCGGTTCTGCAACTCCGTGGTCCACCACTTGGCCTTGGCCGCGTCGGTCACCGACAGCCGGCCGGCGTTGAACTCGGCCACGCAGTGGTTGACGAAGGTCCGCGCGATGGTGACCTCGGTGTCCAGCTCGGCGAGGAGGAACCGGTTGTGCTGGAACTTCCCGATCGGTCGGCCGAACGCCTCCCGGGTGCGCGCGTAGTCGAGAGTGAGGGCGAGCAGCCGTTCCGCGGCGGCGACTGCGGCGACGGCGATGCTGAGCCGTTCCCGGGGCAGGTTGGCCATCAGGTGGTAGAAGCCGTGGTTCTCGGTGCCGATGAGGTTGGCGGCCGGCACCCGACAGTCGTCGAAGAAGAGTTCGGCGGTGTCGTTGGCCTTCAACCCGACCTTGGCCAGTCGGCGGCCCCGGGTGAAGCCGGCGGTGCCGGTCTCTACCGCGATCAGGCTCACGCCGTGGGCGCCCTCGTCGGCGGTACGGGCCACCACGATCACCAGGTCGGCCAGTTCGCCGTTGGTGATGAACGTCTTCTGCCCGTTGAGCAGGTAGCTGTCGCCGTCGCGGACGGCGGTGGTGCGGACGCCGGCCAGGTCGGAGCCGGCACCGGGTTCGCTCATCGCGATGGCGGTGACGAGGTCGCCGGAGCAGAACCGGGGCAGCCAGCGCTGGCGCTGCTCCTCGGTGGTCAGCTCGGTGAGGTACGGCGCGACCACGTCATTGTGCAGGCCGAAGCCGAGCCCGGAGCAGCCCGAGTTGACGATCTCCTCGACCAGGACGGCGTTGTACCGGAAGTCCCGCTGTCCGCCGCCGCCGTACTCGGGGTGGACGTCCATCCCGAGCAGTCCGGCGGCACCTGCCTTCCGCCACACCTCGCGGTCGACGATGCCGTCGGCCTCCCAGCGGTCGTGGTGCGGTACGGCCTCGCGGTCGAGGAACCGCCGGCACAGGTCCCGGAACTCGTCGTGGTCAGCCTCGTAGAGGTGCTGCTGCATGGCGGCAAGTGTGGCACCGTCCGCGACGCCGTCGCATGGTCGGTGCCGGCGCTGCGGTTGGGGGCGAGCGCGGCTGGTGTCAGCCGGCGAGGGCGCGAGCCGCGACGGTCAGGTCGGCGACCAGCCCGTCGTAGGCGACGTCCTGGTTGTCGGCCCGGAGCACGGCGGAGGGGTGGATGGTGGCCAGGAGTTTGGCCGGGGGCGCGTCGGTGGTCCCTCCGGCGCTGTCCACCGGTACCCGTTGGAAGTCCTCCGGGTGTTGGGCGGCGGCCGGCCAGGGCAGCAGTTCGCCGCGCTGGCGGGTGACCCGGAACGTCGGGCCGAGCAGGGCTTTCGCGGCGGTCGCCCCGAGTACCACGATCACCTCGGGGGTCAGCTGGGCGAACTCGGCGACCAGCCAGGGTCGGCAGGCGGTGATGTGTACCCGATCCGGAGTCTGGTGGATCCGCCGCTTACCGCGTAGTTCGAAGCGGAAGTGCTTGACGGCATTGGTGAGGTAGATGTGGGCCGGGTCCAGCTTGGCGTCGTCGACCGCCTTGCGAAGCAGCCGGCCGGCGGGGCCGACGAAGGGCAGCCCCTTCTGGTCCTCCATGTCGCCGGGCTGCTCGCCGACGAAGACCACCCGGGCGGTGGCGTCGCCCCGGCCGAAGACGGTCTGTGAGGCGTCCCGGTACAGCTCGCAGCCCTGGCAGCCGGTGGCGGCGGCCCGCAGCGCGTCGAGGGTGTCGGCCTGCGGCGGGATGAACCGCTGGGCCCCGGGCGCGGTATCGGTGTCGGCCATGGCGACTGTTCTACCCGCTGTGACGCGCCCCACGCGAGCCAGCGGCGGCGCGTCGCCTTTGCGGCACTCCACGCCCAGCCCAGGCTCGGGCAGCCCGAGATGCCGCAACTCGGCGTATCCGCCCGGCGCTGGCCGAGGCCGACCGGCTGCGGGTCGAGTTGAACCAGCCCGAGACCCCGAGATGCCGCAACTCGGCGTATCCGCCCGGCCCGAGACCCCGAGATGCCGCATACCGGTCCGACCGCCACTCCTGCCCCTGCGCCCGCCGCGGATCTGCTTCCGAATCAGCAGGCGCGGGAAGTTGCCGCCCCGACCCGCGCCCCATGAGCAACATCAGGGATGTTGCTGCCTCCGACCCCGCCCCCGCCAGCAACATCGGGGATGTTGCTGCCTCCAACCCCGCCCCCAGCCAGCAGCATCGGGGATGTTGCCGGCTCGGCCGCCGGCTCTGGCAGCGCGACGTGGCGGTGGTGCTGGCTTGCGTCCGCGCCGCAGGTGTCGTGGGGGCGACAGGGGTCTGGTCAGGCGGTGAAGCTCGGGGATGGGGTGGGGCGGGCTGCGCGGGCGACCGCGTCGGCGAGCGCGGGGAGCTCCTCCTCGTTCAGGTCGCTGACGGTGATGCGTAGCCCCGGCGGGCCGGCGATCCGGTAGAGCGCGCCCGGCGCGACCGCCCAGCCGGCGTCACGCAGGGCGGTCAGCGCGCTGGTCTCGTCGTCCACCGGTACCCAGACGTTGATGCCGGTGCGGCCGTGGGCGGGCAGGCCACGATCGGCGAGGGCGGCGATCAGGGCGTGGCGCCGTCGTTCGTAGCTCTCTGCGGCCCGGTCGACCAGGGCGGTCACCTCTGGATCCTTCCAGAGCGAGAGCACGAGCCGTTGCAGCACGGTGGAGACCCAGCCGGTGCCGACCCGGGATCGGCCGGCCACCCGCGCCACGGTGGTCTCGTCTCCGGCCAGCACTGCCAGGCGCAGGTCCGGGCCGAAGGGCTTGCTGACCGAGCGGAGGAAGGCCCAGTGGGTGGTCGCTCCGGCGAGCGGGTGCAGCGGTACGCGGGCCAGCTCGGCGGCGTGATCGTCCTCGATCAACAGCAGGTCGGCCCGACCGGCGAGCAGGGTGCGCAGGGCGCTGGCCCGGTCGGCGGAGACCGCCGCGCCGGTGGGGTTCTGGGCCCGGCTGGTCACGATGAGCGCTCGCGCTCCGGCGGCGAGGGCGGCGGCGACTCCGGCGACGATCGGCCCGTCGTCGTCGATGGGCATTCCGATCGGCCGTAGCCCGAGCGCGGCGAGCAGGTCGAGCAGGCCGGTCCAGCCGGGATCCTCCACGGCCACCGCGTCGCCGTGGCGCAGGTGCGCGCCGAGGAGGCGTTCGATGCCGTCCAACGCGCCGCCGGTGAGGGTCAGCCCGGGGGCCGGCACCCCGTCGGCGGTCAGCCGCGCCCCGGCCACCTCGGTCATCTCGGGCAGTACGCCGAGGTCGGGATAGCCCACCGGGTCGCCGACGGTGTCGGCGAGGGCGGCCAGGTGCCGACGCAGCGGCGGTAGCAGTCGCTGGTCGGGTTCGCCTCGGGACAGGTCGCGCAGCCCGGGGGCGGGCGGTGGGCGCAGCGCGGCTCGGCGGGCGGCGACCGGTGGTCGGGGGCGCACCCGGGTGCCGTGCCGGCCGGCGGTGACGACGAGGCCACGGCGACGCAGTTCGGCGTAGGCACGGGAGACGGTGGCCGGGCTGACGGCCAGGTCGGCGGCGAGCGTGCGCACCGGTGGCAGCGGGTCGCCGGGGGCGAGGGCGGCGTCGCGGATGCCGGACTCGATGCTGGCTGAAATGTCGGCGGCCGTCGCACCGGTCACCTGATAGCGTACTGACACAAACACAGTATTGTACTAGAACAAAGATGGAAGCATGTACTCGCCAACCACCCGCACCACCGCCAGTCGTTCCCGGGACCGGATGAGCTACGACCGCACCGCCACCCACGCCGTACTCGACGAGGCGTACCACTGCGTGCTCGGGTTCACTGTGGACGGTGAGCCCCGCGTGCTGCCCACCCTGCACGTACGCATCGGCGACACGCTCTACCTGCACGGCTCCACCGGCAGCCGGCCACTGCTCGCCGCCCGCGCCGACGGCCTGCCGGTCTGCGTCGCGGTCACCCTTCTCGACGGGCTGGTCTACGGTCGCTCCCAGTTCCACCACAGCGCCAACTACCGGTCGGTGGTCGCGCACGGCACCGCTCACCTGGTCACCGACCCGGATGAGAAGGCCGACGTGCTGACCGCCCTGGTGGAGAAGGTCGGCACCGGCCGCGCGGCGCACAGTCGCCCCCCGAGCCGGCGGGAGCTGGCCGAGACCGCAGTGCTGGCGCTGCCGCTGGCGGAGGTGTCGCTACGCAGCCGCACCGGCGGGGTACGCGACGACCCGGCCGATCTCGACCTGGCGCACTGGGCCGGGGTGGTACCGCTGCGGCTGACCCCCGGCCTGCCGGAGCCCGACGTCGGGGTCACCGCACCACTGCCTGCGTACCTGCGGCCGGACCGCTCGCCCTGGCACGAGCCGGCGGTGCTACGCGGCGCCCACGTGCTGCTGGAGCCGCTCGATGAGGCCCACACCGACGAGTTGTACGCCGCCACCGCCGATGCCGACGTCTGGCGGCACCTCAGCCGGCCGCTACCGACCGGGCCGGAGCAGCTGCGCGAGGTGATCGTCGCGGCCCTGGCCGAGCAGCACCGGCAGGAACGGGTCGCCTGGGCGCAGCGCTGCGCGGTCACCGGCGCGGTGGTCGGCACCACCTCGTACTACGAGATCGACCCGGAGCGCCGGTCGGTTGCGATCGGGCACACCATGCTCGGCCGGCCGTGGTGGCGCACCGGGCTCAACACCGAGGCGAAGCTGCTGCTGCTCACCCGCGCCTTCGACGAGCTGGGTGCGGTACGGGTGGTCTGGCACACCGACATCCGCAACGAGCGTTCGCAGCGCGCCATCGAGCGGCTCGGCGCGACCCGGGAGGGGGTGCTGCGGATGCACCGGTTGCGGCCCGACGGCTCGTGGCGGGACACCGTGCAGTATTCGATGACCGTTGACGAGTGGGCAAAAGCACAGGTCAGCCTGCGGGAAAGGCTTCGTGCCCGGCCCACGTCCACCCGATGATGTCGGACGTGCTGGGAATCACCGACATCTGGACGTACGTGCTGGGCACCGTGGCCATCGTGCTGCTGCCCGGCCCCAACTCGCTGTTCGTCCTCTCCACCGCCGCGCGGCGCGGCGTCGGCGTCGGCTACCGGGCGGCGAGCGGCGTCTGGGTCGGTGACGCGATCCTCATGTTCCTCTCCGCCGCCGGAGTGGCCTCGCTGCTCAAGGCGTACCCGCCGGTCTTCCTCGTGATCAAGTACGCGGGCGCCGCGTACCTGGGCTATGTGGGGTTGACCATGCTGCGCGGGGCGTGGCGGCGCTGGCGGGACCGCAACGACCCGGACACTCCGCGGTTGATCGACGCCGCGGCGCCGGCGGCGACGCGCAGCCCGTTCCGCAAGGCGCTGGTGATCAGCCTGCTCAACCCGAAGGCGATCCTGTTCTTCGTCTCGTTCTTCATCCAGTTCGTTGACCCGACGTATCCCTGGCCCGCGCTGTCGTTCCTGCTGCTCGGTCTGATCGCCCAGGTGACCAGCGCGCTCTACCTGACCGCGCTGATCTTCGCGGGCACGTTCCTGGCTGCCCAGTTCAGCCGGCGCCGCCGGCTGGCGGCCGGCGCGACAAGCGCCGTGGGTGCTCTCTTCCTCGGCTTCGGCCTCAAGCTCGCCCAGGGCTGACGAGACGCACGGGGGGCGCTCCCGGCAGCTGGGCCGTTGCGGTGCCGCCGTGGACGGCATCAGGTGCCGCCGCGAACGGCGTCAGGCGGCGGGCACAGCGTCAGGTGCCGCCGCCTCCGCCACCACCGCCCTCGCCGCCACCGACACCGGCGCCGCCCGCGTCGCCACCGGACGGCGGTCCGGGTGGCAGCGGCCGGTCCGGTGGGCGGCTGACGTGGGCCGACTCGGTAATGGTGGCCGACCAGTCGGCGTGCGCCGCAGCCGCGGCATGCCGGTTGATGGCCTCGCGCAGCCAGCCGTCCACGGTGCTGACCCAGTCCCGCTGGTCCGCGCCGACGTGCCAGATCCGGAACCGACTGATGCTGGTGTGGGTGATCCCGGCCAACGCCAGCCGCCGATCAAACCAGAGGATCACCTCCAGCCCGGCGGAGTTGGCCACGAAGATCACCTCCAGTTCGGTGATCGGCCCGGCGTAGAGCGGGCCGACCCAGAAGCCCCACCGTTGGTGCAGCGGCAGGGCCTGCTCCACGCCGGGCAGCCGGCCGTCGAGCAGGCCGGACTGGCGGACGCTGAAGCCGAGCGTGTCCAGGGCGGCCAGGATGTGCTGCTGGGTCGGCAGCGGGTGAACGAAGACCGGCACCATCGCGCCCTGGTCCAAAGTGGCCTCGATCGCCACCTCGGTACGCAGTCCCATCCGCAGGCTGAGCAACGGCACCCCGCCGTACGTGGTCACCGGTGTCTCCCACGGGATCGGGAACTCGAACGGGATCGACCGGGCCCGCCCGGCCCGCAGCACCAGGGCACCGGCCACCTGAGCGTGGTGGAACTGCACCAGCCGGCGGGGAGCTTCCGGGTCGTCCGGCTCGACCGTGCTGACCAGGCCGAGCCGGACGTGCAGGACCGGTACGTCGACGGAACCGGCGATGAGGTTCACCCGCCCCGGCAGGCGCAGGCCGGGGCGGGTGCTCGGGTTGGCCAGCGCGGTCTGCACCGTCAGGCCGGTTCCGCCCGATTCCGGTGACACCCCCGTCAGCCGCACCCGTGGCTCCTATCTGAGCCGGCGTACCGCGCGCGGGATCGGATCGGTCTCGTCGTCGAACTCCCCGATGACCTCCTCCAGCAGATCCTCAAGAGCGACGAAGCCGACCGGCCGGGTGGGACCACCACCGTTGCGGACCAGGGCGAGTTGCGACTGGCGGGCCCGCATCACGGCCACCGCCTCGGTCACCGTGGCGGTGTCGGGGAGCGTGATGGCGTCGTTCATCAGGTCGGCGGCGGTGGCGTCGGGTCGGCCGGCGGTGGCCCGCACCGCCTCCCGTACGTGCACCAGACCGCAGACGTCACCGGCGGCGTCCAGCACCGCCAGCCGTGACCGGCCGCTGTCCCGACTGACCTGCTCGATGCGGCCCGCCGGATCGTCCCGCCGCACGGTCACCATCCGGTCGAACGGCTCCATCACCTGGGCCACCGTCGTGCCCTGCAACTCCAGCATGCTGGTGAGCAGTTCGTGCTGGGCGGCGCCGAGCAGCCCGTGTTCCCGGGACTGTTCCAGCAGCATCCGCAGCTCGTCGGGGCCGTGCACCTGGGCCAACTGGTCCTGCGGGTTGACCTTCACCAGCCGCAGCATGGCATTGGCCACCGCGTTGAGCACCGACAGCACCGGACGGGCCACCCGGGCGAAGGCCCGGAACGGCAGGGCCAGGAGCAACGCGGACCGTTCCGGGTGGGTGATCGCCCAGGACTTCGGTGCCATCTCACCGACGACCAGGTGCAGGAAGGTGACCAGGCTCAGCGCAAAGATCAGCGCGATCACGTGGCTGGCGCCGTACGGCAGACCGACGGCGTGCAGCAGCGGGCTGAGCAGCCGCTCGATCGCCGGCTCGGCCAGGGCACCGAGGCCCAGCGTGCACAGGGTGATGCCGAGCTGTGCGCCGGCCAGCATCAGGGACAGCTCGCGTACGCCGTCGAGGGCGGCCCGGGCGGCCCGGCCACCGCTTGCCGCCGCCTGTTCCAGGCGGTACCGCTTGCTCGCCACCAGGGCGAACTCGGCGGCGACGAAGAAGCCGTTGAGCGCCAGCAGGACCACCGAGGTGATCAGCGCGAACCCGGTGCTCATGCCGTCACCTCCGCGTGCCCGTCGATCACCTGGAGACGGACCGAGTCGGCCACGTGCCGGTCCACCTCCAGCACCTCGACCAGGGCGCGTGGCGGAACCTGCCCGTTGTCGCCGTCGGCCGGCAGGCTGATCTCCAGCCGGTCACCGACCTCGGGCACCCGGCCCAGCTCCCGCATGACCAGCCCGGAGAGCGTGTCGTACTCGGGCCCTTCGGGCAGGGCGATGCCGGTGCTGTCGGCGACCTCGTCGATACGCCAGCGGGCGGGTACCACCCACGAGCCGTCATCCTGCCGCGCCGGGGCCCGCTCCGGCGGGTCGTCCTCGTCGCGGATCGGGCCGACCAGTTCCTCGGCGATGTCCTCCAACGTGATGACGCCCGCGAAGCCGCCGTACTCGTCGACCACGCAGGCGAGCTGGCGGTGCCCGGAGCGGAGCCGGTCCAGCACGGTGGGCAGCGGCAGCGTCTCGGGCACCAGCAGCGGCGGTACGGCCACCGCGCTGACCGGGGTGGTGGCGCGCTCGGCCGCGGGCACCTGGAGCACGTCGGCGATGCCGATCACGCCGACCAGGTCGTCGACGCCCTCCGTGCCGCGCACCGGGAAGCGGGAGCGGCCGGTGTCGAGCAGCTCGACCACCCGGCTGACCGGCTCGTGCGCGCGCACGGTGTGCACGTCCACCCGGGGCACCATGGCCTCGCCGGCCGTCAACTGCCGGAAGTCGAGCCCCCGGTCCAGCAGCTCCGACATGTCGGCGTCGAGGTGCCCCTCCAGCCGGGACTCGGCGATGATCTGTTCCAGGTCCTCCGGGGTGGCGCCGCTGGGCAGCTCTTCGATGGGCTCGATGCCGACCCGCCGCAGCAGCCGCACCGCGGACTTGTCGAAGAGCTTGATCAGCGGGCCGGCGATGGCCATATAGGCCAGGGTGGAACGGGCGAGCGCCCGGGCGACCGGTTCGGGGCGGGCGATGGCCAGGTTCTTCGGGGCCAGCTCGCCCACGACCATCTGCACCACGGTGGCGATGACCAGCGCCAGCGCGACCGACAACGGCAGGCTGACGCCGGTGGAGACGCCGGCCACGCCGAGCAGCTCGGCCAGGCCGGCACCGAGGTAGGGCTCGGCGACGTAACCGACCAGCAGGGCGGTCACGGTGATGCCGAGCTGCGCGCCGGAGAGCATGAACGAAAGCCGTCCGGCGACCTCCAGTGCCCGGGCGGACGCCTGGTCGCCCTCGGCGGCGAGTTGTTTCAGCTTGCCGCGGTCGACCGCGACGTAGCCGAACTCCTGCGCGACGAAATAGCCCGTCGCGACGGTCAAGACAACGATCAGGAGAAGACCGACGAGGATCAACACGGGAGGTTCAGGGCTCCCGGGGTCGTCGGTGTGTGGGGATGCCGGGGCCTACCCGGCTGGCTACTGCTGCCCTCCTGGGCAGAGGAGTCGATCATGTGCTCATTCTACCGGCGTCGCGGCCCGGGCCGGGTGGGTGTGCCTACTGTTTCTGCCGGCCAGGGCGGGCGGCCCGGGACGAGGTCCGTGGCCGGGCCCACCGGTGGGGCGCTGGTTCACCGGTCGGCCAGCTCGTCCACGTCGAGCAGGTTCCGGTCGACCCGCCCGGCCCGGTACGCGGCCCGCCCGATCATCTGCGCGGCGACCGGAGCGGTGGCCAGTTGAAAGACGCCGACCAGAACGATCATGCCGAGGTCGGCTGGACTGCGCAGCCGGAGACCCACCCCCAGCAGCAGGAGCAGCACGCCGAGCACCTGCGGCTTGGTGGCCGCGTGCATGCGACTCAGCGTGTCCGGGAAACGCAGCACTCCGATGGCGGCGGCCAGGCTCAGCAGCGCACCGGCGGTCAGGCTGACGACAGCCAGCCAGTCCG
The DNA here is from genome assembly GCF_016863575.1 of Micromonospora sediminimaris. NCBI lineage: Bacteria > Bacillati > Actinomycetota > Actinomycetes > Micromonosporales > Micromonosporaceae > Micromonospora > Micromonospora sediminimaris. Next base: position 53,309 of record NZ_BOPD01000030.1, read on the forward strand.
CGACGGCACCGGGCGTCATGGCCGGTCCCGGACGGCGAAACGGACGAGCGACACCGATCCGACGAAGCCGAGCAGGGCGAGCACCACCAGCACCGGCAGGGTGGTGGCGTGCCGGTTGACCGCCGCCTCCGCGCCGACGGCACCGACCATTGTGGCGAGCAGCATGTCGGCGGCGACGACCCGGTCCAGCAGGGTCGGGCCCCGATAGAGACGGACGAGGGCCAGCAGGGCGGTCACCGACAGCAGGCCGGTGAGGACGACGGTGAGGAAGACGGTCACGGGAACTCCTTGTCCACGGGTCCGGTGCGTACCTGGCGCAGCTCGGCGTTCGAGCCGATGACCTCGACGATCCGCCGTTCCAAGGCGTGGACCTGCGCACGGCTGGTGGCGAGGGCGGCGGGGCCGCGTACGTCGAGCACGTGCACGTAGAGGATTCCGGCGTCCCGGTCCACCTCCACGATCAACGTGCCGGGCACCAGGGAGAGCACCTCGGCGGTGAGAGCCAGATTGAGGTCGGTGGGCAGCCGCAGCCGCACGCCGATGATGGCCGAACGGGGCGTGTAACCGGGTTGCACCGCGATCCGGGCGACGTGGGCGCTGGCCCGGACCAGCTCGACGACGAACCGGCTGCCGAACACCAGCAGACCCCGCAGCCGGAGCCGGCCGTGGAAGGTCACCGGGGGCAGTGGGAAGAACAACAGCACCACGCCGGCGGTCAGCAGCCCGCCCAGCAGGTTCCCCCAGGTGAACTCCCCCCAGAACAGGTTCCAGGCCAGCACCAGCCAGCCGTAGGCGATCAGCTGGTCACGCCACCGGCCTGTCCGGGTCCGCCGGGCCGGCGGCTCGGTGCCGGGCGCGGTCATGACGCCCCGCCGGGCAGGACGGCGCGCACGTACGGGGTGCGCTCGATCAGATCCTCCGCCGCCCGCCCGGTGAACTCGAACAGCGGTCCCGCCACGAAGGTCAGCGCCACCCCGAGTGCCACCAGGGCGACCGTGGCGCCGACCATCAGCGCCGGCAACGGTGCGGTCGGCGCGACCGTCTCGCAGGGTGAGCGCCAGAAGGCGATGTTCCATACCCGGCTCGCCACGTAGAGGGTGAGCAGGCTGGTCACGGTGCCCACGGCCACCAGCGTCCAGGGCAGCGGCCCACCGGCGGCGACACCGGCCTGGAGCAGGCCGAGCTTGCCCAGGAAACCGGAGAACGGTGGAATGCCGGCCAGGTTCATCGCCGAGACGAAGAAGAGCACGCCGACCATGGGTGCCAGCCGGGACAGCCCGCCGAGGCGGCGCAGGTCGGTGCTGCCGGCCCGTTGCTCGACCAGCCCGGAGATCAGGAACAGGGTGGTCTGGATGGTGATGTGGTGGACCACGTAGAAGATGGCACCGACCAGCCCGGCGACGGTGCTCAGGCCCACTCCGAAGATCATGTAGCCGATGTGACTGACAAGCGTGAACGACAGCAGCCGCTTGATGTCCGACTGGGCCACCGCGCCGAGGATGCCGACCAGCATGGTCAGCCCGGCCGCCACCATCAGCAGTTCCCCGGCCTGCTGCCCCGGGAAGAGCAGGGTCTGGGTCCGGATGATCGCGTACACGCCCACCTTGGTCAGCAGGCCGGCGAAGACCGCGGTGACCGGGGCCGGCGCCGTCGGATAGCTGTCCGGCAGCCAGGCCGACAGCGGGAAGACCGCCGCCTTGATGCCGAAGGCCACCAACAGCATCAGTTGCAGGCTCAGGCGTACGCCGTCCGGTAGCGCGTCGAGCCGCGCGGTGAGCTGGGCCAGGTTGAGGGTGCCGGTGGCCGCGTAGACCAGGCCCACCGAGATCAGGAAGATCATCGACGCCAGGACGTTGACCACGACGTATGTGGAACCGGTGCGGATGCGCAGCGCGGTGCCGTTGAGGGTGATCAGGACGAAGCTGGCGGCGAGCAGCATCTCGAAGCCGACGAAGAGATTGAACAGGTCACCGGCGAGGAACGCGTTGCACACGCCGGCGGTCAGCACCAGATAGGTGGGGTGGAAGATCGCCACCGGGGATCTCTCCCCAGTTTCCGCCTGGCCCTGCCCGATCGAGTACAGCAGCACGCAGAGGGTCACCGCCGAGGAGACCACCAGCATCAGCGCAGCCAACTGGTCGGCGACCAGCACGATGCCCACGGGTGCCGGCCAGCCGCCGATCTGCACCACCAGCGGCCCCTGCCGGTACGCCTGCACCAGCAGCACCACCGCCACCGTCAGGCTGATGCTCAGGCAACCCACGCTGACCGTCCGCTGGGTCTGCGGTCGGCCCGCCAGCAGCAGGGTCAGCGCGGCGCCCAGCAGCGGTAGCACCACCGGCAGCGGCACCAGCGTGCTCATCGCCGCCACCGGCCGGGTGCGGTCGGCGCGTACCGGCTCATCCCGGGCCCTCCTCGCGGGGTGGCGCCGGGGCGTCGACCTGCTGAGGGTCGGCCGTCGGCGGTTCGCCGGCGAGGTCCGCGACGGACATCTCCCGTTGGGCGGCCCGGCGGACGATCTCCCGGTCCTCGACGTCGTCGGGTACCTCGTCGTCGCCGCTGAGGTACCAGCTGCGGTAGCTGATCGCCAACAGGAAGGCGGTGAAGCCGAAGGTGATCACGATGGCGGTGAGCACCATGGCCTGGGGCAGAGCGTCGCTCATCGCCGCCTCGTCACTGGCACCGACCACCGGCGCCGCCCCGGATCGGCCGCCGAAGACGATCAACAGGTTCACGCCGTTGCCGATCAGGATGACGCCGAGCAGCACCCGGCTCAGGCTGCGTTCCAGCAGCAGGGTCACCCCGCAGCCGACTAGTACCCCGATCGTGACGAAGGAGACCAGGTTCGCTCCGGCCCTCACCGCGCCTCCCCTCGCCGGCCGGCCAGCCCGCCATCGGCCTCGCCGGCCGCCTCGATGTGCCGGTCCACCTCGGCGCCGAGGCTGCGCAGCACGTCCAGCGCCAGACCGATCACCACCAGGTACACACCGACGTCGAAGAACAGGGAGGTGACCAGGTAGAAGTGGCCGATCAACGGCAGCCAGAGGTCGACGGTGGTGCTCTCCAGCACGGTGCCGCCGACGATCATGGAGACCACGCCGCTGCCGACCGAGAGCAACAGGCCGGCGCCGAGGACCGTGCCGGCACCGATCGGCGCCGCCTCGACCAACTCGTACCGGCCACCGGCGAGGTACCGCATCGTCAGCGCGAGGCTGGCCACCAGCCCTCCGGCGAAGCCGCCACCGGGCGCGTTGTGCCCGGAAAAGAGCAGGTAGAGCGAGAAGAGCACGGCGGTGTGCGAGATCAGTCGGGTGACCACCTCCAACACGATCGACCGTTGCCGCTCGTGCAGCGTGGCCCCGCCGCGCAGCCAGACCGCCCGGCCTGCAGATGCCTCGTCCTCAGCGACCTCCCGCCGACGAGGACGTGGCCCGGTGCGCGACTGGTGGAAGATGAGACTTGCCACTCCGGTCGCCGCGGCAACCAGCACCGCCATCTCCCCCAGGGTGTCCCAGGCGCGGATGTCCACCAGGGTCACGTTGACCACGTTGCGGCCGTGCCCCTGCTCCACCGCCAGGTGCGGAAATTCCTCCGAGATGGAACGAGCCTGCCGGGCCGCCGCGGCTCCGACGGCGAGCGCGGCCACGGTCGTACCGACGATCACCCCGATCGTCCGCCGGATCCAGCGACTGCGCCGCAGCGGCCGCATCGAGAACCGCTCCGGCAGTCGGCGCAGCACCAGCACGAAGATCGCGATGGTCATGGTCTCCACGAGGAACTGGGTCAGCGCCAGGTCGGGCGCGCCGTAGAGCACGAACAACATGGCGGTGCCGTAACCGGTCATGCCGACCAGGAGCATCGCGGTCAGCCGTCGGGTGGCACCCACGGCGAGCAGGGCGGCGACGCAGACCACCAGCAGCACCACCGGTTGCGCGGGAGTGGCCCACAGATCCAGTGGCTGCTCCCAGGGTTGGATGAGGATCACCGCCCCGCCCGGCACCGCGGCCAGGACGATCAGGATCAGACCGAGGTACTGCGGCAGCGACCCCCGCTGGGTGACGCTCGTGACGCCCACCGCGGCCTGATCGAAGCGATTGGTGATCAACTCGTACCCCCGTTGGCCGGCGACCGGCCAACGCAGCCGGGCCAGCGCCGGCGCCAGTGGGCCACGCAGCGCGAACAGCGCCGCGCCACCCGCCACGGCGAGCGCGGACAGACCGAGTGCGGGGGTGAGCCCGTGCCACAGGGCCAGGTGTTTCCCGACGGCGCCGAAGAGTTCCGGGTACGGACGGAGCAGGTGATCCAGCGCTCCCGCGGCCGGGCCGGCGACGAGCCCGACGACGGCCAGCAGGGCCGGTGGGGCCAGCAGCGTCGGCGCGATCCGTCCCAGGTCGGTGGCGGCGGCGCCGGGTCGGTCGGCGAACGCGCCCCAGATGAACCTGATGCTGTACGCGACGGTGAGCACGGTGCCGACCACGAGTACCGCCAGGACCAGCGGCCGGTCGGCGAAGGCGGCGAACACGGCCTCCTTGGCGACGAAGCCGAGCAGGGGTGGCAGTCCGGCCATCGAGGCGGCGGCGAGCACGGCCACCCCGGTGAGCACCGGCGCGGTACGGCGCAGTCCCGACAACTCGCGCAGATCCCGGGTCCCGGCCCCGTGGTCGATCACGCCGACCACGAGGAACAGCGCCGCCTTGAACAGCGCGTGAGCGAGCAGCATGGCGACTCCGGCGAGCGCGGCGTCCGCCGTGCCCACCCCGACGACCACCGTCAGCAGCCCGAGCTGGCTGACCGTGCCGTGTGCCAGCAGCAGCTTCAGGTCGGTCTGCCGTAACGCCGCCCAACCACCGACCAGCATGGTGGCCAGGCCGGCGATCAGCACCACCGGACGCCACGGGCCGACCACGGCGAGCGCCGGGGTCAGCAGGCCGAGCAGGTAGACGCCGGCCTTCACCATCGCCGCCGCGTGCAGGTACGCGCTGACCGGCGTCGGCGCGGCCATCGCCACCGGCAGCCACGAGGTGAACGGCAGCACCGCCGACTTCGACAGCGCACCGACCAGGATCAGCAGCACCGCGACGACCAGGTACGCCCCGCCGGGCAGCGGCTGCTGGGCCAGCTCCGACCAGCGGTAGGTGCCGGCGTGGTGACCGAGCATGAGGAACCCGACAAGCATGGCGAGTCCGCCGAGCGTGGTCACGGTCAGCGCCTGGGCGGCCGCCCAGCGGCTCGACCGCCGCTCCGTGCTGTGGCCGATCAGCAGGTACGAGAAGACGGTGGTGAGCTCCCAGCAGACGTAGAGCAGCAGCAGGTCGTCGGCGAGCACCAGCCCGAGCATCGCCCCGGCGAAGGCGACCATCACGCCGGCGAACCGCGAGTTGCCGAGCGCGTCGGGTGGGAAGTAGCGGGCGCAGTACGCGAGCACCAGCGCGCCGACGCCGCCGACCAGCAGGGTCATCAGCCAGGACAGGGTGGTCATCCGCAGCGCCAGGTCCAGGCCCAGTTCCGGAATCCAGGGGTACGTCTCGACCACCGCACCGCCGTGGGCCACGTCGGGTGTGCGTACCAGTGCCCAGCCGAAGGCGGTCGCCGGCACCAGGGCCAGCAGGTAACAGGCGCGCGGACCCCACCGGCGGACCAGCAGTGGCGCCACGACGGCCGCCACGAGGTGCAGGATCAGCAGTACGAGCACGCGCGCTCCCGGTCGAGGTGGCCGAGACGCCCCACGGGGGTTGGGGGTCTAGCAGCGATCAGACGACAGTCCAGCGCGCGATGCGTGGTTTTCCCGAAGTAAACACACTTTCGCCGGCAAAGCGGCTAAAAGCTGGTAACGACCGAATCAGTTGTGCGCGGCGACGTCCGTCGCGGCGCTGTCACCGCGACCCGGGCGGCCCTCGACGACCAGGTCCGGCCGGCCCAGTTGGGACGCGGCCCGGTTGACCAGCCGCTGCGCGGCGGCCAGGGACCGTACGGACAGCAACCGGCCTCGGCTCTCGCGGCGCAGGACGAAGTAGTGCACGGCGGCCCGCACCTGGGCTCGGTCGGCGGCGCTGGCCTGCGCGGTGGAGACGACCAGCTCGCGTAGGCAGCTGGCGAGCCGCTCGGCCAGTTCGAGTTCCGGGCCGTGCAGCCCGGCGCGCAGGGCGGTGACGTGGCTGTCCACCTTGCGGATCAGGATGTCGGTGCCGGGCCTTGAACTCCGCTCCTCGACGGCCATCCGACCCCCTCCGCCGCTCACCACACCGCGAGTGAAGTTACTTTATGTTGCCCCGCAAGAGCAAGCAGTTAAGTGAGACTTAACGGATTCTTGGCGCAAGTCACCTTAAACGCCTTAACAGGTGACTCGCCGCCCGGCTCGCGACGGACGAATGTCGGTGCCCGGAGGCAGGATTGGTTCGTGGCGGATTCCAGCACGACCCCGGGCGAGCAGGTGCTCTCCCGGTTCGGCCCGGCGACCCGGGAATGGTTCGGTGCGGCGTTCGCCGCGCCCACGGCGGCGCAGGCCGGTGCCTGGAACGCGGTCGCCGCCGGCCGGCACGCCCTGGTCGTGGCGCCCACCGGCTCCGGCAAGACCCTCGCCGCGTTCCTGTGGTCACTCGACCGGCTTTCCCGCGAGACGACCCCCGCCGACCCTCGACAGCGCTGCCGGGTGCTCTACGTCAGTCCGCTCAAGGCGCTCGCGGTCGACGTCGAGCGCAACCTGCGCGCCCCGCTCACCGGCATCCGGCAGGCCGCCACCCGGCTCGCCCTGCCCCCGCCGGAGATCACCGTCGGGATGCGTACCGGTGACACCCCCGCCGACGAGCGGCGGGCCTTCGCCCGTACCCCGCCGGACATCCTGATCACCACGCCGGAGTCGCTGTTCCTGCTGCTCACCTCCGCCGCACGGGACTCGCTGCGCGGCGTGGAGACCGTGATCGTCGACGAGGTGCACGCGGTCGCCGGCACCAAACGCGGCGCCCACCTGACCCTCTCCCTGGAGCGGCTCGACGAGCTGCTACCCGCCCCGGCACAGCGCATCGGGCTCTCCGCCACCGTCCGACCGCTGGACGAATGTGCCCGCTTCCTCGGCGGCGCCCGCCCGGTCGAGGTGGTGGCCCCGGCGACCGCCAAGACGATCGAGGTCAGCGTCCAGGTGCCGGTGGAGGACATGACCCGCCTCGACGAGCAGCCGAGCCCGGAGGACGAGCTCGCCGGTCCCCGCACGGCGTCCATCTGGCCGGCCGTCGAGGAACGGGTCTTCGCCCTGATCAGGGCGCACCGTTCGACGATCGTCTTCACCAACTCCCGACGCAGCGCCGAACGCCTCTGCGCCCGGCTCAACGAGCTGGCCGCCGACGAGACAGCCGCGGCGACGCCACCCGCGACCGGCCCGGCGGCCCGGACACCCGCCGAGATGATGGCCCAGGCCGGCGCGGTCTCCGGGGCCCCGCCGGTGATCGCCCGGGCGCACCACGGCAGCGTCTCCCGGGAGGAACGCCGGCAGATCGAGGAGGCGCTCAAAGCGGGCCGGCTGCCGGCGGTGGTGGCCACCTCCAGCCTCGAACTCGGCATCGACATGGGCGCGGTCGACCTCGTCGTGCAGATCGAGGCACCGCCCAGCGTGGCCGCCGGCCTGCAACGGGTCGGCCGGGCCGGGCACCAGGTCGGCGCGGTGTCGCGGGGGGTGGTCCTGCCCAAGCACCGAGGCGACCTGCTCTCCTGCGCCGTGGTCGCCGAGCGGATGGGCGAGGCCGCCATCGAGGAGCTGCACCACCCCCGCAACCCCCTGGACGTGCTCGCCCAGCAGGTCGTCGCGATGGTCGCCCTGGACGAGTGGCGGGTCGGCGACCTGGCGACCGTCGTCCGTCGGGCCGCGCCCTTCGCCGAGCTGCCCGACTCCGCGCTGCACGCCGTCCTGGACATGCTCTCCGGCCGCTACCCGTCGACCGCCTTCGCTGAGCTTCGCCCCCGGCTGGTGTGGGATCGCGCGACCGACGTGCTGACCGGCCGTCCCGGCGCGCAACGGCTGGCGGTGACAAGTGGCGGCACCATTCCCGACCGGGGCCTGTTCGGCGTTTTCCTGGCCGGGGCGGAACGGGCCGCCCGGGTCGGCGAGCTGGACGAGGAGATGGTCTACGAGTCCCGCGTCGGCGACGTCTTCCTGCTCGGTTCCTCGTCCTGGCGGATCGAGGAGATCACGCCGGACCGGGTGCTGGTCTCCCCCGCCCCCGGGCAGGCGGCGAAGATGCCGTTCTGGAAGGGCGACCAGCCGAGCCGGCCGGTGGAACTGGGCCGGGCGATCGGCGCCCGGGTACGCGCCCTGCTCCGGCAGGACACCGAACAGGCCACCGCCACGCTGCGGGCCACCGGGTTGGACGACTGGGCCGCCGGAAACCTGCTGACCTACCTGCACGAGCAACGGGCGGCGACCCGGGCCCTGCCGGACGACCGGACGGTCGTCGTCGAGCGCTTCCGCGACGAGCTGGGTGACTGGCGGCTGGCTGTGCACAGCGTCCTGGGCGCCCGGGTCAACGCACCCTGGGCGTTGGCCATCGGCCGCCGGCTGGCCGAGCGCTACGGCGTCGACGCGCAGGTGATGCCCGCCGACGACGGGATCGTGGTCCGGCTGCCGGACACCGCCGACACTCCGCCCGGCGCCGACGTGGTGGCCTTCGATCCGGAGGAGATCGCCCAGTTGGTGGAGGAGTCGGTCGGCACCTCGGCGCTGTTCGCCGCCCGGTTCCGGGAGTGCGCCGCCCGGTCGCTGCTGCTGCCGCGTCGGGATCCGCGTCGCCGCCAGCCGCTCTGGCAGCAACGACAACGCGCCGCCCAACTGCTCGACGTGGCCCGCGAGTACGCCGACTTCCCGGTCACCCTGGAGGCGGCGCGGGAGTGCCTCCAGGACGTCTTCGATCTGCCCGCCCTGACCGAGGTCATGCGCGACCTGGCCGGCCGCCGGGTGCGCCTGGTCGAGGTGGAGAGCGCCCGGCCGTCGCCGTTCGCCCGCTCGCTGCTCTTCGGCTACGTCGGCGCCTTCCTCTACGAGGGCGACGCGCCGCTGGCGGAACGCCGGGCCGCCGCCCTCACCCTGGACTCGGCCCTGCTCGGTGAGCTGCTCGGCCGGGTCGACCTGCGCGAGCTGCTCGACCCGGCGGTGCTCGCCGAGACCGAACGACAACTGCGCTGGCTCACCACTCAACGCCGTACCCGCGACGCCGAGGACGTGATCGAGCTGCTGCGGCAGCTCGGCGACCTGAGCACCGGTGAGCTGGCCGAGCGCGGGGCACCCGGGGCGTGGCTGACCGAGCTGGCCGCCGCTCGGCGGGTGCTGCGGGTGCGCATCGCCGGGCAGGAACGCTGGGTCGGCGTCGAGGATGCCGGCCGGCTCCGGGACGCTCTCGGCGTCGCCCTACCGGTCGGTGTCGCCGAGGCGTACCTCGAACCGGTCGCCGACCCGCTCGGCGACCTGGTGGCCCGGTACGCCCGCACCCACACCCCGTTCACCGCCGCCGGCTGCGCGGCCCGCTTCGGGCTCGGGGTCTTCGTGGTCGAGCAGACCCTGCGCCGGTTGGCCGCCACCGGCCGGGTGGTCTCCGGCGAGTTCACCCCGGACACGGCCGGCACCCAGTGGTGCGACGCCGAGGTGCTGCGCCTGCTGCGCCGCCGTTCCCTCGCCGCGCTACGCCGCGAGATCGAGCCGGTACCGCCGCAGGCCCTGGCCACTTTCCTGCCCCGCTGGCAGCAGGTGGGCTCCTCGGCTCGGGGGGTAGAGGCGGTGGCCGCGACGATCGAGCAGTTGCAAGGTGCCTCGGTGCCCGCGTCGGCGCTGGAACGGCTGGTGCTGCCCGCCCGGGTCGCCGACTACTCCCCTGCCCAGCTCGACGAGCTGTGCGCCAGTGGCGAGGTGCTGTGGGCCGGCGCAGGGGCGATCTCCGGTGGGGACGGCTGGGTCAGCCTGGCGTACGCCGACTCGGCTCCGCTGCTGCTTCCGCCGCCGGATGACACCCTCGCCCGTACGCCCCTGCACGATGCGGTGCTGGACGCCCTCGACGACGGGCAGGCGCTGTTCTTCCGACCCCTGGCCGATCGGGTCGGCGCCACCGACGACGCCGAGCTGACCGCGGTCATCTGGGACCTGGTCTGGGCCGGTCACCTCACCAACGACACCCTGGCACCGTTGCGGGCGGTGCTGGGCGCCGGTGGCGCGCACCGCGCCCGCCCGACCGCCGCCCGTGGGCGTTACCGCCGCCCGGGACGGGTGGCACTGCCCAGTCGCGGTGGGCCGCCCACGGTGGCCGGGCGCTGGTCGCGGTTGCCGGAGCGGGACACCGACCCGACCCGCCGCGCCGCCGCGCTCGCCGACGTCCTGCTGGAACGGCACGGGGTGCTGACCCGGGGGGCGGTCGTGGCAGAGCAGGTGGTGGGGGGTTTCGCCGCCGTCTACCCGGTGCTGTCCGCCCTTGAGGAGCGCGGCGCGGCCCGCCGCGGCTACTTCGTCGACGGGCTGGGCGCGGCGCAGTTCGCGGTGCCCGGCGCGGTGGACCGGATCCGCGCCGGTGCCGATCCGCTCGACGGTGGCCGGCGGGGCGGGGCCACTGTGGTGCTGGCGGCCACCGATCCCGCGAACCCGTACGGTGCGGCGCTGCCCTGGCCGGAGCGCGCCGTCGACTCCGGTGACGCGGCCTCACCGCCGGCCACCGGGCACCGGGCGGGTCGCAAGGCCGGGGCGTTGGTCGTGCTGGTCGAGGGCGAGTTGGCGCTCTACGTGGAGCGGGGCGGGCGGACGCTGCTCTCCTTCACCGACGACGTCGACGCGCTGGGCGCGGCCGGCAAGGCCCTGGCCGACGCCGTCCACTCCGGCGCGCTGGGCCAGATCTCGGTGGAACGCGCCGACGGCGAGTCCGTACGCTCGTCGCCGCTGCGCGACGCCCTGACCGCCGCCGGCTTCCGCACCACCCCGCGCGGCCTCCGGCTGCGTACGTAGAGCGACTTCAGCGGAGTTTGTCGAGGACCTTCTCGTAGCGGGGGCGGTCGGCGGGCGGAGTCGGCGCCTCAAGGTAGTTGAGCACCACGGTGCCGTTGCGGTAGGCGGCGCCGCTCCACCGCTCGGCCAGGTCACCGGCGCTGCTCTCGTCCGGGAAGACGTAGACGGCCACGTTGTCGGTCACGACCAGCTCCGAGCAGCCCAACCCCAACCCGTCCGGTCCACAGTCGACGGAGCGGTCCCGGACGTTTGCCGCCTTGAGCCCGGCGGCCCGGAACGCGGCCACGACCTCCCGGCCGGTCGGTTCGCCGGCCTGGCGCGGTGGTAGCTCCACCGGCGGCGGGCTCGGCGGCCGTCGCTCGGTGCTGCCGTCGGGCTTCGGCCCGGGGGTCGCCGGTCGGGTCGACGGCGGCGGCACGGCACTGCCCGGGGCGGTCGGGTTCGCCGCGCCGGTCGGCGGAGTTGCGGCGTCCGGGCCGGCCGGTGGGGTCAGATCCGCCGTTGGGTTGCCGACTGTCGGCGCGGCGGCGGGCGGGTCCTGATCGGCACCGCATCCGGCGAGGGCGATGGTGGCCATGAGCAGAACGACGGTTGGCAGCATCCGGTGACTCACCCCCGCAGTCTGTCCAACCGGGACCGCCGCCGGCAGTGGCCGGTCGGTCAGCCGCGCTGTCGGCAATCCGGCATCAGGAACGCCGGAGCCGCGGCTCCCGCAACGGCGCCATCGGCACCTGTGGCGGCGGATACCGGCGTACGATCCGGTGCCGTGACCAGCAGTGCCGCCCGCGAGTCCCGGCCACCGGCCGAGGCCCTCTCGCTGACCACCGACTACGGCCTCGCCGACGGCTTCGTGGCGGTCTGCCACGGGGTGATCGCCCGGGTCGCGCCAGCGCTGCGGGTCATCGACGTGACCCACCTGGTGCCGCCGGGTGACATCCGGCGGGGCGCGGCGGTGCTGGCTCAGACCGTGCCGCATCTGCCGCCCGGGGTGCACGTGGCGGTGGTCGACCCCGGGGTCGGTACGAACCGCCGGGGTGTCGCGCTGGGCACCCCCGGTGGCCTGCTGGTGGGACCCGACAACGGCCTGCTGCTGAACGCCGCCGAGGCGCTCGGCGGGGTGACCGAGGCGGTGGAGCTGACCAATCCGCGCTGGCTGGCGCCCCGGGTGTCGGCCACCTTCCACGGGCGGGACGTCTTCGCCCCGGTCGCGGCCCGCCTGGCTCTCGGCGCCCCGCTGGCCGAGGCCGGCCCGCCGGTCGAGCCGGCGACGCTGGTGCGGCTCCCCGAACCGCTGGTGCACCGACTGCCGGACGGGTTCGTGGCCGAGGTGGTGACGGTGGACCATTTCGGCAACGTCCAGTTGGCCGCCCCGGCCGAGCTGCTGGACCCGCTGCCGGCGCGGGTGCGGGTAGGTCCGGCGACCGGCGAGCCGGCGTACGACCCGGCCGCCGAGGACGGCCCGACGGGTGTCGGCAGGTGGGACCGGGACGTGGTGCACGGACGTACGTTCGGCGACGCCCCGGTTGGTGCCCTGGTGGTGCACGCCGACTCCGCCGGCCGGGTCGCGCTCTCCGTCAACGGTGGACACGCCGCCGAACTGCTCGCGGTGGCCCCGGGTACGCTGCTGCGGGTCCGGGGTTACAGCGTCGTGGGGGACGCTTCCGGACAACACGGATGAAGCGTCTACTGTGGAAAGCTGTCAAGGTGGATGATCGCTGGGTTCCCGCCGCTTGTCCCTGCTGCGCGTACCGGACCGGCGGCGGCACCTGCCCGGTCTGTTTCTGGACAGATGACGGTCAGGGCGACGCCGACGCGGACGCCGTACGCGGCGGGGCGAACGGGGACTTGAGCCTCTCGCACGCCCGCCTCAACTTCGCCGTCTACGGTGCCTGCCACCCCCGGTACCAGGAACTGGTGCGCACGCCGAGACCGGAGGAGCTGCCCTGAGCCAGCCGGCACGGGCAGCCCAGCGCACCCGCTGACGCGGCGAGCCGGGCCGGCCTGGGAGGACGCCGACCCGGCTCTGGGTGCCGGCCTCAGCAGAGCGGCACCGACCCACCCCAGACCGTCGAGATGTACGCGTGGCTGACGAACTGACCGCTGGCCAGGCGGTTCCACCGGTTTGTCGTCCGGTACGGACCGGCGATCGTCTGCCCGATGACGTAGCACTGGATCGGTACGTTGGCGTACTGGGCGGCCAGGCCCCGGGACTGGTAGCTGGTGCTGGGGCCGGACCGCACGGTCAGTGGCCCGTCGCCGACCACCCCTCGGGGACCGGTGCCGGTCCACAGGTACGCCACGTCGACCCAGGCGTTAGTGGACAGCTGCAACCCGTCCCAGAACGTCCCGTCGGCGAGGTCGATCCCGGCCGGGTTGAGCACCACCCGACCGAACTGGTCCCGCCCGCCGTTGTAGCCGTTCTGGTAGGCGGCCTGCGCCTGCGGTCTACCCTGCGGCAGCGCCTTCCAGTTCTCCCGCACGGCACTGAGGTTCCAGTAGTCGTCGCGGGTGTTCCACGGCCCGACGTCCCAGACCGGGGCGTACTCGCAGCGACTGCCGGTGATGGTGCAGACCCGCACGGTGTAGTCGCCGGTGTTGCGCGGAGACAACCCCCGGCGGGAGGGCAACGCGACGAAGTGGTCCCGGGCGCGAACCGTGTGCCCGTTGGCGGTCAATTCGCCGACCAGTCCGATTCGGGTCGCGTACACCCGGTAGGTCAGGCCGGGGGTGGCGGCGGTGACCGCGGCGACTGTGTCGGCGGTCAGCCGGACGGCGCGGACCTCGGTGCTGGCACCGGAGGGGCTGCCGGTGAGCACCACCCGAGCCTGCACCCGCCGGACCGGCCGGTCGAAGACCGCAGCCGGCGCGGCGTCGCGCCACTCGGTCCAGCCGGCCGTCCGCCAACCGCGGACCTGGACGATCGCGGTGGCACCGGGCCGGCTGGCGGCGGTGACCTGGGCGCGGATCCGGGTGGCCGGGCGGTTGAGGGTACGCGGTGTGGCCACCAGCATGCCCTCGGCTACCGCGCTGCGCCGGGCCGGCACCCCGGGTGGCCGGGCGTCGGCCAGTCGCAGGCCAGCACGGGTGTGTCGCACGTTGACGTCGTCGGCATCGACGACCGACAGGTCGGCGGCCCACCGGTCGGCGCGACCGGCCGAGGAGGCGGAGTGGGGATGGAGGGTGACGGCGAGGACGGTGGCCAGGACGACGGCCAGGACGGAACTGCGGGGACGATTCATCGGCATTCTCCTCAGAACTCCCCGATAGTGCCTATATCCGTAGATCGAACAGAAGCGCCATACAAATAGCGATACATGTGAATTGCGTTCGGGTGAGGGAGAATGGTGCCGTGCCCGAAGGTGACACCGTCTGGAACACCGCCCGCGTCCTGGAACGCGCGCTTGTCGGTGCCCGGCTGACCGGCAGCGATTTCCGGGTGCCCTCGCTCGCCACCACCGACCTCACCGGCTGGTCGGTACGCGACAGCGCGAGCCGGGGCAAACACCTGCTGCTCCGGCTGGACGCCCCCGCCGACGCCGGTGAGTCGCGCTGGACGCTGCACTCGCACCTGCGGATGGACGGCACCTGGCGGGCGTACGCCCCCGGGGAGCGGTGGACCGCCCGACCGGCGCACCTGATCCGGGTGGTGCTACGCACCCCGGTCGCGACCGCCGTCGGTTACCACCTGCACGAGGTGGCGCTGGTGCCCACCGCCGACGAGGAGCGCCTCGTCGGTCACCTGGGCCCCGACCTGCTCGGCGGCGACTGGGATCCGGCCGAGGCCGCCCGTCGGCTCGCCGCCCACCCGAACACCCCGGTCGGCGTGGCCCTGCTCGACCAGCGCATCCTGGCCGGCGTCGGCAACCTCTACAAGTGCGAGGTGCTGTTCCTCCGCGGCGTGCACCCCCGCACCCCCGTGCGGGAGGTGCCCGACCTCACCGGCCTGGTGACGCTGGCGCAGAAGTTGCTGGCCGCGAACCGGGGCCGCTGGACGCAGAGCACCACCGGTGCGCTGGGGCGTGGCCGGACCAGCTACGTGTACGGGCGACGGGCGCAGCCGTGCCGGCGCTGCGGCACCGCCATTCGCAAGGAGGAACTGGGCGACCGGGTCACCTACTGGTGCCCCACCTGCCAGCCCGGCGACCCGGCCTGAGCCCGCATCTTCCACCCGGCGGACAGGGCGCCGCCGTGCATCTTCCACGCGACGGTCTGGGCAGGTCGGAGCCGGTGGATGGCCGGCCACGCGACAGGCGCGGAGTGGCGGCGGCGACACGCCGGCAGCTCGGCAGATTGGCACGAAAGGGGACTTCCTAACCGACCATCGCACGTCGCATGCTGCGGTTGAGGGCTCACGGAATGTCAGCACGCGTGTCCGCGCCGCCACGTCGGGGTGGTGGCCGCCGCGCCCAGGATCACCGGGAGAGCCATGGCCGTGTTCCGCAGACTCCGGTCGACCTGGCTGGACCGCGCCGCCCGCAGCGACCAGCCGGGCGAACCGGGCACCGTCCCCAGCACCCGAACCGCCCCGGACACGGAGAACGGCACACACACCCGCCCTGACACCGACAAAACCGGTTCCGGCGGCCCCTCCCCGGGCGCACCGACGCGGGCACCGGCGACGCCCGAGCGGACCCATCCGGAACCGGCGCCGTCCAGGCCGCCACGCCCGGGGCCAGCGAGTCTGGATCCGGCGGCGGTGCCCCGCTGCTTCGGTCCGGTGCCCAACCACGCCTACAGTCCGCTGCCCGTCCACGACGAGGACGGGCAGGTGGTGGCCGGCACCGGGTTGCGTAAGTTCATCGACCCGCTGCCCGGCCTGGGCGAGCTGGGGCGTACTCCGCTCGGCGCTCACCTGCCGGTCGCCGTGCCCGACACGATCACCTATCCCGGTTGCGACTACTACGAGATCGGGTTGCAGGAGTACACCCAGCGGCTGCACCGGGACCTGCCGGCGACCCGGCTGCGCGGCTACCGCCAGCTCAACCTGGGCACCAACCCGGACGGGCACAACACGGTCACCCCGCCCCGACGACCCTGGCATCTCGGTCCGGTCGTGCTCGCCCGACGCGGCCGGCCGGTACGCGTCAAGTTCATCAACCAGCTGCCGACCGGCGACCTCTTCCTGCCGGTCGACCCGACGGTGCCCGGTGCCGGCCCGGGGCCCCTCGACGGGCCGGCACCCTACCCGCAGAACCGGGCGGTGCTGCATCTCTGCGGGGCGCTCACCGGCTGGATCAGCGCCGGCAGCCCGTGGCAGTGGATCACCCCGGCGGGCGAGATCACCCCCTACCCCACAGGTGCCGGTCTGGCCCACGTGCCGGACATGACCCACCCCGGGCAGGGTGCCACCACCCTCTACTACCCGAACGACCAGAGCGGACGGCTGCTCTGGTTCCACGACAACACCGTCGGGCTGTCCCGGCTGACCGTCTACTCCGGGCAGTTGGCGCTCTACCTGCTCACCGACGACGCGCAGGAGCGGTTGATCGACGACGGGACGCTGCCCGCCGAGCAGTTGCCGCTGGTCTTCGAGGACAAGACGTTCGTGCCGGACGACGCCCAGCTCGCCGCGCAGGACCCGACCTGGGACCGGGACCGCTGGGGCGCCCGGGGCTCCCTCTGGCACCCGCACGTCTACCAGTCCCGCCAGAACCCGTACCGTCGCGACGGCATCAACCCGACCGGCCGGTGGGATTACGGGCCCTGGTCGCGTACCGCCGCCGCGGATCCCGACGCCTCCGCCACCGCTGTGCCCAACCCGCACCACGACCCGGTGACCGAGCCGGACGAGCCGCCGGAAGCGCCCGCTGTGCCGCACCCCAGCGCCGTGCCCGCCGCGTACGGCGACACGGTCCTGGTCAACGGTGCCGCGTACCCCTATCTGGAGGTGCAGCCGAAGGTCCAGCGGTGGCGCATCCTCAACGCCTGCACCGACCGCTGGCTCAACCTTCAGCTGTACCGCGCCGCCTCGGACGTGCCGATGTGGACGCCGGAGGGCACCTTGGCCGACCCCGATGCCGGTGAGGTGCCGATGGTCGACGCGGTACGGGCCCCCGGCCGGCCGACGGACTGGCCCACCGACGGGCGGCCCGGCGGCGTGCCGGACCCGACAGCGGCCGGCCCGCAGATGATCCGGATCGGCAACGATTGCGGCCTGCTGCCAGCACCCGTGGTGGTGCCGAACCGCCCGATCGGCTTCCGCTACGACCGACGCGACCCGACCGTGCTCAACGTCGACGGCCACGCGTTGCTGCTCGCCCCCGGCGAGCGGGCCGATGTGCTGGTGGATCTCGCCACCGTCGACCCCGGCACCACCCTGATCCTCTACAACGACTGCCCCGCCCCGCTGCCCTGCTTCGACCCCCGCTACGACCACCACACCGGTGGCCCCGACCGCACCGCCGAGGGCGGCGCGCCGCCGACCGTACCCGGGTACGGGCCGAACACCCGCACCCTGATGCAGCTACGGGTGACCGGCATCCCGGCATCGCCGTACGACCTCGACCGGCTGCGGGACCGCCTGTCCGCCGCGTACGCGGCCAGCCAGCGTCCTCCGGTCGTGCCGCAACCGGCCTACGATCCCTGCTTCGGCACCAGCAGCGCCCCGACCCGGATCCCGGTGCACGCCACCACCGTCGAGTTCACCCCGCCCGGCGGCGTACCGGTCAGCCTGCCGCTGAACCTCAAGTCCGTCCGGCAGGTCTTCGAGCCCGGGTACGGGCGGCTCACCGGCCGGCTCGGGGTGGCACACCCCCACGGCGGACCGCGCGGCGAGGCCACCCTGCCGCTCGGTCCCACCGAACCGGCGACCGAGGTGGTGCACGCCAGCGACCCGGCCCTGTCGGTCGGCACACCGGGCGACGGCAGCCAACTGTGGCGGGTACGCGGCTCCGGGCGGCAGAGCCACCCGGTGCGGTTCGACGGCCTGGACGTTCAGGTGGTCGGTCGGGTCGGCCGGGACGGCGCAATCCGGCCGCCGCACCCCGGCGAACTCGGCTGGAAGCAGGTGGTACGCGTCGATCCCGGCGAGGACGTGCTGCTCGCGCTCCGCCCCGAAGCACCGGCCCTACCATTCAAGATCGGCGACAGCGTACGGCTGCTCGACCCGACCCGGCCGGCCGGTACCCGGCTCGACTCCACTCCGATCAGCCCCGTCGACGGGCAACCCGCCGCGGTCGTCAACCAGCTCGTCAACCTGGGCTGGGAATACCGCTGGGGCAGCGCGGCGGGCGGTCACCGGGACCAGGGCATGAGCCGGCCACTGGTGGTCCGGGTCTCGCCCCGGGCACCGACCGGGCTCACCGCGGCACCCGCCCCCGGCTCGGCGACCGCGCTGCCGGCGATCACCCTCGCCTGGACCGGCAACGGCAGTCGGCCACCGGCCACCAGCCACCTGCTGCAACGGGCCACCGACGCGACCTTCACGAACGGGTTGACCACCATCACCGTCGCGGCGACCGCGACCCGCTACACCGACGCCACCGTCACCCCCGGCGTCACCTACCACTACCGCATCCGCGCCGAGAACGCGGCGAGCTGCTCCACCTGGTCGAACAGCGTTCCCGCATCGGTGCAGCTCACCGCGCCGGCCAAGCTGACCGCGACCATTCCACCCGCCGCACCGCTGCGGGTAGCGCTGCGCTGGGCCAACCACTCCTTCGCCACCGGCATCGACGTGCAACGCGCCACCAACCCGACCTTCACCAGCGGACCGGGCACCACCGCGATAAGCGTCGGCGACAACCACCTGGACCCGGCGGTTGCGCCCGACACGACCTACTACTACCGGGTACGCACCACCTACCTGGGCGCCGCCTCACCCTGGTCCACCGTGGCGACGGTGACCACCCCACCCGCACCCGGCACACCCACCTCGGTCAGCGCGGCCACCACCGCCCCCGGCCCGGACACCGCCACCGTGATCCTGGGCTGGTCCGCCAGCACGCCCGCCGGCCAGGGCGCCGGTTTCACCGTCGAACGGGCCCTGGACCCGGCGTTCACCCGGGAACTGGCCACCTTCACCGTCACCGGTCGCGGCTTCACCAACACCGGCCTGGCCCGCGGCGTCACCTACCACTACCGGGTGCGCTCGTTCAACGTCGTCGGCACCTCCCCGTACACCGGCCCCATCCCGATCACCACCCCACCGTGACCGGCGGCCTCGCCAGACCAGTCGGTTGTTGACCAAGAGGTTCGGGTCGTAGACGTGGCCGGATCCTGACGAAAACCTCTTGATCAACCCAATGGGGCGGGGCGGGAGACGGTGCGTAGCTCAGACAGGGCCGAGGCGAAGCCGTGGAGGAGGTCCGTGGCTTCGGTGAGGCGGGCGGCGGCGGGGTGTTCGGTCTCGGGGCGGTACTCCTCGGCCAGGTAGCCGGCGGCGGCGACCACCAGGCGCTCGTACGCCGCCACGCCCGTCTCCAACTGCCCGGTGAGCGCCTGATGCGCCTCGGCCAGCGGCGGCTTGGCGTCGGCGGGGGCGAGGCGGACCGCGCGTTCCACGCTGGCGACCCGGTTGGCCAGCTCGCGTAGCGACTGCTCGGCGGCGGAGGCTTCGGCGACGGCCGGTTCGGCGAGGCCGGTCAGCCGGCCCGCCATGGAGGACATGGTCGCGGCGGCCCGGTCCAGGCGCTCCCACGGCTGGGCGGCGGCGGTGCCGCGAAGCGCGGTGCGGGAGCGGACCCGACGCACCTCGGCCAGCACACCGGCACCGGCGGGGAGTCGTTCCACGGCGGCGACCAGGCGGGCCCGGTTGCGGGCGGCCACCTGGGCCGGATCCAACGGTGGCGGGGCGGGTTGGGCGGCGAGGGCGCGCAGGTCCACCCAGCGCCACGCGGCCAGGGCGGTGGCCGCGCCCGCGGCGGCGGCCCAGGCCGCGTCGGCGAGACCGATCCCGGCGTACGGGGTCAGCACCGCTGTCGCGCCGCCGAGCCCGCCGGCCAGGACGCTCCACCGGCGGGCGGAGCCACGCAGTCTGCTCAGCCGGCGGAAATACCGGGTGCGCTCGTCCGCTGCCACCGTCGCCTCCTCAGTCTCCGTCAGCCGGCGATTTCCACTCAGCCGGCGGCCGTGGTGTCGCCGGTGCCGCGTTCACGGCTCATGCTGGCGCGGATCTCGTCGAGCCGGGCCACCCCGGGGTCGGCCGTGGCCGGCTGGTCGGCGACGGCATCCCGGTCCGCGCCCGCCCCGAGCTGGTCGCCGGCCATGCTGGCGCGGATCTGGTCCAGCCGGGCGGAACCGGCCGTGTCAAGCGTCGCCTTCTGGATCTCCAGCATCCGGCCCTCGGTCGAGTTGCCGGCCAGTTCGGCGCGGCCCATGGCGTTGGCGTAACGGCGTTCGATGCGCTCGCGTACCTCGTCGAGGGTGGGGGTGCTGCCCGGAGCGGTGAGCGCCGACATGGACTCCAGCGAGGCGGCGACGCTCTCCTGCATCTTGGCCTGCTCCAGCTGGCTGAGCAGCTTGGCGCGCTCGGCGAGCTTCTGCTGGAGGATCATGGAATTGTTCTCCACCGCCCGGCGGGCCTGCCCGGCTGCGGCCAGCGCCTGGTCGTGCAGGGTCTTCAGGTCCTCCGCGGACTGTTCGGCGTTGACCAACTGGGTGGCCAGGGTCTGCGCGGACTGCTCGTACCGCCCGGCCTCGACCTCGTCACCCTTGGCCCGGGCCTGGTCGGCCAGGACCAGCGCCTGGCGGGCATTGGCCTGCAACCGCTCGACGTCGGACATCTGCCGGGACAGCTTCATCTCCAACTGCCGCTGGTTGCCGATCACGGCGGCGGCCTGCTGGACGAGCGCCTGGTGCTGCCGGTGCGCCTCGTCGATCGCCTGCTGGAGCTGCACCTTCGGGTCGGCGTGCTCGTCGATGCGGGCGCCGAAGAGCGCCATAAGGTACTTCCACCCCTTGACGAACGGGTTCGCCATCTCCGCGGTATCCCCTCAATCACGTCGCTGTGCCTGCCCCACCGCCGGGGAACCGGCTCGGCTACCAGCGATGGTGGCTCCATCGTCCCAGCCGGGCGCCAACCCGGGATCCGTACCGACGAGAGGGGACGTCCGCGATCAACCCTACGCGGCGGGAGCTACCGCGACCATCGGCCGCGAGGCTCAGGCGGCGCAGACCACGTCCCGGTCGCTGCGGTCGGCGGGCCGGACCCGGGCGCTGCGCAGCGTGGCCTTGAGCGGGGAGTCCTGCCGCACCGAGACGGCGACGTTGCCGTCCGAGGTGACCTGGCGTACGCCCCGACCGGTCGCCTTGTGCGCCGACGCGGCGGCGACCGATGTCGACTCGGCTGGCTCGTCCTGCACCGGCACCAGCACGCCCGGCATCTGCTCGGCGAGCGCGACCGTGTCGCTGACCTCGCGCAGCAGCTCGGAAAGGCGGGCGCCCAGCGCGTCGCAGATCGCCGCGAGCAACTCGCTGGAGGGCTCCTTCTGGCCGCGTTCGATCTCCGACAGGTAGCCCAGGCTGACGTTGGCTGCGGACGAGACCTCGCGCAGCGTGCGGTGCTGCCCCTGCCGGCGCGCCCGTAGTGCGTCACCGATCACCCGGCGTAGCAGGACCATCGCACCTCCCCTGAGGGACACAGTTCGCCCGGCCAACCGGTCTTACGGGAGCACCGGCTGTCGGAGCTTTCCCGCAACCGTACCCGCTGTGCGCCGCCGCGACATCCCGCCCCGCCCGGTCGTCCCACGGTCGCCGCCGACCGCTCGGTCAATCGACGGCGGCGCGGCTGTCCGACACGCAGGGACGACGGCACCTGGAGTGCCATCGATCCGCGCCGCCGAAGATCAGCAATATCGAAGAGCCGCACCATCGAAAGCGGCGGCAGCGGGTCAGGTCGGAGCCTGGATGTGGTCGGCCAGCAGGCGCAGCGCCTCGGTCACGGCCGTACCCCGCACCTGGTCGCGACCACCGTCGAGGTTCAGCTGCCGCACCTCGGTGCCGTCCGGCCCGGCAACCGCGACGAAGACGAGGCCGACCGGTTTGCCGTCCTGCGGTTCCGGTCCGGCCACGCCGGTGGTGGCCAGACCCCAGTCAGCACCACAGCGTCGCCGCCCACCCTCGGCGAGCGCCTTCGCCACGTCGGCATCGACCGGGCCACGCTCCGCCAGCAGTTGTGCCGGCACGTCAGCCAGCCGCTCCTTCAGCTCGGTGGCGTATACCACCAGTCCACCCCGGTAGACGGCACTCGCCCCGGCGATCTCCACGACCGTGGCGGCCAACAGACCCCCGGTCAGCGACTCGACGGTGGCGAACGTCTCCCGCCGATCGGCGAGGCGGTGCACCACGCCCGCCGCCGCTGCGCCCATCGACCCCTCGCCCTCGCGTACACCCATGATCTGCATCCTGCCCGGCCGCGAGGCGGTCTACGCGTCGCAACGCCGTTGACCCGCCCTCACCCCTGGGAGCGTCGCAGCCGGGTGGCCTGGGCGATGTAGTCCAGCCCGGTGACCAGGGTGACCGCGACCGCCGCACCCATGATCCACGGCCCGATCGGGGTCAGAGCGGCCGGCATCGGCCACAGGTACCAGGTGATGGCCAGCACCTGGAGCGCGGTCTTGATCTTTCCGCCCCGGCTCGCGGCGATCACGCCACGCCGGATCACCCAGAACCTCATGGCGGTGATCCCCAGCTCCCGCGCCAGGATGACCACCGTCACCCACCAGGGCAACCGGTCGTACCAGGACAACAGCAGCAGGGCGGCGCCGGTGAGTGCCTTGTCGGCGATCGGGTCGGCCACCTTTCCCACGGCGGTGACCAACGCGAACCTCCGGGCGATCCACCCGTCGACCAGATCCGTCACCGAGGCCACGGCGAAGATCACGCAGGCGATGACCTGCCATCCGGCGTGCGTCATCCCCGACATGACCACCGAGGCGGCGAAGACCGGTACGAGCGCCAGCCGTAGCGCGGTCAAGGCGTTGGCGGCGTTGACCACGGGTACCCGGGCCACCACCGGCACCGGAGGCGACTCCGTCGCCCCGGTCATCGAATCGCCCCGCTCGGCTGGCGCACCCGGCACCGCACCTCGTGCCTCCTCCGCCTCGTCCCAGCCCACCGTCACCGCGCCGCGCCGGGCGCGGCGGAGATCATCTCATCCGGCACGGCGAGCAGGTCGACGCCCTCGGTACCGGTCACCGTGGCGCGGACCAGGTCTCCGGGGCGCAGCGCGGCCAGGTCGACGCCGCCGCCGTCGGGGGCGACCAGGGTGGTCGACCCGTCCACCTCCGGCGCCTGGTGTGCGGCCCTCCCCTCGACGACCCCATCGTCGACCGAGTCGACGAGCACCTCCACCGTCGAGCCGAGGCGGTCCTCGGCCCGCTGCGAACACAGCTCGTCGGCGAGCGCGCTGAGCCTGTCGTACCGGCGTTTGATGGTGGCGGCGGAAACCTTGCCCGACAGCCCGGCGGCTTCCGTGCCGTCCTCGTCGCTGTAGTCGAAGACGCCGATCGCGTCGAGCCGGGCCTCGGTGAGGAACCGCACCAGCTCGTCGACGTCGCCCCGGGTCTCGCCGGGGAACCCGACGATGAAGTTGCTGCGCGCCCCGGCCTCTGGTGCCAGTTGCCGGGCGGCGGCGAGCAGTTCCAGGAAACGGTCGGTGGAGCCGAAACGACGCATCCGGCGCAGCACCGGCTCGCTGGAGTGCTGGAACGACAGGTCGAAGTAGGGCGCCACCCCGGGCGTGCTGGCGATCGCCTCGATCAGCCCGGGCCTGGTCTCAGCCGGCTGTAGGTAGCTGGCCCGTACCCGCACGATGCCCTCGACGGCGGCGAGCTGGGGCAGCAGCTTCTCCAGCGCGCGCGGGTCGCCCAGGTCCTTGCCGTACGAGGTCGAGTTCTCGCTGACCAGCACGAGTTCCCGGACGCCGCTCTTGGCCAGCCACTCGGCCTCGGCGAGCAACTCGTCCGGAGTACGCGAGACGAAGGCGCCCCGGAAGGCGGGGATGGCGCAGAACGCGCAGCGTCGATCGCAGCCGCTGGCCAGCTTGAGCGAGGCCACCGGGCCGCTGTCCAACCGGCGACGCAGCACCGTACGCAGGTGGGCCGGGGTGTGCTCGTCGACGTCGGTGCCGCGGCCGTGCCCGGGCAGGGAGACCGCGCTGTCGCGACGGGCGACCGGGGTCAGCGGCAGCAGTTCACGCCGGTCGCGGGGAGTGTGTGCGGCGATCTCCCGGCCGGCGACCACGGCGTCCAGCCGAGCGGCGATGTCCGGGTAGTCGTCGAAGCTGAGCACCGCCTGCGCCTCGGGGAGGCTGTCGGCCAGTTCCCGCCCGTACCGCTCTGCCATGCAGCCGGCCGCCACCACCTTCGCCCCGGTGTCGGCGGCGGCCAGCAGCGTCTGGATGGAATCCTGCTTGGCCTTCTCCACGAAGCCGCAGGTGTTGACGACCACCACGTCGGCGCCCTCACCGTCGGTGGTCACCTGCCAGCCGTCGGCGTGCAGGCGGGCGGCCAGTTCCTCCGAGTCGACCTCGTTACGGGCACAGCCCAGGGTCAGCAGTGCGACCCGGCGACCATCGGGGGAAGGTGAGGAGGTGGCAGACACCATCCGAGGGTACCGGGCGGCGATGCCCGTACCGGCGACGGCGGTCCGCACCGGGTCGGGTCAGGCCGCGGTGGCGAGGATCCGGACCACGCGGTCGAGCAGGAAGACCTCGGTGCCGGCCAGACCGACCGAGCAGAAGACCGAGATCTGGTCCGCGTCGGTGCGGCCGGGCGCCGTGCCGGCCAGCACCGCACCCAGGTCGCGCAACCGGGAGGCGTACGGCGGCAGCGCGGCGAGCATCGACGGGGCGTACGACCGTGCCTGTGCCACCGAGTCACTGGCCAGCACGGTGGCGGCGTCGAGCAGGTCGGTGCCGAACTCCGCACGGTCCACCTGCTTGAAGCCGACCACGTTGACGTGGGTCCCGGCGCTCAGGTCGGCGGCGCTCAGCACCGGTGTCGGGCTGGTGGTGGCCAACACCACCACGTCCCGGTCGCGTACCGCCTCGCGGGCGGTGTCCACCGCGCGGGCCGAGATGCCGAGTTCGGCCCGCACCCGGGCGGCGAACGCCTCCCGACGCGCCGCCGAGCGGCTGTGCACGGTCACCTCCCGCAAGGGTCGCACGGCGGCGGCGGCCCATACCTGGGTCCACGCCTGACCGCCGGAGCCGATCACCCCGACGGTGGCCGCGTCCGCGCGGGCCAGCGCGTCCACCGCCACCCCGCCCAGCGCGCCGGTACGCCGGGAGCCCAGTTCCTCGCCCACGGCCACGGCCCTTACCGCCCCGGTCCGCCCGTCGTGCAGCACCACCACCTGCTCGGTTTCCGGGTGCCCGAACGTGTCGTACGCCCGGTATCCGTACCACTGCCCGACCAGGTGCCCGGCGGTGAGCACCATCCGGCCGGCGCCGAGCGACGCAGCGGCCCGCGGCGGGGCGACGAGCCGCCCGTGGTACGCGGCGAGCAGGGCCTGACGCATCGCGTCGACCGAGGTCGCTGCGTCCAGCGCGGCGGCGACCTCCGGATCGGAGATGAGCACGGTCACGGGTCCATGGTGCAGCTTGAAGCAGGCTTGAGGTCCATCCCGGGTGATCCGTCTCACCCGGACGGCCCGTTGCCCGGTGCTACGGTCGATTTCGGCGGCCCACGGCGGCCGGGCCAATTCCGAAGAGGTGACCCGATGGCCTGGATCGTGCTGGTGCTCTCCGGACTACTCGAAACGGCCTGGGCGATCGCCCTGGACCGCTCCGCAGGATTCACCCGACCCGTCGCCTCGGTGGTCTTCGCGATCACGCTGGTGCTGAGCATGGCCGGCCTGGCGTACGCGCTGCGGGAGATCCCGGTCGGCACCGGCTACGCGGTGTGGGTCGGCATCGGCGCGGTCGGCACCGCTCTCGTCGGCATGGTGGCGCTCGGCGAACCGGCCAACCTGCCCCGCCTGCTCAGCCTGCTGCTGGTGGTGGCCGGCGTGATAGGCCTCAAGCTGTTCCACTGACTCGCGGGCGGGCGGGCGGGCGTGACGAACGTCCGTAGTGGGTAGAGATCCGGACAGCAGACCTGAGACTCGACCCCTGGAGGAAGACATGGCCACCAGCACCGTCCGCTCGACCAGCGCCGCCCGCATCTGCACCATCGTGGGTTTCGTGTGCGCGGTACTCGCGCTGCTACTCAACCCGATCCTCTTCGGAGTCATCGGTCTGGTTCTCGGCGTCGTCGGCGCGGTGCTCGGTGACAAGCCGCTCGGCTGGTACGCCGCCGCGGCCAACGTGGTCGCCATGCTGCTGAGCATGCTGATCCTCAGCGCCCTCTGATCCCGGCTACTTCGATGGCCCGCCGCATTCCGCGGCGGGCCATCTCCATGACCTCTTCCACCCCTGCGTCGACGTCCCACCCTCGTCCCCGCATGGCTGTTCCGCTACCAAGAAGCCCGGCCGAACGCCGCTACGGACAGCAACATCGCGGGCCAAACACGAACCGTAGCGCCAGCGGGCAGCCGCCCCTTCCCCTTCCGCCGCTTTGCTCTGCTTCAACCCACGCAACCGCTTCTGAACTGGGGCGATGAAAACGCATCCGCCGCCAGCGGACGATCGACCGTTACCTTCGGTGACCGTTGCGTATATTGAAGCAGAGCAAAGGAGGCAGAGGGGTAGGTGGGTTCTCGGGCAGGAATTCACCTTGAGTAACGAAGGTTGGTCAGCTCGCCCCACGGCTGCGGCTCGGCAAGCACCTCGACGCCTGCCTCGGCCAGCCGGCCCAGCTGGCAAGGGGCGTCGGCTCAGCCATCGCCGCCCCGCAGACCATCCAGGACCTCTTCCAGCTCGTCCGGCTTGACCAGCACGTCACGTGCCTTGGATCCTTCCGACGGGCCGACCACGCCCCGGGTCTCCATCAGGTCCATCAGCCGGCCCGCCTTGGCGAAGCCGACCCGCAACTTGCGTTGCAGCATCGAGGTCGAGCCGAACTGCGAGGTGACCACCAGCTCGACCGCCTGCGTCAGCAGGTCCAGGTCGTCGCCGATGTCCTCGTCGATCTTCTTCTTGCTGTCCTGCGCGGGGGTCAGCACGTCCGGGCGGAACTCCGGCTCGCGCTGGTCCTTGCAGAACTTCACCACGTCGTTGATCTCGCGCTCGGTGACCCAGGCGCCCTGGATCCGCACCGGCTTCGAGGCGCCCATCGGCAGGAACAGCCCGTCGCCCCGGCCGAGCAGCTTCTCCGCGCCCGGCTGGTCGAGGATGACCCGGGAGTCGGCCAGCGACGAGGTCGCGAACGCCAGCCGGGACGGCACATTGGCCTTGATCAGACCGGTCACCACGTCGACCGAGGGCCGTTGGGTGGCGAGTACCAGGTGAATGCCGGCGGCCCGGGCGAGCTGGGTGATCCGTACGATCGAGTCCTCGACGTCGCGCGGGGCGACCATCATCAGGTCGGCCAACTCGTCCACGATCACCAGCAGGTACGGGTACGGACGCATCTCGCGCTCGCTGCCCGGCGGCGCCTTGATCTCGCCGTTGCGCACCTTGCGGTTGAAGTCGTCGATGTGCCGGACCCCGTTGGCGGCGAGGTCGTCGTAGCGCATGTCCATCTCACGGACGACCCACTCCAGTGAGTCGGCCGCCTTCTTGGCGTTGGTCACGATCGGGGTGACCAGGTGCGGGATCCCCTCGTAGCCCGTCATCTCGACCCGCTTCGGGTCGATCAGCAGCAGCCGCACCTCGTCCGGCGTGGCCCGGGTCAGAATGGACATGAGCAGGCTGTTCAGGCAGCTCGACTTGCCGGCCCCGGTGGCCCCCGCGATCAGGATGTGCGGCATCTTCGCCAGGTTGGCCACCACGTAGCCACCCTCGATGTCCTTGCCGAGAGCGACCACCATCGGATGGTGGTCGCTGGTGGCGGCGCGCGAGCGCAGCACGTCACCGAGGGCCACGTTCTCCGGGTCGGTGTTCGGGATCTCCACACCCACCGCGCTCTTGCCCGGGATCGGGCTCAGGATGCGTACGTCCGGGGACTTCACCGCGTACGCGATGTTGCGGGAGAGCTGGGTGATCCGCTCGACCTTGACGCCGTGGCCCAGCTCGACCTCGTAGCGGGTCACCGTCGGGCCCCGGGTGAAGCCGGTCACCGCCGCGTCGACGTCGAACTGGTCGAAGACACCGGTGAGCGCGGCGATCACCTCGTCGTTGGCCTTGCTGCGGGTCTTCGGGGCGGCCCCGCTGCCGAGCATGTTCGACGGCGGCAGCGTGTAGTCGCCAGCCAGGCCGGTCAGCGCCAACTGCTCGGCCCGGGTCGGCGCGGGCGAGTGCTCCGGCGGCTCGGCGGGCTTGCGGCTGGCCGGTACCCGGGACGGCGCCTTGCGGGGCAGGACCAAGGTCTCCTGGAGGTCCGCGCCGTCCAGGTCGTCGAAATCGTCCGGGTCGACCGGCGGTGCCGCACGTTTGGCGGGACGGCGGCGAGTCGGCGTCGCAGGCGCCTCCGCCGTCTCCGTCTCGTCCTGCCCGACCACCCCGCCGGCCAGCAGGCCGAGCCGCTCGGGGATCTTGTTGATCGGCGTCGCGGTTACCACCAGCAGCCCGAACACCAGCAACAGGACCAGTAACGGCACCGCCACCCAGGCCGTGACCGCGCGCTCCAGCACGCTGCCCACCCCCGCGCCGATCAGGCCACCTGCGAAATCCCGCTCGCCCGGGCCGGCCGGCTGCTGGCCGATGTGCAGCAGCGCCGCGGTGGAGACCAGCATGGACCCCCAGCCGACCAACCCGCGCCCCCGGTGCTCGGGGTCGCCGGGCTGGCGCATCAGCCGCCAGGCGCCGATGCCCAGCAGCACCGGCACCACGATGGAGATCGCCCCGAGGAAGAGCCGCACCGTGTCGGCCAGTCGGGCACCGACCGGGCCGGCGGCCGAGAACCAGATCGCGCCCGCACCGAGCAGGGCGAGACCGATGAGCAGCAGGCCGGCGCCGTCGCGGCGATGCTCCGGGTCGAGGTCGCGGGCCGAGGCGGCCTGCCGACCCGCCGCGCGCACCGCCCAGCCGACCCCGTGGGCCAACCCCATCCACAGTGCCTGGATCGCCCGACCGACGTACGCGGCAGGGCCCGGCCCCCTGGTCGAGGTACGGCGGCGCACCGGCGCACGGGTCTTCTTGGCCGGCTGGCGGGCACGACTGTTCGTGCTACCACGCGGCGACGCGCCGCGCCGCCGACTCGCCTGAGGGGTACGGCCCGCCATAGCATCACCGTAACGGCGGGCCGGGTGATTGGCCGGTCATCCTGGTCGCTCCGCGTGTCGCAACGCGGTCCCTGCCGCCTGCCGTGATATTCGCCTCGCGAGGGAGTGTCCGATGGGGTCGCCGGAATTCGAGGACCACGCCGGCGACCCGTTGGCGGGTCATCCGTCGACGCTGCGACCGCTGACCCGGGAACTCGTCGCCGCCGTGCTGAGCCGTCGCGGTCACACCGTGGCCGGCGACGCCGACGGCGCGCTGGTGGGCAGGTGGGCGCAGGGGCACATCTGGTTCCTCCGCGCCGGAGACGCCGGGGAGTTGCTCCAGGTACGCACCGTCGCTGCGCCCGCCTTCGCGGTCCAGGACGTGCCGTGGCTGCACGACTTCTGCAACACCTGGAACCGGGACCGGTTCTGGCCGAAGGCGTTCGTGCACATCGACGACACCGGTCAGGCCCGGGTCTGCGGCGAGGTCATCACCGACCTGGAACGGGGCGTCACCCCGCACCAACTGGATCGGCTGCTCGACCGGGGGATCTCGGCCGGCTGCCGACTCGCCGACGAGGTGGACCGGTTCGCGGGGACGGCGCGCCCGTGACCGGGCCGGTCCCCGGCGCTCGCCGGAGCCGCGGCCGGACGCGAGGCACCGCCCGGCCGGCCGACGGCGTACGCGCCGACCAGCGGATCGCCACCGCCCTCGCCGAGGCGAGGGACATGCCCGACGGCGAGGTGCGCGTCAGCGAGTTGGAACGGGTCGCCGCTCTCGCCGAGGCGGACGACGATCGGCGTACCGCGCTGGACGCCTGGTCCGAGCTGGTCGAGACGCACCTGCGCGGCGGCGAACGGTGGCGGCTGTTCGAGCCGGTCCGGCGTTGCCTGCGGGCAGCGGAGCCGGACGACGACACGCTGCGCCGCTATCGGCGGTACGCCGTCGAGGCGCTGCTCGGCACCCCCCGCATCAGCCTGGACCAGGCTCGCGGCGTCCTGAACGGGCTCACCGAGGAAGGCGGCGAGGCAAACGCGGCGCTGGTGGCGCAGCTGCGGTGCCGGATCGCCGATCACGTGGGCGACGAGCCCGCCGCCCGCCGGTGGCTGGCACGGTGGCGGGTCGGGGCACCCGATACGGCCGCCGGATGCCCCGACTGCCTGCCGGTACGGCAGGCGGAGCTGCTGGCCGGCTGGGGCGACTGGGCTGCGGCGCTCGACGTGCTCAATCCGTTGCTCGACGCCCCGGCCGGCTGCACCGCCCAGCCGGAGGCGGCCCTGACCGCGGCGCTGCTGCCCTGGCTGCGGGCAGGCCACGCGCGGCGGGCGGGTCACGCGCACGTACGGGCGTACCGGCGACACCGGACGGAACCCGACGGGTTCGGCCAGCTCGCCACCCACCTGCGTTTCTGTGCACTGGGTGGGCATCTCGACCGCGGTGTGGAGATCGTCGTCGAGCAGTTGCCCCGCCTGGACCGACCGCACGAGGATCTGTCCGTCATGGAGTTCGCCGCGGCGGGGGCGCTGGTCTGCGCGCTGGCGGGCGAGACAGCCACCGGTCGGGCGGTCCACCGACCGGCATACGGTGGACGGCCGGCCGCCGAGGTCACGGTGGGTCAGCTCGGCGCTGAACTGCTCGCCGTCGCGACCACGCTGGCCGGTAGCTTCGACGCCCGCAACGGCACCGGGCACCAGTCCGGCCGGATTGCCGCCTGGCTGGCCGAGCGTCCGCTCGTCCCGCCGGTGCCGCTGCCGGCCGAAGAGGAGTTCGAGTCGGCCGACGAGTTCGGGCCGGGCGGGGAGTCCGACGACCGGACGGGACCGGACGGCGGTGGCACCGACTTGGCCGTCGACGAGATCGGCGCGTTGACCGTCGCCATGATCATCGATGCGCTGGATCGGCGGGGTGACGGGTACACCGTCGATGCCGCCGGCACGGTGCTGGGACGCTGGGGCGATGCGGTGATCCAGTTTCGGCGGGCCGGAGAACGCCACGACATCCTGCACGCCCGGGTGGTGGCCGGGCGTCGGCTGGCGGCGACCCGGCGCACGGAGGCGTACGCCTTCTGCAACGCCTGGAACCGGGACCGGCTGCTCCCCAAGGCGTACGTGCACGAGCCGGGCGACGGTGAGCTGGTGCTGGCCGGCGAGGTGACCACCGACCTGGCGTACGGCGTCGCCCCGGATCAGGTCGCGGTGCTGGTCGACGCCGCCGTCCGCACCGGTGTCGCGTACGCGGCGGCGGTCGCCGCCCTGCCCTGACCCGACCCGGCCGGGCGCGGAAGAAGCACCCGGCCGGGATGGGGCGGATCAGCGCCGGCTGCTCAGGGCGCGGAAATTCTGCGTGGTGAGCAGGGTCAGGTTGTTGCGCTGGAGGATCTCGTTCACCGGCTGGTAGAACGTGGTCCCACCGCGGACGCAGTCGCCGGATCCGCCGGAGGTCACGCCCTGCGCCTGGTTGCCCGAGATCCACGAGCCACCGGAGTCACCGGGCTCGGCGCAGACGTTGGTCCGCACCAGGCCGCCCACCAGCCCTTCCGGGTAGCGGACGGTGGCGTTGCGGGCCTGTACCGTGCCGCACCTGACCCCGGTGGTGGAGCCGGAGCGGCAGATCGACGAACCGACCGGCACCTCCTGCGAACCGGCCACCCGGGCCACCCCGCCCCGGAAGTCGGTCACCTCCGGCAGCACCCGGGTGTTGTTGTTGACCTGCACGAAGGCCCAGTCGTCACCGGGGAAGGACGAGGCCCGGAAGACGCCCTGCGGTGCCCGGTCGGCACCGGTGGTGCGGTCACCGACCTGCCCGCAGTGGCCCGCGGTGACAAAGCCGCCAGCCACCGCGAAGCCGACCGAGCAACGGCCGCTGCCGATGAAGTACGGTTCGCCGCCGCGTACGTCGGCGAAGAGGCGTGGCTGTTCCTCGGTGGCCATCCGCACCGCGGTCCGCGGCACCCCGGCGCGGGCCACGAAACGCCACCCGGCCGCTTCCGCGCCCGGCTCCGCGAGGACCACCACGGTGTTGGCGGCGACGTCGACGTACCAGCCGGAGACCTGCTGGGCACGAGCGGCGGTACGGTCCATCCGCGTCTTGAGGGTGTCGAGCTGACGCACCCCACGCTCGACCACCTTCGGGACCGCCCCGGCGGCCCGGACCCGCTGCGCCTGTGCCGCGTCGGCGACCGCCACGTTGAGTTCGCTGCCGTCGGCGCTGAGCCAGCTGCCGCCGTAGGCCGCGCCGAGATCCGCCCGGAGCTGGTCGACCACCCCGGATGCCCAGCGTTCGGTCTTCAGACGCGCGGCCACCTGCGACTCGTCCAGCCGCAGGTCCCGTCGCATCGCCTCGACCACGTCGGGGTCGGCGCCCTCCACCGCCGCACTGGTCGGTGCGCCGACCGGCGCGCCACCGTCACCGGCGAACGACGGCAGGGCGACCGCCGTCGCCGCGCCCAGAGCCGCCACCACGACACCGATGGCTGTCAATCGTCTGCGGTCCATCCGCCATGCTCCTCCCGGCTGGCGCGGTTACGCCTGCCGGCTCGGAGTACGGGCAAAAGGCCCGACCGGTTGAACCCGCCCACCGACTAATCGATTTGCTGACGCCGATGGGCCACCACCCGCCAGGTGTGGTGGCCCATCGAAGTCGGTCCGGTACGCCCGGTGGTCAGACCTCGACGACGGTGGGAACGATCATCGGGCGACGGCGGTACGCGTCGTTGACCCAGCGGCCCACGGTGCGCCTAACGATCTGCTGGAGCTGGTGCGGGTCGGTGATCCCGTCCGCAGCGGCCCGGTTGAGCGCCTCGGTCACCAGCGGGATCACCGCGTTGAACGCTCCCGGATCCTCGGAGAACCCCTTGGCCGAGACGGTCGGGCCGGCGACCACCTTGCCGGTGACCGAGTCCACCACGACGGTCGCGGCGATGAAGCCACCGTCGCCGAGGATGCGCCGCTCGGTGAGCAGTGACTCGCTGACGTCGCCGACGGCCAGGCCGTCGACGTAGACGTAGCGGCTCTTGACGTGCCCCACCAGGCTGGCCCGCCCCTCGACCAGGTCGACCACGTCGCCGTCCTCGCAGAGCACCACCCGATCCGCTGCCACGCCGGACTCGATACCCAGCCGGGCGTGCGCGCGCAGGTGTCGCCACTCGCCGTGCACCGGCATCAGATTGCTGGGCCGAACCACGTTGAGCAGGTAGAGCAGTTCCCCGGCCGGGGCGTGTCCGGAGACGTGCACCTTTGCCACGTCCTTGTGCACGACCACCGCACCGGCCCGGGCGAGCCGGTTGATCACCCGGTAGACGGAGGTCTCGTTCCCCGGCACCAGCGACGAGGCGAGCACCACCGTGTCACCGGGTGCGATGGTGATGTGCCGGTGATCACCGCTGGCCATCCGGCCCAGGGCACTCATCGGCTCGCCCTGCGAACCGGTGGACATCAGCACGATCTGCTCGGGCGGCATCGAGGTCGCCTCGTCGAGGCCGACGACCAGGCCGGGCGGGATGTTCAACAGACCCAGATCCCGCGCGATGCCCATGTTGCGGACCATCGACCGGCCGATCAGGGCTACCTTGCGACCGTGCTCGGCGGCCGAGTCGAAGACCTGCTGCACCCGGTGCACGTGAGAGGCGAACGAGGCGACGATGATCCGACCCCGGGCCTTGGCGAAGATCGCGTCGAGGACCGGGCCGATCTCCCGTTCGGGCGTGACGAAGCCCGGAATCTCCGCGTTGGTGGAGTCCGACAGCAGCAGGTCCACGCCCTCGGCGCCGAGCCGGGCGAAGCCGGCCAGGTCGGTGATCCGGCCGTCCAGCGGCAACTGGTCCATCTTGAAGTCGCCGGTGTGCAGCACCAGCCCGGCCGGGGTCCGGATGGCCACCGCGAGCGCGTCGGGAATCGAGTGGTTCACGGCGAAGAACTCACACTCGAACGGGCCGAGCCGCTCCCGGCCGCCCTCCCGCACGGTCAGCGTGTACGGCTGGATGCGCCGCTCGGCCAGCTTCGCCTCCACCAGCGCGAGGGTGAACTGTGAGCCGACCAGCGGGATGTCGGGCTTGTGTGCGAGCAGGTAGGGCACCGCACCGATGTGGTCCTCGTGGCCGTGCGTCAGGACGATCGCCTGGATGTCGTCGAGCCGGTCGAGGATCGGGCCGAAGTCCGGCAGGATCAGGTCGACACCGGGCTGCTCCACGTCCGGGAAGAGCACGCCGCAGTCGACGACCAGCAGCTTGCCGTCGTACTCGAAGACGGTCATGTTCCGGCCGATGGCGCCGAGCCCGCCGAGCGGTATGATCCGCAGTCCGCCCTCCGGCAGCGGCGGTGGAAGTTGGGCCTCCTCGTTGTGCGCCTCGGTCACGCGTTCACCTCATTCTGTGACGCCGTCACCCGGCGTCCGTCGTGTCGTTTGATCATTCAGGGAGCGGTAGGCCCGCCGCCGCGCAGTCGGCGCGCAGCTGGGCGATCTCGCCATCGGTGGCGTCCACCAGCGGTGGACGGACCGGCCCGCCCGGCAGGCCCTGCGCCGCCAGGCCAGCCTTGACCAGGATCACACCCTGGGTACGGAAGATCCCCGTGTACAGCGGTAGCAGGCGGCGGTGCAGCGTCAACGCGGTCGCCGTGTCCCCCGTGTCGTACGCCTCGATCATCTGCTTGGTCTCGGCACCGGTGAAGTGCGTGGAGGTGCCCACCACGCCGACGCAGCCGACGGCCAAAGCGGGCAGGGTGAGCGCGTCCTCGCCGCTGTAGTACGCCAGCTCGGCCCGGCTGGTCACCCAACTCGTCGCCGTCAGGTCGCCCTTGGCGTCCTTGACCGCGACGATGCGGCCGTGTTCGGCGAGCTGGACCAGGGTCTCGGTCTCGATCGCCACACCGGAGCGGTGCGGGATGTCGTAGAGCATCACCGGCAGCCCGGTGGCATCGGCCACCTCGGTGAAGTGGCGTAGCAGACCGGCCTGCGGCGGCTTGTTGTAGTACGGCGTGACCACCAGCAGCCCGTGCGCACCGGCCTTCTCCGCGGAGGTCGCCAGCTCGATGGTGTGTCGGGTGTCGTTGGTGCCGACCCCCGCCACCACCCGGGCCCGGTCGCCGACGGCCTCCACCACGACCCGGATCAGGCGTTCCTTCTCGGCGTCGGTGGTGGTCGGTGACTCGCCGGTGGTGCCGTTGACCACCAACGCGTCGTTGCCCTGCTCCGCGACCAGATGATCCGCCAGCCGCGCCGCGCCGTCGAGGTCGAGCGCCCCGTCGGCGGTGAACGGGGTCACCATGGCCGTGAGCACCCGGCCGAACGGACGGGAGGCCGTTCGCACCGGAGCGTCGAGGTGGTCGTGCGTCATGGTGACAACCTATCGGACGGCCGACGGCCGGCCACCGGGGAAGGGCTCACCAGCCCCGGGCGGGCGGTCCGACGCCCGTCAGGACACCTGGGCGTACGGGCTCTGCGCCACCTCCGTGCCGTCGGGCAGCGTCGAGATGGTGAAGTCGGCGAAGACGTTCGGCGCGACCCGCTGCAACTGTCGGAGGCACTCCACCGCCAGCTCACGGATCTCCACGTCGGCGTGCTCGGTGGCGCGCATGCCGACGAAGTGCCGCCAGGCCCGGTAGTTGCCGGTCACCACGATGCGGGTCTCGGTGGCGTTCGGCAGCACCGCCCGGGCCGCCTGGCGGGCCTGCTTGCGCCGCAGGGTCGGGTTCGCCACGTCGGCGAAGCGCCGCTCCAGCCCCTCCAGCAGGTCGTTGTAGGCCCGTACGCTGGCCTCGGCAGCCTCGACGAACCGCTTGTGCAGTTCCGGGTCCTCGGCGATGACCGTCGGCTCCACCATCGCGGCGTCCCGCTCCGGCACGTACCGCTGCGACAGCTGCGAGTACGAGAAGTGCCGGTGCCGGATCAGCTCATGGGTGAACGAGCGGGACACACCGGTGAAGTAGAAGCTCACTGAGCCGTGCTCCAGTACCGAGAGGTGCCCGACCTCCAGAATGTGCGCCAGGTAGCCGGCGTTGGTGGCCGTCGCCGGATTCGGCTTCTTCCAACTCTGGTAGCAGGCCCGCCCGGCGAACTCCGCGAGCGCCTGCCCCCCGTCGGCATCGGTCGACCACGGCACGTCCTCCGGCGGGTCGAACTGGGTCCACGCGATCAACCTGACCTGGGGCTGCACCATCTCCGGCATTCCTGGGACTGTAGTCGAGACCCGCTGACGACCGGAAAACGCCGGTCCGGGCGCTACACGTAGAGGGCGGTGAACGGGGCCCAGGGCAGGTTACGGACCACCGAGAAGGCGAGCCAGGCGGCGAGGAACCCACCGACCAGCTTCGGACCGATGCGTAGCTCGGGAAGCCGCCAACCGAACGCCTGCCGACCGGCCCAGGCGACGAAGAGGTACGCCAGGAAGGGCAGCGCGAAGACGAAGAGGAAGTGGTGACGGGCGGCGGCCGGCAGATCGGCGTGCAGCACGTACCAGAGGGCACGGGTGCCGCCACATCCCGGGCAGTCCAGCCCGGTGGTCAGCTTGAGCAGGCAGGTCGGCAGGGCATCGGGCGCGGAGCGGGTGGGATCGCTGAGCAGCGTGTACCCGATGCCCG
The DNA here is from genome assembly GCF_016863575.1 of Micromonospora sediminimaris. Classification (NCBI taxonomy): domain Bacteria; kingdom Bacillati; phylum Actinomycetota; class Actinomycetes; order Micromonosporales; family Micromonosporaceae; genus Micromonospora; species Micromonospora sediminimaris. The sequence continues at coordinate 90,033 of NZ_BOPD01000030.1, forward strand.
CGGCGACACAGCCGACCGCAGCCAACGGCACCACCCAGCGCGGCGTGCGAGCGTGCATCCGGGTCACGAACCGGGTGAGCCGGTCGGACTCGACCACCGGATAGCCGGCTGGATATCCCGCTGGCCAGTCGCCCTGCTGCGCTGCGCCCGCCGGCCCACCGGACGGGTGACCGGCGTCCAGGCGACCATGTGGGTGCTCGCCGTGCAGGTCGGTCTGCGGCTGGGCGTCCGGTCGGTCAACGCTCGTCACGAGCATCACCGTACACCGGCCACGCCCACCAGCGCGGCGGCCAGTGGCGCCGCGAGGTCACCGGCGGCCGGCGGCGCCACCGCGTCGAGGCCGAGCCAGCCGGCCAGCCGGTACAGCTCGGCGGCCAGCGCGATCGCCGTCTCCCCCGGGTCGACGCCCGGCTCCACCCAGGCGGCCGGCACCAGCAGCACCCCGGACTTGCGGTCCGCCTTCAGGTCGACCCGGGCGGTGAAGCGCTCGCCCTGGCGGAACGGCAGCACGTAGTAGCCGTACACCCGTTGCGGCGCGGGCACGTAGATCTCGATGCGGTAGGTGAAGTCGAACAGCCGCTCGGTGCGGGCGCGTTCCCAGACCAGCGGGTCGAAGGGGCTCACCAGGCTGTTGCCGCGTACCCAGCGGGGTAGCCGGGCCTCGGCGTGCAACCAGGCGGGCTGCCGCCACCCCTGGACCGTGACCGGTCGCAACTCCCCCGCCTCGACCAGCTCGGCGATGGCCTGCCGCGCACCGGCCACCGGCAGCCGGAAATAGTCGCGCAGCTCCGGCTCCGAGGCCACCCCGAGCGACCGGGCCGCGACGCCCACCAGCGTGCGGTGAGCCTGCGCGTCGGTAGGCGTCGGCGCGGCCAGGACCTCCGCCGGTAGCACCCGCTCCGGCAGGTCGTAGCGGCGGGCGAAGGAGCCGGTGCGCTGTGCCGCGCACACCTCGCCGGCCCAGAAGAGATACTCC
>NZ_BOPD01000031.1:0-88821 GCF_016863575.1 Micromonospora sediminimaris
AAACGGGGTGGCCCTGAAGTCGTTTCTGGGCGACCCACTACGCTCTCGGGCCGATAAGCGCGGCCGTCGTCACCTGGGGTGCCGAGGTGTACGGCGTACCCCTGGTGTGTCTTCTCGCCGGCGGCGGAGTCCTCCTGGTGGCCCTTGCCAGGCTGGCCACGCCGGTGCGGCACGCCCGTCCGGGCTGACCGGACGCGGCGGGTCAGTCTCAGCGTGGCCGGTCGCGCCCGAGGGAGGGCGCGGCAGCCGTCGCACGAGCATCCGAGTCAGCCGCCCCGCAGCCGTCAGTCGCGGGTCTGCATGCTCTCCCTGATCTGCCGCAGCAGACCGGCGGAGTCGTCGACCGAACGGGCGGGGAACATGGCCAGCACCACGCTGCCGTGGTCGGCCCAGCCGCAGACGGCGAAATCGCCGCCCTCGCCGCCGGTGCTGCCGCACTTCATCACGCCGCCCAGCCGCCCCGGCGACACGCCGCGGAGCCCGGTCACGGCTGCGGTCTCGTCTGCCATCAGCTCGAACAGACTTTCCAGATCCCGCTCAGGCTGCCACAGCAGAGTGGTGCCTCCGAAGATCAGAACCGATCGCCGGGCGTCGGCCGGGTCCTGGTAGACGGCACCGAAGCTGCTGTCGAGCTGAATGTCGGCAGCCAGTCCGCTCCGCAGGTAGTCGGCGGTGCTGGCAGCCCGGTCGCTGCTGTCCAGACGAAGACCGGCGACCTGGTCGGGGATGGTGATCCGGGCGTCCTTCTGTTGCACGATCCGCCAGCCCCAGGTGCCGAACGCGCCCACCCCCACCAGCGCGATGATCGCGAGCGCCGCCACGACCAGACGTCGCCGCCGGGACCGCACGCCCGGCCGGTCGGTGGCGTCTGCCGGCTCGCGGTCGCCCAGTTCGATCGGCTCGTCGGTCAGCTCGACCGGCGGAGCGCCCTTGTCGAGCTGGCGGGCACTGAGATGTGCGTCGGACATAGCCGACACCGTACGCGAACGACAGGTGGCGCACGTCGGGTCCGTCGAAGCGCTCCGTAGACTTTCAGGGTGACCGAGAGACTGGATGCCCGCCGCCCCGACGCCCCGACCCTCGCCGGCCAGTATCAGCCGAGTGAGGTAGAGCAGCGACGGTACGAGCAGTGGGTAGCCGACGGTCGATTCCGCGCCGCCGCGGACAGCGAGCGGCAGCCCTTCACCATCGTCATCCCGCCGCCGAACGTCACCGGCTCGCTGCACATGGGCCACGCGCTCGACCACACGGTGCAGGACGCGCTGGTGCGGCGCAAGCGGATGCAGGGCTACGAGGCGCTCTGGCTGCCGGGCATGGACCACGCTGGCATCGCCACCCAGAACGTGGTCGAGCGGCAGCTCGCCGCGCAGGGGCTCTCCCGTCACGACCTGGGCCGGGAGAAGTTCGTCGAGCGGGTGTGGCAGTGGAAGGCGGAGTCCGGCGGAGCGATCCTGGGCCAGATGCGCCGGCTCGGTGACTCGGTCGACTGGGACCGGGAGCGCTTCACCATGGACGAGGGCCTGTCCCGCGCCGTGCAGACAATGTTCAAGAAGCTGTACGACGACGGCCTGATTTACCGGGCGAACCGGATCATCAACTGGTGTCCGCGCTGTCTCACCGCGCTGTCCGACATCGAGGTGGAGCACACCGACGACGACGGCGAGCTGGTCTCGATCCGGTACAGCGACGAGGTGGTGGTGGCCACCACCCGGGCGGAGACGATGCTCGGCGACACGGCGGTCGCCGTGCACCCGGACGACGAGCGGTACCGCCACCTGATCGGCACCGAGGTCGAGCTGCCGTTGACCGGGCGGCGGATCCCGATCGTGGGCGACGCCCACGTCGATCCGTCGTTCGGCACCGGCATGGTGAAGGTGACCCCGGCGCACGACCCGAACGACTTCGAGATCGGGCAGCGGCACGACCTGCCCAGCCTGACGATCATGGACGAGCGGGGGGTCATCACCGCGCACGGACCGTTCGAGGGCCTGGACCGGTTCGAGGCCCGACCGGCGATCGTGGCGGCGTTGCGGGCCGAGGGACGCGTCGTCGCCGAGAAGCGGCCGTACGTGCACGCCGTCGGTCACTGCTCCCGGTGCCGTACCACCGTCGAGCCGCGGTTGTCGTTGCAGTGGTTCGTCAACACCTCGCCGCTGGCCAAGGCGGCCGGCGACGCGGTACGCGACGGTCGGGTGCGCATCGAGCCGGCGGAACTGGCCAAGCGCTACTTCGCCTGGGTCGACAACATGCACGACTGGTGCATCTCCCGGCAGCTCTGGTGGGGCCACCGGATTCCCGTCTGGTACGGCCCGGCCGGCGAGGTGGTCTGCGTCGGCCCGGACGAGCAACCGCCGGCCGGCGAGGGTTGGCACCAGGACGAGGACGTGCTTGACACCTGGTTCTCCAGCGGCCTCTGGCCGTTCTCCACGCTCGGCTGGCCGGAGCAGAGCCCGGACCTGGCGAAGTTCTACCCGACCAGCGTGCTGGTCACCGGGTACGACATCCTGTTCTTCTGGGTCGCCCGGATGATGATGTTCGGCCTGTACGCGATGGACGGCCGGCAGCCGTTCGACGTGATCGCCCTGCACGGAATGGTCCGCGACGAGCACGGCAAGAAGATGTCCAAGTCGTTCGGCAACGTGGTCGACCCGCTGGACTGGATCGACAGGTACGGTGCCGACGCCACCCGGTTCACCCTGGCCCGGGGCGCCAACCCCGGCGGCGACGTGCCGGTCAGCGAGGATTGGTGCCAGGGCTCGCGGAACTTCTGCAACAAGCTCTGGAACGCCACCCGGTTCGCGCTGCTCAACGGTGCGCACACCGACGGCCCGATGCCGGACGCCGGACGGCTGTCGACCGTCGACCGGTGGATCCTGTCCCGGCTGGCCCACGTCACCGCCGAGGTCGACGAGCAGTTCGAGTCGTACGAGTTCGCGAAGGTCTGTGACCTGCTGTACCACTTCGCCTGGGACGACGTCTGCGACTGGTACGTGGAGCTGAGCAAGCCGGTGCTGGCCGGCGGTGGCGAACCGGCCGAGGTCAGCCGCCGGGTGCTCGGTCACGTCCTGGACCAGTTGCTGCGGCTGCTGCACCCGGTGATCCCGTTCGTCACGGAGGAACTGTGGACGGCACTCACCGGCGGCGAGACGGTGCTGACGGCAGCCTGGCCCACGGCTGACCGGGCGCTTATCGACGACGCGGCCGAGACGGAGGTGGCCACCCTCCAGCGGGTGGTGACCGAGGTCCGCCGGTTCCGCTCCGACCAGGGCCTGCGCCCGACCCAGCGGGTCGCGGCGCGGCTCGACGGACTGTCCGGTGCCGGTGTGGCGGCGCACGAGCCGTTGATCCGGTCGCTGGCGCGGCTGGATCCGGCCGGTGACGATTTCCAGGCCAGTGCGACGCTGGCCATGCCGGGTGAGGTAAGTGTCGCGTTGGACACCCGAGGCTCGATCGACGTTGCCGCCGAGCGGGCTCGGTTGACCAAGGATCGCGCGGCGGCGGAGAAGGAGGCGGCGCAGGCCCGGGCGAAGCTGGACAACCCGGCGTTCGTCGGTAAAGCCCCCGAGCACGTCGTATCCAAGATCCGCGAACGACTGTCGGTCGCCGAGGCCGACCTGGCTCGCATCGATGCCGCCCTGGAGGCACTTTCCTCGTGACCGACCCTGTCGACCGCACCGACCCTGTCCGCGCCGACCGGCCGGGTGCCGTACCCAGCGAACCGACCGACCGCGCCCGTACCGGTGATGGTGCGGGCGCGGACCGCCGGGAGCGGACCGGTCGGGCCGAGCGTGCCGCCTTCGCGCAGGTGGAAGCCGAACTGGCCGCGCGTGGCTTCACCCGGATGGTCTTCGAGCTGGATCGCATCTCGTCCCTGCTGGACCTGCTGGGCAGCCCGCAGCGGGCGTACCCGTCGATCCACCTGACCGGGACCAACGGCAAGACTTCCACGGCCAGGATGATCGATTCGCTGCTGCGGGCCTTCGGGCTGCACACCGGGCGGTACACCAGCCCGCACCTGGAGACCGTGCGGGAGCGGATAAGCCTGGACGGCGAGCCGGTGGACGAGGCCCGGTTCAGCGCCGTGTACCACGAGGTGAAGCCGCTGGCCGAACTGGTCGACGACCGTTCGGCCGAGCCGCTGACCTACTTCGACATGACCACGGCGCTGGCCTTCGCCACCTTCGCCGACGCCCCCGTCGACGTGGCCGTGGTCGAGGTGGGTCTCGGTGGCGCCGAGGACGCCACAAACGTCATCCAGGCGGGGGTGTGCGTACTGACCCCGGTCGGGCTCGACCACACCGAGTGGCTCGGTGACACGCTCCAGGACATCGCGGTGGCCAAGGCCGGCATCATCCACCCCGGTGCCACGGTCATCTGCGCCGCTCAGGAGGAGGAGGCCGCCCGGCCGATCCTGCAACGTTGCGCGGAGGTGGGCGCGACCGTGGCCCGGGAAGGCTCGGAGTTCGGCGTACTGCGCCGGGCTGTCGCGGTCGGCGGTCAGGTGCTCACCCTGCAAGGGCTCGGTGGGGTGTACGAGGAGGTCTTCGTCCCGCTGCACGGTGCCCACCAGGCACAGAACGCGGCGGTGGCGCTGGCCGCCGTCGAGGCGTTCCTCGGTGCGGGTGCCCGTCGGCAGCTCGACGTGGAGGCGGTGCGGGAAGGCTTCGCCGCCGCCAGCTCCCCGGGGCGGCTGGAGCGGGTGCGTTCCGCGCCGACGATCCTGCTCGACGGCGCACACAATCCGCAGGGCATGGCGGCCACGGTCACCGCGCTCCAGGAGGAGTTCGCGTTCAGCAAGCTGGTCGCCGTCATGGGAACCCTCGCCGACAAGGACGCCGCCAGCATGCTGGAGCTGCTGGAGCCGGTGGTCGACCAACTGGTGGTGACGCGGAACAGTTCGCCCCGGGCCCTACCGGTCAAGGAACTGGCCGCGCTGGCTGCGGAGGTGTTCGGCCCGGACCGGGTCGAGGTGGCCGAGGAGATGCCGGACGCCATCGAGGCGGCGGTTGCGCTGGCCGAGGAGGACGTGCCGGGCGAGCTGGCCGGCGTCGGGGTGCTCATCACCGGTTCCGTGGTGACCGTGGCCGACGCCCGCCGGCTGCTGAAGCGATGACCGGCGACGGCGACGGCCAGCCCCGCCGGTCGGGCCTGCGCGACCCGCAGCGGGCGGTACGCGGGCTCGGTGCGGCTGCCCTCGCCCTGGAGGCGTTGGTGCTGCTGCTGGCGATCCAGCCGATCCGGGCGGTCGGCGCTGACCTCGGTGGCGCGGCGATCGCCGTGGTGGTGGCGCTGGCCGTGGTCTCCGCCGTGCTCGCCGGCATGATGCGCCGGCCGTGGGCCTGGCACGCCGGCACCGTGTTGCAGGGCCTGCTGCTGTTGGCCGGCCTGCTGCACTGGTCGCTGTTCGTGCTGGGCGTGATGTTCGCGCTGGTGTGGGCGTACGCGCTGCACGTGCGCCGCGTCATCCTCGGCTGAGAGCGGCCGCGGAGGTGCGTCAGGCTACCGGCTGCCCCAGGGGCCTCGTCATGCCTCGGCGAGTTCCCGCCACTGGGTCAGCGCGATGCCGTGCCCGTCGGGGTCGCGGAACGCCGCCGCCCACACCTCCAGCTTGCTGCCACGGTTGACCACCCGGGGCGGGTAGGTGAATCGGACGCCGGACTCGCGCAGCCGCTCGTACGCCGACTGGATGTCGTCCACGTCGAGGTTGACGTGGACCAGCCGGCGGCTGATCGGCTGGGCCCCGGTCACCTCGCGTAGCACCAGGCGGGTCGCCCCCGAGGAGAGCACCGCGTTGGCGGCACCCCGGTCGACCTCGGTGAAGCCGAGTCGATCCCGGTAGAACTCCAGCGAGCGGGACAGCTCGGTCACCAGCAGGGTGATGCCCACCCCGCTGATCGGTGCTGCCGGGTCGGCGGCGTCCGGGTCGAAGCCGAAGATCGCCTCGTCCAGTTCCCCCGCGTCGACCGCCTCCGCCCGGTCTGCAGCGGACTGCGGGTGATCGTCGACAGTCCGACGGTCGACGGGCGTCGCCTGGCTGTCGGCCGCCGGGCGCTCGGTGCTGGCGGTCTGGCGCGGTTCCGGATCGTCGAGCGGCAGGTCGAGCGGGTCGACGGGATCCATCGGGTCGGTCAGGCTCGCGGCCGGGCCGGTCGGTGGCGGCGCTGATCGATCGCCCGTCGGGTCGGCAGGTTCGTCTCCGGCGGCGGTCGCCGCTGGATTGAACGGTTCCTCGGTGAACCGCTCCTCGGCGGGCATCCGAGGCGCGGGGGTGGCGCGGCGGGGCAACCGCTGCTCGTCGGAGCGTTCCACCACGGTGCCCTCCAGCACGACCGGACGGCCAGGGCGCTGGCGTACCCGCACCGTCTCGTGGTGCTCCACCGGTTCGGTCGCGGCATCGTGCGGTCGGCCGTCCGACGGACCGCCGAGTGGACCTTCGGACGGATCGCCGGAAGGGTCGTGGAAGTCGTCCTCCGGTGCCCGACCGGCCCACGGTGGCGCCTCCTGCCCGATCAGCACCTCGTCCGGCGGCACCGTGGCGAACTCGGGGGGCAGGTCGGCGGTGCTGCCGGCCTCGGTGTGGGTGAGCACCTCGTCCCAGAGCACCCGGACGTGTCGCGGGTCGTCCAACGCCACCCGGATCGGCAGGGTCTGCCCCAGCGACGGCCACTTCGACACCGGAACCCGCGGTTCGATGATCTTCTTCGAGCGGGGCGGCAGCCCGGGCGCGTCGATCACCAGTTGCAGCTCGCAGCGACCGAAGGCGTACTGGGTCGGCGGCTCGGAGGCGCTGTGCACGTGGCCGGCGCCGACGACCCAGGTGCGGCCGCCGCTGCGCACGGTGGCCAGCGCGATCGCCAGGGCCAGCAGGGCGGCACCGAGTGCGACGATGGCCCAGCTGGTCATGCCCAGGCCGAAGAGGATGACGAAGGTGGCCACGGTGCCCAGCACCGCGGCGATCAACTTGCGTACCGGTGCGATGGGTCGGTTGCCGCCACCATTCGCCACAGTGGACCTCCCGGGGGTCAGGGCCAGGCTAGGCCGGATCGGGGGCCGGGGGAAGGCCGGCCACCGCGCCGGCGCCGGGTCCGAGTCGCTAGGCTGACCGTACCCAGCCCGACCGGCTTCCGCTCTGAGGAGGAACCCAGCGTGTCCAGCAGCAGCCCGGACGACCGCACGCTCGTCCTGATCAAGCCCGACGCGGTCCGCCGGGGACTGGTGGGCGAGATCATCTCCCGATTCGAGCGCAAGGGGCTGCGGATCGACGCGATGGTGTCCCGGACGATGGACGCCGCGCTGGCCGACGAGCACTACGTCGAGCACGTCGACAAGCCGTTCTACCCGCCGCTGAAGGCGTTCATGACCGGTGGCCCGCTGGTCGCGCTCGTGCTCTCCGGTGATCAGGTCATCGAGGTGGTGCGTGGCCTGATCGGTGCCACCGACGGGCGCAGGGCCGCCGCCGGCACGATCCGCGGCGACCTGTCCCTGTCCAACCGGGAGAACCTGGTGCACGCCTCCGACTCGGCCGACAGCGCCAAGCGCGAGCTGGCGCTCTGGTTCCCCGAGCTGGGCTGAGCCAGCCGCTCGGCTCAGGCCGCCCAGGGCAGCTTGTCCGGGTTGGCCACCAGGAAGATGTCGGTGATCCGACCGGCGGCCGTGCCGAGGGTGACCGCGTACGTGTCGCCGGCCGCGGTGACCACCACGGCGGCCGGCTGGCCGTTGAGTTCCGTGCGCCGCACGGCGTGCAGCCAGCCCTTCTCCCGGACACCCAGCACGAACCGGACGACCCGGTCCGCGCCGGTGACCGGGTTGCGGGCGGCCCGCACCCGGCCGCCGCCGTCGCTCCACGCGGTCGCGTCGGCGGCGACCAGATCGGTCAGCGCGGCCAGGTCGCCCTCGGTCGCGGCGGCGATGAACGCCTCCAGCAGCCGTTCCTGCTCGGCCCGGTCGGCGGTGAAGCGGCGCTGGTCGCGACCGATCCGGACGCTCGCCCGGTGGTGCAGCTGGCGGCAGTCCTCGGCGGAGCGGTCCAGCAACTCGGCGATCTCCGCGTAGGGCAGCTCGAAGGCGGTGTGCAGCACGTAGACGGCGCGCTCCGGCGGGGTGAGCCGCTCCAGCAGGTGCAGCAGCGCGGTGGAGAGCGAGTCGCGCAGCTCGGCACGCTCCAGCGGCCCGAACGGCGACGGCGCGGTCGGCACCGGCTCCGGCAACCACGGCCCGACGTATGTCTCGCGGGCGGCCTGCCGGGCCCGCAGCCGGTCCATCGACAGGTGGGTCACCACCCGGGACAGGTAGCGACGCGGCTCGCTCACCTCGGCGCGGTCGACCCGTAACCAGCGCAGGTACGCCTCCTGGAGGATGTCCTCGGCGTCGTGTCGGCTACCCAGTAGCCGGTACGCCAGCCCGAGCAGCATCGGCCGGTGCGCGTCCAGCGCACCGGCCGCCTCCGCCGCGTCGACCGGACTCACACGTCCGTTGGCAGCTCGTTGCGGAAGGTCACCGCGATCCGGTTCCACACGTTGATTGTGGCAATCGCCAGAACCAGGTCGGCGAGGGCCTTCTCCGGCCAGAACTTCGCCGCGGCATCCCAGACGTCGTCGGGCACGCCGTGTTCGCCCAACTGGGTGACCGCGTCGGTCAGTGCGAGCGCGGCGCGTTCCCGCTCGTCGAAGAAGGGTGCCTCCCGCCAGGCGGCCACCGCGAACAGTCGCCGGCTCGACTCGCCGGCGCCGAGCGCCTCCCGGCTGTGCATGTCGACGCAGTACGCGCAGCCGTTCAGCATCGACGCGCGCAGCTTCACCAGTTCCAGCACGGTGTGGTCGACGTTGGCCCGGACGTACTTCTCCAGCCCCAGCACGGCGCCGAAGGCCTCCGGCGCCACCTCGGCCACGTTGATCCGTTGCATGACAACCTCCCCGATAGTGCGGTCTGACACCGCCTCGACGGATCGCGCGGCCCGTCGCGTGACATCTGGGGCATGTGACACCGGTCATGCGTCGTTTCGGCGGCGGTCACCCGGACGGACGCCGACGGCCACGTCCGGCCGGTACACCGAAGCGGTCAGTCCCCTCATTCAGGAGGAACGATGACCGAACTCGACCGACGTACCCTGCTGCGGGCCGGTCTGCTCGCCGGCACCGGTGTGGCCGGCGGTGCGCTGCTGGGACCGGGCGCGCTCGCCGGGCCGGCCTGGCGGCCCGCCGGGCGGCCGGTGCTGACGCACGGAGTGCAGAGCGGGGCCGCCACGGCGGACTCGGCGGTGCTCTGGACCCGGGCTGACCGCCCGGGGCGGATGATCGTGGAGGTGTCCCGCCGGCCCGACTTCCGGGGCGCCCGCCGGGTACGTGGGCCGGTGCTGACCCCGGACACCGACCTCACCGGCAAGGTGCGGCTGCGCGGGCTGCCCGGCGCCGAGCGGCTGCACTACCGGGTGCGGGTGGAGAGCCTGGACCGGCCGGGGCTGGCCAGTGCGCCGTTGACCGGCTCGCTGACCACCGCCCCGCACCAGCGGCGCGACGTGCGGTTCGTCTGGACCGGGGACATCGCCGGACAGGGCTGGGGCATCGCACCGGACTTCGGCGGGATGGAGATCTTCCGGGCGATGCGGGCGTGCCGGCCGGACTTCTTCCTGTGCAGCGGTGACACGGTGTATGCCGACAATCCGCTCACCGAGACGGTGACGCTGCCCGACGGGCGCGTGTGGCGCAATCTGGTCGTGCCGGAGAAGCTCAAGGTTGCCGAGTCGCTGGCCGAGTTCCGTGGGCAGTTCGCGTACAACCTGCTCGACGAGCACCTGCGGGCGTTCGTCGCGGAGGTGCCCCAAGTGAACCAGTGGGACGACCATGAGGTGACAAACAACTGGTATCCGGGCGAGGTGCTCACCGACAGCCGCTACACCGAGCGCCGGGTGGATGTGCTCGCCGCGCGGGCCCGGCGGGCCTTCGACGAGTGGCTGCCCACGCCGTCGCGTGGACCGCGCTACCGACGGCTGCCGTACGGCCCGTTGCTGGATCTCTTCGTGCTGGACATGCGGACCTACAAGGACCCCAACGACGGCAACACCTACGCCGATCCGAAGCGTGGCCTGCTCGGCGCCGAGCAGCGGGCCTGGCTGATCCGGGAACTGACCCGCTCCCGGGCCACCTGGAAGATCATCGCCATCGACCTGCCGCTGGGGCTGGTGGTGCCCGACGGAGCGGGCGCGCAGGAGGGGGTGGCGCAGGGCGACCCCGGTGCTCCGGCCGGGCGGGAGCTGGAGTTCGCGCAGGTGCTCGGTGCGGCACACCGGGCGGGGGTGACCGGGATCGTCTTCCTCACCGCCGATGTGCACTACACCGCCGCGCACCACTACGACCCGGCGCGGGCGGCGGTCGCCGACTTCACCCCGTTCTGGGAGTTCGTCTCCGGGCCGGCGCACGCCGGTGCCTTCGGCCCCAACGCGCTGGACGGCACCTTCGGTCCGAGGGCCGTCTTCGTCAACGCCCCACCGCGGGCCAACACCTCCCCGGCGGAGGGCTTCCAACACTTCGGCGAGGTCCAGATCGACGCCGAGACCCGAGCCCTCACCGTCCACCTCCGCGACCGCGCTGGACGCTCCCTCTGGACCACCACCCTCCCCACCCCCTAACTCGCCCCCTCACCCTCCACCGCCTCCGCGATCTTGCACTTTTCGTCCGTGCATAACGGTGTAAGAGCCGTGAAGAGGGGACCGGAACTGCAAGATCGCGGAGGGCGGGAGCGTCGGGGTTATTGGGGGGAGGGGTGGAAGGTGGGGTGGGTATCATGGGCGGGCGGCGATGATCCGGCTATCACCGGGGAGCTTCCGGAAGAACGGCCGGGTGACCGGCTCAGTAGAACCGGACGGGGCGGCCCGTCACAGCCGACCTAACGAGCGGGCGGTCGAACCTGACCGCCAAGCGGGGTGGTACCGCGGGCCCCCGAAGCGCCGGTCACGGCGTACCGGAGCGGCTCGTCCTCGCAGACCCACAGGACAGTGAGCGTCAGCGAGGAGCGACCCCCGATGGCCTATCCGTTGCACGACCCGACCGCCGGCGGCGTACCGGCGAGCCCGGACCTGCCCGCGGTCGAGCGCCGGGTGCTGGAGCACTGGACGGCCGACAAGACCTTCGAGGCGTCCGTGGATGCCCGCCCGGCCGGCGACCAGGGGAAGAACGAGTACGTCTTCTACGACGGCCCGCCGTTCGCCAACGGCCTGCCCCACTACGGCCACCTGTTCACCGGGTACGTCAAGGACGTGGTGCCGCGTTACCAGACCATGCGTGGCCGGCGGGTGGAGCGGCGCTTCGGCTGGGACTGCCACGGCCTGCCCGCCGAGGTGGTCGCCGAGAAGCAGCTCGGCATCACCAGCAAGGCGGAGATCCTCGACCTCGGTGTGGCCCGGTTCAACGACGCGTGCCGCAGCTCGGTGCTGGAGTTTGCCCAGGACTGGGAGCGGTACGTCACCCGCCAGGCCCGCTGGGTGGACTTCACAAACGACTACAAGACCCTCGACCTGGACTACATGGAAAGCGTCATGTGGGCCTTCAAGACCCTGCACGACAAGGGCCTGGTCTACGAGGGTTTCCGGGTGCTGGCGTACTGCTGGCGGTGTGAGACGCCGCTGTCGAACACCGAGACCCGGATGGACGACGTCTACCGCGACCGGCACGACCCGACGCTTACTGTGTGGTTCGAGCTGACCGCCGACGACGCCGCGCCGGAACTGCTCCGCGGGCCGGTGCGGTTGGGTGTCTGGACCACCACGCCGTGGACCCTGCCGTCGAACCTGGCGCTCGCCGTCGGCCCGGACATCGAGTACGCGGTGCTGGAGCGCGGCGGTGTTCGTCACCTGGTGGGCGCGGCGCGGCTCGACGCGTACGCCAAGGAACTCGACGGGTACCAGCAGGTCGGCACGGTGCGTGGCGCGGACCTGGTCGGCCGCCGTTACACCCCGCTGTTCGACTTCCTGGTGGAGCAGGCCGGGCCGAACGCGTACCAGGTGCTCGGGGCGGACTTCGTGACCACCGAGGACGGCACCGGGATCGTGCACCTGGCACCCGCCTTCGGCGAGGACGACCAGAACGTCTGCAACGCCGCCGGCATCCCGACCATCGTCACCGTCGACGACCACACCCGCTTCACCGCGCTGGTGCCGCCCTTCGAGGGCGAGCAGGTCTTCGACGTCAACAAGCCGGTGATCCGCCAGCTCAAGGAGCGGGGGGTGGTGCTCAAGCAGGACACCTACACCCACGCGTACCCGCACTGCTGGCGCTGCGACACCCCGCTGGTCTACAAGGCGGTGTCGTCGTGGTTCGTGGCGGTGACCCGGTTCAAGGACCGGATGGTCGAGCTGAACCAGCAGATCAACTGGACGCCGGGGCACATCAAGGACGGCTCGTTCGGCAAGTGGCTGGCCAATGCCCGGGACTGGTCGATCAGCCGCAACCGGTTCTGGGGCTCGCCCATCCCGGTGTGGAAGTCCGACGATCCGAACTACCCACGGGTCGACGTGTACGGATCGCTGGCCGAGATCGAGCGGGACTTCGGGGTACGCCTGAGCGACCTGCACCGGCCGGCGGTGGACGAGCTGGTCCGCCCCAACCCGGACGACCCGACCGGCAGGTCGGTGATGCGTCGGGTGCCGGAAGTGCTGGACTGCTGGTTCGAATCGGGCTCGATGCCGTTCGCCCAGGTGCACTATCCGTTCGAGAACCGTGAGTGGTTCGAGCACCACTACCCGGGCGACTTCATCGTCGAGTACATCGGGCAGACCCGCGGCTGGTTCTACACGATGCACGTGCTGGCCACCGCGCTGTTCGACCGGCCGGCGTTCCGCAACTGCCTCAGCCACGGCATCCTGCTCGGCTCCGACGGCCGCAAGATGTCCAAGAGCCTGCGCAACTACCCGGACGTCTACCACGTCTTCGACTCGTACGGCTCGGACGCGATGCGCTGGATGCTGATGTCCTCGCCGGTGCTGCGCGGCGGGGACATGCCGGTCACCGAGGCGAGCGTGCGTGACGCCGTCCGGCAGGTGCTGCTGCCGCTCTGGAACGTCTGGTACTTCTTCTCGCTCTACGCCAACGCGGACGGGTATCAGGCGCGGCGCCGTACCGACTCGGCGAACGTGCTCGACCGGTACGTGCTGGCGAAGACGAACGAGCTGGTGTCGACGGCCGGCGCGCAGATGGACGCGTACGACATCTCGGGCGCCTGCGCCACCGTGCGGTCCTACCTGGACGCGCTGACCAACTGGTACGTGCGTCGCTCCCGGGACCGCTTCTGGGCGGGCGACCCGGACGCGTTCGACACGCTGTGGACCGTGCTGGAGACGCTCTGCCGGGTGGTGGCGCCGCTGGCGCCCCTCACCGCGGAGGAGATCTGGCGCGGGCTGACCGGCGAGCGGTCGGTGCACCTGACCGACTGGCCGGTGGCCGAGGAGTTCCCGGCCGACCACGAACTGGTCGCCGCGATGGACACGGTACGGGCGGTGGCCTCGGCGACGCTGTCGCTGCGCAAGGCCAAGGGGCTGCGGGTGCGGCTGCCACTGGCGAAGCTGACCGTCGCCAGCCCGGCGGCCGGGCAGCTGGGGCCCTTCGCCGACCTGGTGGCCGACGAGGTCAACGTCAAGGAGGTCGACTTCACCGACGCGGTGTCGGCGTACTGCCAGCAGGTGTTGACTGTGGTGCCGCGGGCGCTCGGGCCCCGGGTCGGCAAGCAGGTTCAGCAGGTGATCAAGGCGGTCAAGGCGGGGGAGTGGGAGCTGGTCGACGGCGCTCCGGTGGCCGCCGGAGTGACCCTGGCCGAGGGCGAGTACGAGCTGCGCCTGGTCGCCGCCGACGCGGAGCACTCCGCGCCGCTGCCCGGCGGCGAGGGGGTGGTGGTGCTGGACACCACGGTCACCGCCGAACTGGCCGCCGAGGGGCTGGCCCGGGACTTCGTCCGGGTGGTGCAGCAGGCCCGCCGCGACGCCGACCTCGACGTGTCCGACCGGATCGTGGTGACCGCGTCGGGCTCCGACGAGGTCCGCGCGGCGGTGGCCGGGTACCGCGACTTCGTGGCCCGGGAGGTGCTGGCCGACAGCGTCGACTTCGCCGAGGGGATCGACGGCTTCGCCGGTGAGGTCGGCGAGGGCGTGCCAGTGACGGTGGTCGTTCGCCGCGTCTGAGTTGCACCGGAGGGGCCCTTCCGACCGGAGGGGCCCGTTCCGGCAACCCGCACTCAGCCAGCGGACCAGCCCGACCTCACGCATGCTGTCGTGGGACGGTCCGCTACGGTGACACCGCCTCTTCCCTCATTCGATCCGCCGGAGGACCAGTGCCGCTGCTCTACACCATCGGCAAGCTCACCGTGGGGCCCGCGATGCGGCTGGCGTTCCGTCCGACGGTGGAGGGGCTGGAGCACATCCCGGACAAGGGCGGCGCGATCTTCGCCGGCAATCACCTGTCGGTGGCCGACGAACTGTTCCTCGGCACGGTGGTGCCCCGGCACCTGGCGTTCTGGGCCAAGTCGGAGTACTTCACCGGCACCGGCGTCAAGGGCCGCTTCTCCAAGTTCGTCCTCACCGGTCTCGGTGCGATTCCGGTGGAGCGGGCCGGCGGGCGTGCCGCGCTCGCCGCGTTCGACGCCGCCATCCCGGCGCTCAAGGGCGGCGACCTGGTGGTCGTCTACCCGGAGGGCACCCGTTCGCCGGACGGGCGACTGTACCGGGGGCGCACCGGTGCGGTCCGGCTCGCCATCGCGGCCGGTGTGCCGATCATTCCGGTGGGCATGATCGGCACCGAGAAGGTGCAGCCGATCGGCGCCCGGGTGCCGCGCCCCTTCACCGGCAAGATCACCGTCAGGTTCGGCAAGCCGCTCGACTTCACCGGCCGGCCGGACGACCGGCTGTCGCTGCGGCAGATGACCGACGAGATGATGGGTGAGATTCAGAAGCTCACCGGCCAGGAGTACGTCCCCCGCTACGCGCCGCCGCGGGCCCACCCGCCGGTCACCGGGGAAGCCGACGCCCGCTGAGCTGTCCCGCCGGCTGCGCCGCGGCGTGCGATCAGCCGTCCGTGGTGACGATCTGGTCCC
Source organism: Micromonospora sediminimaris (assembly GCF_016863575.1). Classification (NCBI taxonomy): domain Bacteria; kingdom Bacillati; phylum Actinomycetota; class Actinomycetes; order Micromonosporales; family Micromonosporaceae; genus Micromonospora; species Micromonospora sediminimaris. The sequence continues at coordinate 15,073 of NZ_BOPD01000031.1, forward strand.
GTAGGGTGCCCAGCAGCCGGGAGCTGTCGTTGACGGAGAGCCCGGTGAAGACCCCGGTGGTGATGCTGCCGTGGTCGACCGAGGTGCACACCACCGCACCGAGGCCGTCGGTGCGTCCCACCGCGCAGCGTTCGTGGCGGCCCCGGACACCGGTATCCATGATCTGCGTGTCGCCGAGTGCGTACTGCTCTTTGAGGCGCTCGATCTCGGCGTCGGCGTCCGCCGACGGGGTGAACCGGAAACCGGTGCCGCCGAAGACGGTCACCCGCTTGCCGTTGCTCGTGTGGTAGATCCCGGCGAAGGTGCCCTCGGCCAGCCAGTGCGCCTCGCGCATCTGGGTCTCCAGCTGCCGCGCGTCGCGGGTGCTGCGCGGGTCCTCGCGTAGCCGTAGGTCGGCCACCTGTTGCGGCAACGCGGCCTTCGCCGGGTACTGGCTGGCCATCGGCACGCCGTAGTAGGCCGGGCAGCCGCAGCAGCAGGCCAGGGTCAGCAGCAGCAACCACGGCCAGCGGCGACGTTTGCGGACCGGCACCGGGACGTACCCCGCGGGCGGCTGCCAACCCGGTGGGGGTGCGACAGGTCCAGCCTTGGCCTTCTTCCTGCCCCGCCGACCTCGCGGCGGTGGTGGTGCCGGTGGGCCGGCCGGGACGGGCGGGTAGGGCCCGGGTGGTTGCGGCTGCTGTGGCGCGACCGGCGCGGGCTGTGGCGCGACCGCCGGGGGTTGTGGCTGTGGCGCGACCGCCGGCGGCGGAAGGGGCGAGACCGGTGCCGGGGAGACCGGGGGCCCGGAGTACGGCCGGGTCGGGGGCGGGCTCGGGTAGGACAGCGTCGGTGGCAGGGCGGGGAAGTCGGTCGAGGGAAGATCCCAGCCGCTGGTGTCGACACCGGCCCACGGATCGACAGGAGTCTGATGCTCCGGTTGCGGCACCGGGGTTGCCGGCGGCGGGGTGGGCTCTGCCGACTCGCCCCAGCCGCGTCGGCGCGGTGCCGACGGCGGTACCGGCGCCGAGCCGCTCCAGCGCGGGGCGGCCGCCTCCGGCGCGGACTCGGGCAGCACCCGGGTGCCCTGCGGACCGACCTGCGCCGCCGACGCCTGGTCGTCGTCGGAGACGCCCCCGGTGGGCCCTGCGTCGGTCGGCGGGCCGACCTTGGTGGGTCCGCCGTCGGTCGGTTCGGTGTCGGCCGGCCCGTTTCCGGCCGGCTCGGCGTCGTCTGGCCTGGCCGACCGGTCGACGGCCGTGGCCGGGTCGGTGGGCAGTTCGTGGGTGACCGCCGGCTCCCCGTCCCGGTGTTGATCAGGACGGCTCCCGTCGACCGGCCGGTCGGCTCCCGGCTGCGGCTCCGGCATCGCGGCAATCTCCTCTCGCGCCGGTCCGAGGTTAGTACCGGTGTGCCACCGGGACCGACTCGGGATGAGGGAAAGGCCGGTGCGAGCGGCGCCGCCGGTAGACGCCGTTCACCGATGGTGGCCGTATGGGCACCCTTAGTCTCGGCCTATGCCCGAGTCAGGGACGACGTCCGGTGCGCCGCGGGTCAGCGAGATCGGCCGGATGACCGGCTTCAGCGACGGGGTCTTCGCCATCGTGATCACCCTGCTGGTGATCGAACTCCAGGTTCCCGACCATGCGCCGGGAGAACTGCTCCACGCCCTGTTCGAACAGGCTGCGGCGTACCTGGCCTTCCTGCTCTCCTTCGGGTACGTCGGCGTGCTCTGGCTCAACCACCACACCCTGCTGCGCCTGATCTGCGGAACCACGCTCGGCCTCAACTGGATCAACCTGTGGCTACTGCTCGGCGTGGTGATCATTCCGTTCCCGACCTCGGTGCTCGCCGAGGCCTTCGCCCACGCCGGCACCGACCGTGACCGCCGGGTCGCCGTGCTGCTCTATGCCCTCGTCGCCGCCGCGATGTCCGCCCCCTGGCTCGCCTTCTTCGCCTACCTCCGTCGGCACCCGATGTTGCTCAGGGAGGGGATCGACCGGGCGTTCGTGTCCAGGCAGCGGATCCGGCCGGTGGTCGGCATGGCGCTCTATCTCATCGGTGGGGCGCTGGGCTGGTTCGTCAGCCCGGTCATCGGACTGGTCGGCATCGGCGTCATGATCTTTTTCCACGCGGTGACGAGCGAGGGTGTCCGGCGGGGGCGGTCACGTCGGCGTACGACAACCTGACCGGTTGCGCTCGCCCCGTCGGCGCGGCTGGCGATGGAGCACCGCGTACCCTTGGGCATCATGAGCGTCCCGTCCACGACTTCGCGTCCCGTCGCGGCCAACTCCGTGTGGCCCCGGCTGGAGCCGCTGCTGCCCCAGGTGACCAAGCCCATCCAGTACGTCGGTGGCGAGCTGGGCGCGGTGGTCAAGGAGTGGGACGCGGCGACCGTACGGTGGGCGCTGATGTACCCGGACGCGTACGAGGTGGGGCTGCCCAACCAGGGCGTGCAGATCCTCTACGAGGTGCTCAACGAGCTGCCGGACACCCTCGCCGAACGGACGTACGCGGTCTGGCCGGACCTGGAGAAGCTGATGCGCGCCCATGGCGTGCCGCAGTTCACCGTCGACGCCCACCGCCCGGTCCGCGACTTCGACCTGTTCGGCGTGTCGTTCGCCACCGAGCTGGGCTACACCAACCTGCTCACCGCGATCGACCTGGCCGGCATCCCGCTGCTCGCCGCCGACCGCACCGACGCCGATCCGGTGGTCGTGGCGGGTGGGCATGCCGCGTTCAACCCCGAGCCCATCGCCGACTTCGTCGACGCCGCCGTGCTCGGCGACGGCGAGGAGGCGGTCCTGGAGATCACCGGGATCGTCCGGGAGTGGAAGGCCGAGGGCAGCCCGGGAGGCCGGGACGAGCTGCTGCTGCGGCTGGCGCGTACCGAGAGCGTCTACGTACCGCGCTTCTACGACGTGGACTACCTGCCGGACGGCCGGATCCAGCGGGTCGTGCCGAACCGGGCGGACGTGCCGTTCCGGGTGCACAAGCGCACGACGATGGACCTGGACGCCTGGCCGTACCCGAAGAAGCCGCTCGTCCCGCTGGCCGAGACGGTGCACGAGCGGTACGCGGTGGAGATCTTCCGGGGCTGCACCCGGGGTTGCCGGTTCTGCCAGGCCGGCATGATCACCCGGCCGGTGCGGGAACGCTCGATCACCACCGTTGGGCAGATGGTGCAGCAGGGGCTGGAGTTCTCCGGCTTCCACGAGGTGGGCCTGTTGTCGCTGTCGTCGGCCGACCACTCCGAGATCGGTGACATGTGTTCTGGCCTGGCCGAGCAGTACCAGGGCACAAATGTCTCGCTCTCGTTGCCGTCCACCCGGGTGGACGCGTTCAACATCGAGCTGGCGCAGGAGCTGTCCCGCAACGGCCGGCGGACCGGTCTGACCTTCGCCCCCGAGGGCGGGTCGGAGCGGATCCGCAAGGTGATCAACAAGATGGTGTCGAAGGACGACCTGATCCGTACCGTGGTCACCGCGTACACCAACGGTTGGCGGCAGGTGAAGCTCTACTTCATGTGCGGTCTGCCGACCGAGACGGACGACGACGTCCTGGAGATCGCCGACATGGCGCACGAGGTCATCCGGGCCGGTCGTGCCGCCACCGGCTCCAAGGACATCCGGTGCACCGTCTCGATCGGCGGGTTCGTGCCCAAGCCGCACACCCCGTTCCAGTGGGCGGCCATGGAGCGGCCGGAGGTCATCGATCACCGGCTGAAACTGCTCAAGCAGGCCATCAACGCCGATCGCTCGTTGGGCCGGGCGATCGGTTACCGCTACCACGACGGCGAGCCGTCGCTGATCGAGGGCCTGCTCTCCCGAGGCGACCGTCGGGTCGGCGCGGTCATCCGCCGGGTCTGGGAGAACGGCGGACGGTTCGACGGCTGGAGCGAACACTTCTCGTACCAGCGCTGGGTGGACGCGGCGGCCGAGGTGCTGCCCGCTTTCGGGGTGGACCTCGACTGGTACACCACCCGGGAGCGCGACGAGCTGGAGGTCCTTCCCTGGGACCACCTGGACTCCGGCCTGGACAAGGACTGGCTCTGGCAGGACTGGCAGGACGCGCTCAGCGAGTACGAGCAGGACGACTGCCGGTGGACGCCCTGCTTCGACTGCGGCGTCTGCCCGGCGATGGACACCGAGATCCAGATCGGCCCGACCGGCCGGAAGCTGCTCCCGTTGACCCCGGTCAACGGCCTGAAGCTGTCCGCCGGCGCCCAGCAGTAGCCCGGCGCCACGGGTGGGGCCCGACACCGAGGAGCACGACGATCAGTAGGAAACCACAGCCCGAGGGGGGCCAGGCACCGGTCGTCCAGCGCGTCCGGATCCGGTACGCCAAGCGTGGCCCGCTGCGGTTCACCTCGCACCGGGACTTCGCCCGGGCCTTCGAGCGGGCGCTGCGCCGGGCCGGCGTACCGGTCGCCTTCTCGCAGGGTTTCACCCCGCACCCGAAGATCTCGTACGCCAGCGCGGCGCCGACCGGGGTGGCGAGTGAGGCGGAGTACCTGGAGGTCGGCCTGCGTGAGCCGGTCGATCCGGAGCAGTTGCGGTTGGCGCTGGACGCAGCGCTCTCGCCCGGCCTCGACGTGCTCGACGTCGTGGTGGCCAGCGGTGCGAGCCTGCCCGACCGGATCGAGGCGTCCCGCTGGCGGATCGAGCTGCCGCAGGTGGATCCCGACGTGCTGGCCAAGGCGGTGGACGCCTTCACCGCCGCCGACGAGGTGCTGGTCGAGCGCATGACCAAGCAGGGACGGCGCACTTTCGACGCCCGTGCCGCAGTCATCGACATCGATGTGATCGCCGCATCGGCGACGCCTTCCGGGGACCCGGCCGTACCGTGTGCGATACTCGAACTGGTCGTGCGGCAGGTCACCCCGTCCGTACGGCCCGATGACGTCCTTTCCGGCTTCCGCGTGGTGGCCGGCCTGGAGCCGCCGGTGGCCCCGAAGGTGATCCGGCTGGCTCAGGGCACGCTGACCGCGCAGGGTGCGATCGTGGATCCGCTGGACGCGGACCGCGACGGGGCAACCATCGGCGGGCGCTGACCGACGGTCGGCGTCCAGGCAGGCAGACTTCGCCGGCGCGCACCCTGTGCGCCCGGGGAAACACCTTTTGCGGCAACCCTGCGTGGCAGCGCTCACCCGCGCCCGGGGAAGCCAGAACTGGAGAACGTCCATGCTCGAGAACGAGCCCGAGGGCAGCGAACGGGCCGGCATCAATCCGGCCGACGAGAGCGGCACCGCCGAGGCGGCCGGATCGCCCCCGCCGCAGGAGGTGGCCGAATCCGGTCCGGTCGCTGACCCGCCGGTGGAGATTGCCGGTGCCGTGAGCGGCACCGCCGACCTGGATGGCGCGACCGACGGAGAGCCGGCCCCGCGTCGTCGGGCGACTCGCCGCCGGGCCACCTCGGTCAGCCGGCCCGAGCAGACCGACGCGCCGGTGGAGGCGTCCGGTGCCGCGGCGGCAGGTAGCGAGGAAGCTCCCCAGGCCGAGGTTTTCGCGCCGGTTTCGGGTGATCTCGACCCGGCCGCAAAGACACCGCGACGCCGTCGCAAGGCGACCACCGGGCAGAAGGCGGTCGAGGAGCCGTTGGCCGTGGCCGAGGCGGAGGCTGCCGACAGCGACGTGGTGCCGCCGGTCAAGGTGACCCGTACCCGTCGTCGGAAGTCCACGCCAGCCCCCGCCGAGCCGCCGGCCGACGCCGTGATCGAGCCGTCCGCCCAGGTCGAGCCGACCCAGCCCGCCGCCGGTCCCGCACCGGCGGCCGGCACCGACTTCGGCTCCGCCGCGCTGCCCGTCGAGGGCGCCGCCGATCCGGAGCAGGCGGCCGAGCCGGCCGAGAACGCTGCGCCGGAGAGTCCGGTCGAGCCGGTGGGCCCGGACGCTGTGCCGGCCGAACCCGAGGGCCGCTCCCGCCGTCGAAAGGCCGCGCTCACCGCACCGACTGTGCTGTTCATGGCGCCGGAAGAGGTGCTCGCCGCCCGGGCTGCCGCCGCGCAGCCCAGCGTGGAGGAGCCCGCCGAGGAACCGGCCGAGCCGTCCCGGCGTCGTCGGCGGGGCCGGCGGGAGGCCGAGCCGGTGGTGGCGACCGAGACCGAGGAGGAACCCGCCGCGGCGACCGAGGAGGTCGCCGAGGAGGAGGACGAGGACGAGGAGACCGCGGGCGGCCGGCGTCGTCGCCGGCGCGGTCGCCGGGGCCGGGGCCGGGGCAAGGGCGGCGCCGACGACGGCGAGGAGGCCGAGGAGAGCGAGTCTGCGGAGGCCGTGCAGGCCGAGGCGGACGAGCCCGAGGCCGAGTCGGAGGAGAGTGACGAGGCCGAGGGTGACGGGATGACCCGTCGGCGGCGTCGGCGGCGTCGCCGGGGGGCCGGTGACACCGACGGTGCCGCCGACGACGGTGTGCCCACCGTGGTGAAGATCAGGGAGCCACGCCGAACGGTCGACGAGGTGCAGGGCGTCTCCGGCTCGACCCGGCTGGAGGCCAAGCGGCAGCGCCGTCGGGACGGCCGCGAGCAGCGCCGTACCCGCCCGCCGATCCTCAGCGAGTCGGAATTCCTGGCCCGCCGCGAGGCGGTCGACCGGGTCATGGCCGTGCGCCAGCGTGGCGACCGGACGCAGATCGCCGTGCTGGAGGACGGCGTCCTGGTCGAGCACTACGTCACCCGCAGTTCCGCCGGCACCATGGCCGGCAACGTCTACCTCGGCAAGGTGCAGAACGTCCTGCCGAGCATGGAGGCGGCGTTCGTCGACATCGGCCGAGGTCGCAACGCGGTCCTGTACGCCGGCGAGGTCAACTGGGACACCACCGGCCTGGAGGGACGGGCCCGCTCGATCGAGCAGGCGCTCAGGTCCGGTGACTCGGTGCTGGTGCAGGTCACCAAGGACCCGATCGGGCACAAGGGTGCCCGCTTGACCAGCCACATCGCGCTCTCCGGCCGGCACCTGGTCTACGTGCCCGGCGGCAATGCGTCCGGGATCAGCCGCAAACTGCCGGACACCGAGCGTAAGCGGCTGCGTGACGTGCTGAAGAAGCTGGTGCCCGAAGGCGCCGGGGTGATCGTCCGGACCGCGGCCGAAGGTGCCAGCGAGGACGAACTGGCCCGGGACGTCAAGCGGCTTCAGGCGCAGTGGGAGGACATCCAGGCCAAGGCGGCCGAGGGCGGCGCGCCGGTGCTCCTCTACCAGGAGCCCGATCTCGTGATCAGGGTGGTCCGCGACCTGTTCAACGAAGACTTCCGCGAGCTGGTCATGGAGGGCGACGAGGCGTACGACATGGTCGAGTCGTACCTGTCGCACGTGTCGCCGGACCTGGTCGCCCGGTTGCGTCGGCACATCGGCACCACGGACGTCTTCGCCGAGTACCGCATCGACGAGCAGATCCTCAAGGGGCTCGACCGCAAGGTCTTCCTGCCCTCCGGTGGGCACCTGGTGATCGACCGGACCGAGGCGATGACGGTGGTCGACGTGAACACCGGCAAGTACACAGGTGCCGGGGGCAACCTGGAGGAGACGGTCACCCGCAACAACCTGGAGGCAGCCGAGGAGATCGTCCGGCAGTTGCGGCTGCGGGACATCGGCGGCATCGTGGTGATCGACTTCATCGACATGGTGCTGGAGTCGAACCGCGAACTGGTGCTGCGCCGGCTGACCGAGTGCCTGGGACGGGACCGCACCAAGCACCAGGTCACGGAGATCACCTCGCTGGGCCTGGTGCAGATGACCCGGAAGCGGATCGGTGCCGGGCTGCTGGAGGCGTTCAGCGAGACGTGCGAGTGCTGCAAGGGTCGGGGCCTGGTCATCCACACCGAACCGGTGCCGGAAAAGCCGCGCTCCGGGGGCGGCGACAAGGTCAAGGCGGTTGCCTCGGCAAGTGCCCCGGCGGCTGAGCAGACGACCGCTTCGTCCCGGCGCCGTGCGCGTAAGGGCACCGCCACGGCGGAGCGGACCGTGGTGGAGGTCACCGAGACCGACACCACGAGCACCGCCGACGCCGACTTCCACGACACCATGGGCTACGACCTGTCGCGTTACGAGACGGATACTCCGGCCGCGGCGGACGTCGCCGACAGCCAGCAGGGCGAGGCGGCACGGCTCGCCGCCCCGGACGACCCGGACGCGCTCGGCGACACCGACGAGGAGGAGGGCGGCACCGGTCGGCGCCGTTCCCGCCGCGGGGGCGCGCGTCGCCGTACCCGGCCCTGACCGTCGGTAGGGCAGCTCGGCCCGCTAGCGGGCAGACGACGGTTCGACAGGTCCCGTCCGGCGGTGATGTCCGCCGGGCGGGGCCGTCCCGTATGGTCGATGAGCGGTCGCCGTGGCCCGGCCGGGGCTTACCCCGTGCCTGGGGCACGCGGGGGTAGACGCGGCCGCCGGAGGAGGAGACGATGCGCCGACCGCTCGCCGTCGCCGTGGCCACGGCCGCACTGCTCGTCGGCACCGCCTGCTCGGCCGAGCGGCCCGACGCGGGCGAACCGTCCGCCCCGGCCTCGACGGGTGTCGACGTCACCACCGGCCCGGCGACGCCCACCCCGGAACAGCCGGTGGCGACCCCCGCACCCGGGGCGGCAGGCGGAAACGCCCCGGAGGTCTGCGCCGCCGCCCAACAGGCCAGCGGTGACGCGGGGAAGAAGTACGTCGAGCAGCTCGCCGCGATGGCCACGGCGACCGGCGCGGGTGACACCGCCGACGCACAGGCCGCCGGCCGACGGGCCGAGGCGGCCCTGGCCGACTGGGAGAAGGCGCTCAGAGCACAGGCGGCACGCGCCGACGACCAGCGGCTCAAGGAGCTGCTGACGGAGTTGTCGACCGAGGTCGGCCAACTCGGCACCGACATCGAGGCGCTTGAGGGGACCGCACTCGACCGGTTGCAGCAGCGCCTCGACAAGCTCTGCGCCCGCTGACCGGCCCGGCCCGGTTTGGGCCTCGGCCCGACCATGGCGTACGCTAACCTGCGGCGCACTTTGGTGTGCCGAGTTCCCGCGTGCCCGCGCCGCCGTGCTTCTGCTGCCCGGCGAGCCGCCGTGGGGACGACCGCCAGCAGCCTCAACGACAGGGAGTCCGCCTCCGATGTACGCGATCGTCAAGACCGGCGGCAAGCAGTACAAGGTCGCCGAAGGCGACGTGATCGAGGTCGAGAAGCTCACCGGTGCCCCCGGTGACGCGGTGAAGCTCGCCGCGGTGCTCCTCGTCGACGGTGACGACCTGGTGACCGACGCGGCGAAGCTCGCTCAGGTCGAGGTGTCCGGCGAGATCGCCGCACACACCAAGGGCCCGAAGATCCGGATCCACAAGTTCAAGAACAAGACCGGCTACCACAAGCGCCAGGGTCACCGCCAGCCGCTGACCCAGGTCAAGGTGACCGGCATCTCCAGCGGGAAGTAGGTCGTCCTCCAATGGCTCACAAAAAGGGTGCGTCCAGCTCGCGTAACGGTCGTGACTCCGCGGCCCAGCGACTCGGCGTGAAGCGCTTCGGTGGTCAGGTCGTCAGCGCGGGTGAGATCCTCATCCGTCAGCGTGGCACCAAGTTCCACCCCGGTGACCTGGTCGGCCGCGGCGGAGACGACACGCTCTTCGCGCTGGCCGCCGGTGCGGTCCAGTTCGGCACCAGGCGCGGTCGCAAGACCGTCAGCATCGTGCCGCAGCAGTAGCTGTCCGGCGTAAGCGGGCCGTGGACCTGATGTCCCGGCCCGCTTCGCCTTTTCTCGCGTAGGGCCGGGCCCTGCTGGAAGGATTACGTCGTGACGACGTTCGTTGACCGGGTCGTCCTGCATCTGCAGGCCGGCGACGGCGGGCACGGCTGTGTCTCGATCCACCGGGAGAAGTTCAAGCCGTTCGGCGGCCCGGACGGGGGCAACGGCGGGCACGGTGGCAGCGTCTCCCTGGTGGTCGACCCGCAGGTGCACACGCTGCTCGACTTTCACTTCCGGCCGCACGTCAAGGCGGAGAACGGGCGGGGCGGCGCGGGATCGAACCGGGACGGCGGCAACGGTGCCGACCTGGTGCTCAAGGTGCCCGACGGCACGGTGGTGCAGACCAGCGACGGCACCGTGCTGGCCGATATGGTCGGTGCCGGCACCACCTTCGAGGTGGCCCGGGGCGGGCGCGGCGGCCGGGGTAACGCGTCGCTGGCCAACGCGCGCCGCAAGGCACCCGGCTTTGCCGAGCTGGGTGAGCCGGGCGAGCAACTGGACGTGGTGCTGGAGCTCAAGAGCGTCGCCGACGTCGGTCTGGTGGGGTTCCCGTCAGCCGGTAAGTCGTCCCTGATCTCGGTGATCTCCGCCGCCAAGCCCAAGATCGCCGACTATCCGTTCACCACACTGGTGCCGAATCTCGGCGTCGTACGGCTCGACAACCACACCTTCACCGTCGCCGACGTGCCCGGGCTGATCCCGGGCGCGGCCACCGGCAAGGGGTTGGGGCTGGAGTTCCTTCGGCACGTCGAGCGCTGTGCCGTGCTGGTGCACGTCATCGACACCGCCACTCTGGAGCCGGGGCGCGACCCGTTGGCCGACATCGACACCATCGAGGCGGAGCTGGCCGAGTACGGTGGGCTGGCCGACCGGCCCCGGCTGGTCGCGCTGAACAAGGTCGACGTGCCGGACGGCCGTGACCTCGCCGAGATCGTCCGACCCGACCTGGAAGCGCGTGGTCTGCGGGTCTTCGAGGTCTCCGCGGCCACCAGGGAAGGGCTCAAGGAACTCACGTACGCGATGGCGGAACTGGTGGAACAGTCGCGAGCGGCGGCACCACCGGCCGAACCGACGCGGATCGTGATCCGGCCGAAAGCGGTCGACGACGCCGGCTTCACCATTGAGCCCGAGGATGACGGCTCGTACACGGTGCGCGGTGTCCGCCCGGAGCGCTGGGTGCGTCAGACGAACTTCGACAACGACGAGGCGGTCGGCTACCTCGCCGACCGGCTGGCCCGTCTCGGCGTCGAGGACCAGCTGGCCAAGGCCGGTGCCCAGCCCGGTGACCTGGTCCGCATCGGCGAGCGGGAGTTCGACTGGCAGCCCACCCTCTACGCCGGTGCGGAGTTCGTCCCGGGTGCCCGGGGCCGTGACGTCCGGCTGGAGGAGAAGCCGACCCGGGCCAGTGCGGCCGAGCGGCTGGCCGCCCGCAAGGCTCGCCGGCAGCGACCGGCCGACGAGGTCGAGCCGGCACCCGCCGGCAGGGATGACGCCGAATAGCTTGATGCGCTCCGAAATGGGGACGACTGTTGGAAACCCTCGCGAAATTTCGTCGCCCTAGCGTGGAGTGATGCTGATCCAGTCCCGCCCGCTGGCGGATCCGGAGGTCGCCGCCCTTGCCGCGGCCGAGCAGCGCGAGCTGCGTGAGTTCACGGGCGGCGCCGCCGGGCGGGACATCGGCACGCACCGTGACACCTGCTGGCTGACGGTCGTGCTCGCCGGCCGGGCGGTGGCGTACGGCGGGATCCGAGTCCGCGACGACGACACCGGCGAGTTGGAGCATCTGTACGTGCGCCCCGCCTACCGGCGTCGCGGTGTCGGCCGGCAACTGCTTGCCGCGTTGGAGGAGTTGGCGTACCAGCGGGGGCACTCGCTCGTCCGGGTGGAGACCGGGCCGTACCTGTCGGTGGCTGTGACGTTCTTCCGGGCCTGCGGGTACGAGCCGGTTCCCGGAGCCGGTGGGCCCGGTGGCGGGCTGTATCGGAGGTGCTTCGCCAAGCGGCTGCCGGTACCGGCCTGAGCCCGCTCAGGGGCGGTCGAACGGGCGGTCGAGGCGGCCGTCGCTGCCGCCGGCCCTCGCCGACAGCAGCAGCCCGAGCAAGAGCATCCCGAGGCCGAGTCCCAGGTGCAGCCAGTTGTCCGCGTCGTTGAGCGGGATGAAGTTCGCGCCGCTCTCCTCGCCGACGGCCAGCCCGTAGATCCACAATCCGAGGTAGAGCACACCGCCTGCGATGAGATAAAGGCGGGCACCGGCCACCCTGCGGGCCAGCGCGAGCCCGGCCACGGCGAAGCCGAGATGCAACAGGTTGTGCAGGACCGAGACCTGGAAGAGACCGAGGAGCCGGGCACCGGAGTGGTGTCCGGCGAAGGTCATGTCGCCGTAGCCGGTGGTGATGCCGGGCACGAACCCGAGCACCCCGAGGAGCAGGAACACTCCCGCCACGACCAGGGCGGCGAGTTGGACCCGGGTGCGCGTGGCCCCGCCGCCCACTGCCCGACGCGCCATCGATGTCACCTCCGTGGATCCGCGAGACGGAACTCCTGACAGCTGGACGCCATGCTCCGTGAGGTCGCCCCGCCGATCCTTCATCCTGTCGCTCGTCCCGGCCGATCCGCAGGGAAATTCCCGATCGAGCACGGCTGGCCGATCGCAGCGTGGGCCGATCGGCGACAGCGGCGGGCCCGGCCGCCGGGTTCAGCCGACGCGCCGCACGGCGGTGACCACGAAGCCGCTGCCGGGCAGCGCCGGCATCCGGCTCAGGTCCACCGCGAGATCCTGCGGCGGTACGTCGTAGCGGATGACCTCGGTCAGCAGCGCCACCGCCCGCTTCATCAACTCGATGGTGATCCACTCTCCGGCGCAGCGATGTCCGGTGAGGTGGCCCCCGCCGCCCTGCGGTATGAGCGTGAACGGGTCGCCCGGCCAGCCGGCGAAGCGCTCCGGTCGGAACCGCTCCGGCTCCGGCCACACCTCGGGGTGATGATCGGTGCCGTAGAGATCCAACAGCACTCGGCGGCCCTGCGGAAAGTGGTAACCCTGCCAGTCGAAGTCCCGCCGGACCCGGGCAGCGGTCACGGGGAAGAACGGGTAGTAGCGGCGCACCTCCTGCACGAACTGCCCGGCGGCCTCCTCGTCGTGGCGTACCCGTTGCCGCCAGGCGGGATGGTCGTGCAGGGCCAGCGCGGCGAAGACCACGAACCGGGCCACCGCGACGGTCGGGCGGAGCACGTTGAGCAGTTCCACTGCGGCGACGCGGCGGGGCAGCCGATGCCCCGCGCCGTCGCGGTGCTCGGCGATCACGCGCAGGGCGGTGCCGTCGGGCGGGGACAGGGCGCCGCCGCGTACCCGCTCGACGAGGTCGCCGGCCCAGTGCTCGCCCCGCAGCCGGCCCAGCCGGCCACGCCAGTGCCGGGGACCGAGCGCGGCGGCACTGTCGATCATGGCCCGTAGGTCGGCGGTACGCCGGTCCAGTTCGCCGTCGCCCAGCGGCACCCCAGCCCAGGCGCAGACCGCTCGGGTCAGCATCGATGCGACCTCGGTGTGCAGGGTCACCGTCCCGGCCAGTTCCCAGGCGGGCAGCCGGGCCTGCCACTCGTCGGCGAAGAGCTGGCCGAGCCGCCGCACCGCCGTCGGAGTCATCAACGACATGAACATGGCCTTGCGGTCGTGGTGGGCGTCGCCGTCGAGACCCTGTACGCCGCCCCGGCCGGTAAGCGTCCGTTGACCGCGAGCCGGCATGGCACCTTCCCGCACGAACCTGTCGGTGTCGTAGAAGAGTTCGGCGGCGGCCCGGCCGCGCAGGCAGATCGTCGGTTCCAGCAACAGGCGGGTCTGGAAGATGTCGGTGCCGTACCGATCGCACCGGTGACCGACGAACTGGTAGCCGGCCCGCAGGAAGGCTAGGGTGCTGTCCGGGCTGCGGTCCGTCGGGATGGTCGCCATCGGGTCCCCTGCTGCCGGGGCGCGGCCGTCGCCGACCGGCCACTCAATCGTCGCGGGTGGTATCTACCCAGGTCAGGGCGGCGCAACCGTGCCAAAGGGTGACAGTGCGGCCGAGCCGGTCAGCTAGGTGAGCTGCTGGCCCCTCCCAGGACCGGGGAAGCCTGGTTTGCTGAATTCGGCGGCGTCGTCGACCTGCCCGGCGGTGCACCGGCCGCCGGCCCGGTTGGGTGGGTACGTCGCCGGACAGGGGTTCGGCGTGCCACGGGGAGGACGGATGTGGGACAACCGTGCGGCGTACTGGCGCTGGCGGAGGGCCGGGACGGCCGGCGAGGATCGGCTACCGCTGGTGGGGCGTCCGCGCCGGCCGTCCCGGCCTGACCGTCATTTCACCGCGCATCTCGGCTTCACCGCTGCCGACCTTGTCGCCGCCCGTGAGGTGGCCGTCGGGTACGCCGAGGCGTTGAGCGTGCTCCGGCCCGAGCTGGCGATCGGTGCCTCCGCCCTGTCGCCGGCCGACGCCTGGCACCGTGCGGAGCGGCTGTTCTGCGGTGCCCTCGGGCCGGACGCCGAACGTTGTGTCGATGTCGCCGGCCACGCCGGTTTCCATCACGCGCCCGGTCCCGGTGGCCTCGGCTGGGGCGACGGTGACTAGGCGAGCGACACCGCGTCCCCGCTCAGTCCAGATCGAACTCGCCGTCCTGGGCGCCCGCGACGAAGGCGTCCCACTCGGCCTGGGTGAACACCAGCACCGGGCCGTCCGGCTCGGCGGAGTTGCGCATGCCGATGAGATCGTCGACGAAGGCGACCTCCACCGCGGCCTCCGAGGTGTCGCCCTCGGCCCGTTGCCAGACCGCCCGGGAGAGGTCGAAGTCTCCCTTGGGGTGCGCTGTCATGGTCCCGTCCTCCAGTACCAGGGGAAATGGGGAAGCCGGTTCGTTCCCTCATCGGGCAGGATAAGCGGATGCCGAGCCTGAGCCGTGCAGAGGCGACCGCGCGTGGCGCGTCGATCACCGTCGAGTCCTACCAGGTGGACCTCGACCTGACCGGGGGCGGTGAACGGTTCCGCTCCCACGTCACGATCCGGTTCCGGGCCACCGGCACCGAGACCTTCGCCGAGGTCAAGCCGGCGAAACTGCTGGCGGTACGCCTCAACGACACCGATCTCGATCCTGCGGCGCTGGACGACAACCGGCTGCCGCTGACCGGCCTGGCGGCGCAGAACACGCTGACCGTCGACGCCGAGATGGCGTACACGAACACCGGCGAGGGGATGCACCGCTTCGTCGACCCCGCCGACGGTGAGACCTATCTGTACGTCATGTCGTTCCTGGACGATGTGCAGCGGGTCTTCGCCGCCTTCGACCAACCGGATCTGAAGGCACCGGTGACGCTGTCGGTGACCGCGCCGGGGCACTGGACGGTGGCGGCCAACGCGGAACTGGCGGCCAACCCGGTGCCGGGTCGCTGGGAGTTCGCTCCCACCCTGCCGATCGCGACGTACTTCTTCACCCTCATCGCCGGCCCCTGGCACGTACGCCGGGACACCCACGACGGGATTCCGCTGGGTGTGTACTGTCGGCGTTCGCTCGCCGAGCACCTCGACGCCGACGCGGCGGAGATCTTCACCGTCACGAAGCAGTGCCTCGACCGGTTCCATCAGCTGTTCGACGAGCGCTATCCGTTCGGCAAGTACGACCAGGCGTTCGTGCCCGAGTTCAACGCCGGGGCCATGGAGAATCCGGGCCTGGTCACCTTCCGCGACGACTACGTGTTCCGTTCGGCGGTCACCGACAGTCAGCGCGAGCTGCGTGCCACCACGATCGCCCACGAGATGGCGCACATGTGGTTCGGTGACCTGGTCACCATGCGTTGGTGGGACGATCTGTGGTTGAACGAGTCGTTCGCGGAATATCTGGGCACCCGGGTCACCGCCGAGGCGACCCGGTTCGACCGAGCATGGACGACGTTCGCGTTGCGCCGTAAGGCGTGGGGATACGCCGCCGACCAGCGCCCCTCAACCCATCCGGTGGCACCGGATCGGGTGGCCGACGCCGCCGAGGGGCTGCTCAACTTCGACGGCATCTCGTACGCCAAGGGGGCCAGTGTGCTGCGGCAGCTGGTGGCGTGGCTCGGTGACGAGGCGTTCCTGACCGGTCTCAACGACCATTTCGCCCGGCATCGCTTCGGCAACGCCACCCTCGCCGACCTGCTCGATAGCCTGGCCGCCAGCAGTGGCCGGGAGCTGACCGACTGGGCGGAGTCCTGGCTGCGGACCGCGCAGGTCAACACGCTGCGGGCCGAGGTGACGGTGGACGCCGACGGCCGGTACGACGAGGTCGTGATCGCTCAGACCGCGCCGCCGACGCACCCGGTGCTGCGCCCGCACCGCATCGGCGTGGGCCGGTACGCCGTGGACGGCACCGCCGAGCGGTTCGAGGTCGACCTCGATCCCAAGACCGGCGACGGCCGTACCCGGCTCGTCGGGTTGGCCGGGGAGCCGGCGGCTGCGGTGCTGCTGCCCAACGACGGCGACCTGACCTTCGCCAAGATCCGCCTCGACGCCGCGTCGGCCGATGCGGTGCCACTGCTGCTGCCCCGCCTGACCGACCCGCTGGCCCGCGCCCTGCTCTGGGGCGAGGCGCTGGACGCGGCGACTGACGGAGAACGGCCGGTCACCGGTCTGGTCGACCTCATCGTCGCGGCACTGCCCGTCGAGACGGAAGTGATCATTGTCGAGGACGTCCTGACGATGAGCCGCGCGCTTGTCGACCGCTATCTCGACCCGCTGGCCCGACGGTCCGCCCTGGCCCGGGTCGCCGAATCCTGCCGGCGACTGCTCGACGGCGCCGCGCCGGGGGAGTCGTTGCAACTGGCCGCCGCCCGGGGGCTGATCGCTGCGAGCACCGACGCCGAGTTGCTCAGCGGTTGGCTGGCCGGCCGGGCCGTGCCCACCGGGTTGGCCGTGGACACCGAACTGCGGTGGGCGCTGCTCGGCCGGTTGGTGGTTCTCGGTGCCGCCGGTGTGGCCGAGATCGAGGCCGAGACGGCAGCCGACCCGAGCGCCACCGGTGCCGAGCGGGCCGCCCGGTGCCGGGCAGCCCTGCCCGATCCCGCTGCCAAGCAGGCCGCGTGGGAGATCATCGTGTCGAACACGGAACTGTCGAATCGGCTGGTCGAGGCGACCGCGGAGGGCTTCTGGCAGCCCGAGCAGGCCGACCTGACCAGCGCCTACGTGGCCAGCTACTTCGCGGACATGCCGGCCGCCGCGCGGCTGCGTACGCCCTGGGTGGCCGATGAGGTGGCGAAGCTGGCCTTTCCCCGTCACGCGGTGTCCCAGCCCACCCGGGAGGCGGCCGCGGCGTTGCTGGCCCGCGACGATCTGACACCGGGGCTGCGTCGGGTGGTCACCGACGCCGACGACGACCTTCGTCGGGCCCTGGTGGCGCGCACGGCGGTGGCCGCCACGAGCGCGTGACGACCGCGGCCGGGCCGGGCCGGAAGGGTGACGGCCCGGCCCGGCCCCGGTCTTGCACGCCCTAGGATCATGGGGTGGAGGAAGACATCCGGCGGATCGGCATCATGGGTGGAACGTTCGACCCGATCCATCACGGTCACCTCGTGGCCGCGAGCGAGGTGGCGGACCGGTTCGGCCTCGACGAAGTGATCTTCGTGCCGACCGGGCAGCCGTGGCAGAAGGCCGACGTCCCGGTCAGCTCGGCGGAGGATCGTTACCTGATGACCGTGATCGCCACCGCCTCCAACCCCCGTTTCCAGGTCAGCCGCGTCGACATCGACCGGGGTGGCCCCACCTACACCGTCGACACGCTGCGCGACCTGCGTGCCCAGTACGGTGCGAAGGCGCAGCTGTTCTTCATCACCGGCGCGGACGCCCTGGAGAAGATCCTGAGCTGGAAGGACCTTGACGAGATCTTCGAGCTGGCTCACTTCATCGGGGTCACCCGGCCGGGTTTCGCGCTGACCGCCGCGCACCTGCCCGCCGACACGGTCAGCCTGGTGCAGGTGCCGGCCATGGCGATCTCTTCCACCGACTGCCGGGCGCGGGTCGCTCGGGGCGAGCCGGTCTGGTATCTGGTGCCGGACGGTGTGGTGCAGTACATCGCGAAACGGTGCCTGTATCGGGAGTGATTCGGCCGTTTCATGCCGTTTTCCGGCTGAAACTGGCGAGTCGAGAATCCGGGCCGTGTGAGAGGCTGGAAACCTCGCACGGTTGATCGAAGGAGAACGGTGACAGTTTCCGAACGCGCTCACGAGCTGGCGATCGTCGCCGCCCAGGCGGCGGCCGACAAGAAGGCTCAGGACATCGTCATCATCGACGTGGGCGACCAACTCGCCATCACCGACGCGTTCCTGCTCGCCGCGGCCCCGAACGAGCGCCAGGTGCTGGCTATCGTCGACGCCATCGAGGAGGCCCTGCTCGACCTGCCGGAGAAGGCGAAGCCGGTGCGTCGGGAGGGCGAACGCGGCGGCCGTTGGGTGCTGCTCGACTACGTTGACGTCGTAGTGCACGTGCAGCACACCGAGGAACGCGAGTTCTACGCCCTTGACCGGCTCTGGAAGGACTGCCCGACCATTCCGTTCGTCGACCGGGACCTCGCCAGCGCAGAGGCCGCCGCCGGATCGGGCGAGTGACCAGGCTGATCATCTGGCGGCACGGCAACACCGACTGGAACGCCGCCAGCAGGGTGCAGGGACAGACCGACGTACCGCTGAACGACCTCGGCCGGGAACAGGCGCGCAGCGCAGCGCCGCTGCTGGCCGCGCTGCGCCCGGACGCCCTGGTCGCCAGCGACCTGAGCCGCGCCGCGGACACCGCCGCCGCGCTCTCCGCGCTTACCGGTCTGCCGGTACGCTCCGACGCCCGCCTGCGGGAGCGGCACTTCGGCAGCTGGCAGGGGCTGCTGCTGACCGAGGTTGCGGAGCGGTTCCCCGGGGAGTACGCCCGCTGGCGGGCCGGAGATCCCGACCCGGGAGCGGACATCGAACCGCTGGACGAGTTGGGTAAACGCATCGGCACCGCGTTGCAGGAGGCCGCCGACCAACTGTCCGGGGGCACCGTGGTGGTGGCCACTCACGGCGGCGCCGCCCGGCAGGGCTGCGGCCACCTGCTCGGCTGGGAGCACGCCGTGCTGCGTGCCGTCGGCTCGCTGCGCAACTGTCACTGGACGGAACTGCGCCACGATGTCGAGCGCGGGTGGCACCTGCGCGCCCACAACGTCGGTCCGATGCAGGCCGGCACCGCCGCGACCGGCACCGCCGCGACCGGAATTCCGGTCTCCGCCGAGCCGGTCTGAGCGGACGCGTCCAGGCAGCCGCCCAGCTTGATCCGCTACGGTGCCCGCATGCCAGTCGCGGTCGTCACCGACTCCACCGCCTACCTTCCACCCGAGCTGCTGCGGGAGCACGCGCTGACCGTGGTACCGCTGACCGTCGTGCTGGCCGGCGTCGAAGGGCTGGAGGGCGTCGAGACCTTCCCGGCGGACGCGACCCGGGCGCTGCGCGCGCGGCGGGTGTCGGTGAGCACCTCCCGCCCGTCGCCCGAGCAGTTCGGCCGGACCTACCGGGAGCTACTGGAGGCGGGGGCGGAAGGTGTCGTCTCGGTGCACCTGTCGGCCGGACTCTCCGGCACGGTCGAGGCCGCCGAGCTGGCCGCCGCCGAACTGGGCGACCGGGTCAGCGTGGTCGACAGCCGTTCCTGCGGCATGGGTCTCGGTTTCCCGGCGATCGCGGCGGCCCGGGCCGCCGCGCGGGGCGCCGACCTGGCCGACGTACGGGCTGCGGCAGAAGCCGCCGTCGGTCGTACCAGCATCCACTTCTACGTGGACACGCTGGAGTTCCTTCGTCGCGGCGGGCGGATCAACGCGGCGGAGGCGTTGCTCGGCACCGCGCTGTCGGTCAAACCCATCCTGCACATGCCCGAGGGACGCATAGTGCTGCGGGACAAGGTCCGCACCGCCAGTCGGGGCATGGCTCGGTTGGTGGATCTCGCCGTCGAGGCGGCCGGCGACGGGCAGGTGGACCTGGCCGTACACCATCTCGACGCACCGCAGCGGGCCGAGGAACTTCTCGACACCCTGACCGCTCGGCTCGGCGACCGGTTGCGTGCGGCGTACGTCTCCGAGGCCGGTGCCGCCGTCGCGGTGCACGTCGGGCCCGGCCTCGCCTGCGTGGTGATCCACCGTAGGCCGGACACCGCCAGCTGACCAGTCGAGCCGTCAGCGCACGTCCGCGCGAGCCGCCGCCGGTGCCTTCGACCCGCTGACCTGTTCGCCGTTGGTGGCGTGGGTGGGCGAGGATTGGTCGCGTGGCCGGGCCTGGGGAGGTGGGGCGGATGTCCTGTGTGGTGACCGGTGGGGGACGCGGGGTCGGGCGCGGCATCGTGGAGAGGTTGCTCGCCGACGGCCGGACGGTCGTGGTGGTCGAGCGCGATCCGGGTGCGCTGTCCTGGGTGGAGGACCACGCCCGAGCCGACCGGCTCGCGGCGGTGGTCGGTGACGCCGGTGACGAGGGCGTCGCCGGGCGGGCCGCCGACCTGGCGGAGCGCTTCGGCCCGTTGACCGGATGGGTGAACAACGCCGCCGTGTTCCGCGACGCCTCGGTGCACGACGCGCCGGTCGGCGAGGTCGTCGACCTGATCACCCGTAACCTGCGCCCCGCCGTGGTCGGCGCCGCGACCGCGGTACGCCGCTACCTCGCCGCCGGCACCGCTGGCGTCGTGGTCAACGTCTCGTCCCACCAGGCGAGCCGGCCGGTGCCGGGCTGCCTGCCGTACGCCACGGCCAAGGCGGCCGTGGAGGGGCTGACCCGGGCGCTGGCCGTCGAGTACGGCCGGCACGGCATCCGTGCCAACGCGATAGCCCTCGGCTCGGTGGCCACCGAACGACACGAGGCGTTCCTCGCCGAGACCGAGCCGGACCAGGCGCAGCGGATCGAGGCGGAGCTTGCCCGGCTGCACCCGGTGGGCCGGATCGGGCAGCCGCAGGACGTGGCGGAGGCGGTGGCGTACCTGCTCTCGCCGGCGGCCGCCTTCGTCAACGGGGTGACCCTGCCGGTCGACGGCGGACGCGCCGTCCTCGGTCTGGACCCGCAGGCGCGCACCGACTGAACCGACGGATCGGCGACCTGCGTCGCACGTGTCGGGCTCGTGCGACGGTCTCGGTCACGACAGGCGGCGGCCCGGCAACGCGCGGAGGCCATAGCAGATCGGGTGCATGATCGGGCTGCTGTCCACAGAGCCTCACGCTGTCCACAGGCGGACCGGCGCGGCGCGCTCGACCGGGCCCCGCCGCCCTAACCTCGCGCCGTGTCGAAGGACGAGGACGAGGAGATGGTGGTCCGGCGGCGTCTGTGGCAACTGATGCCCGGCGCGCTGGACCTGCCGGCGGGCGCTGCCGAACCGCCGATGTCGGGCGGCGACCGGACGGCCCTCGCCGGGTGGCCACCGTTCGCCGAGCGGCCCCCGCCTGTCGACGTGCCCCCGCCCGCCGAGCGGGCCCCGTCCGTCGGCCTGTCCCCGCTCGGCGGGGCGCCGACGCCGGTCACGGAATGGCCGACCGTGCTGCTGCCGCTCCAAGCTGCCGGCCGGGTCGATGACTCCGGTCCCGTTCGCGCCGACGGACCGATCGGGGCCGGTGGCCCGGCCAGCAGCGGCGGGCCGGCCCGGCCCGGTGGTCCGGTTCGGGTCAGCGACGAAGGACCGGTCCACGACGAGCGAGGGCGGACGGTCGACGAGGAGTCGCCGAAGCCCCTTGCGGGGCCGAGTGCTTTCGATCCGGGGCGGCGGGGAGTGCGGGCGCTCGCCGCCGTCGCCGCCCTCGTGGTGCTGGTTGCGGCCATCTGGGCCTGGCAGTCCCGTCCTGAGGTGGAGCCGGTCGTCGCCGAGACCGGCACCGTGGCGACACCGGACGCGTCCGTCGAGGCCGGCGACGAGCCGGCGAAGCCCGGGACGGAGGCGACCGGTGAGCTGGTGGTCGCCGTCGCCGGCAAGGTCCGACGGCCCGGGTTGGTGCGGCTGGCGGCCGGCGCGCGGGTGGCCGACGCCCTGCACGCCGCCGGAGGGGCGTTGCCTGGGGTGGACGTGGCGATGCTGAATCCGGCCCGCAGGATCAGCGACGGCGAGTTGATCCTGGTCGGCGTACCGGCACCTCCGGGCGCGGTGGGGCCCGGGTCCGGAGCTGGCCCGGTGCCGGGCGGTGGACCGGGCGCGGGCGGGCCGGTCAACCTGAACACCGCGACGTCCGCACAGCTCGAAACCCTGCCCGGGGTGGGGCCGGTGCTCGCCCAGCGGATCATCGAGTATCGCGATCAGCACGGCGGCTTCCGGTCCATCGGCGACCTGCGTCAGGTGAACGGAATCGGCGACGCCCGGTACGAGCAGCTCAAGGACCTGGTGACGGTGTGAGGGCGTCGGCCGCCCCGGTCGCACCGTCGGCCGGAATCCCCGGTGTCGCGACCGGCGGGCCCGCGCCGGACCTCCGCCTGGCGGGGCTGGCGGTCGCGGCCTGGCTCACCGCGTTGGCGGGGTTGCATCTCGATGCCCGGCGGACGCTGCTGCTGGCCGCAGGCGCGGCCGGTGTCGCCGGGGTGGCGGCGCTGCACCTGTTCGGCTTCGTCGGGCGACCCGGCCCGACCGTGCGCCGCCACGGCTGGGTCGCGGTGGCGATCCTGATCGGCGTGGTCTGTGGCGGGGCGGCCACCTCGGCGCGGCTGACCGTACGGGACGCGGGCCCACTGCGCGTCCTGGTGGACGAACGGGCCCGGGTCACCGCCGAACTTGTCGTCCGGGACGACCCCCGGCCGGTACGCGGCGGCATCGTGGGCCGTCCACCGACCCTGCTGGTGCCGGCGAGGCTGGTGACGCTGACCGGGCCGCAGGGCCAACGGATCAGCCTCCCGGCGCGGGTGCTGGTGCTCGCCGACGACCCGGCGTGGCGGGGACTGCTGCCCGGGCAACGGCTCACTGCGGACGGGCGCCTGGCCGAGCCACGCGGCGGCGACCTCACCGGGGCGGTCCTGATGGCCGTCGGCGCACCCATTCGGCTTGGTTCTCCCTCGGCGTTGCAGCGCGCGGCCGGTCGGCTGCGCGCCGGCCTCCAGCAGGCGTGCGCGCCCCTGCCAGACGATCCCGGTGGCCTGCTGCCCGGCCTGGTCGTCGGGGACACCAGCCGGCTGCCTGACCCGGTGGAGGAGGATTTCCAGGCCACCGGAATGACTCACCTGAATGCCGTTTCTGGGTCGAATGTGGCAATTGTGATGGGTGCGGTGCTGTTGCTGGCCCGCTGGGCCCGTGCCGGTCCCGCGCTGGCGGTGTGCTTCTGCGGCCTGGCCCTGGTGGGCTTCGTCATCCTGGTCCGACCGTCCCCGAGCGTGGTACGCGCGGCCACCATGGGCGCGATCGGGCTCGCCGCGCTGGCCGCCGGCCGGCCCCGGGCGGCAGTGCCCGCGCTCGCCGCCGCCGTGGCGGCGCTGGTGCTTGTCGATCCGGGCCTGGCCGGCGACCCCGGCTTCGCGCTTTCCGTGCTGGCCACCGGCGGGTTACTGCTGCTCGCACCGAGTTGGCGGGACGGCCTGCGTCGGCGGGGCGTACCGACAGGCGCGGCCGAGGCGCTGGCGGTGCCGGCCGCCGCACAACTCGCCTGTTCGCCGGTGATCGCCGGACTGACGGGCACGGTCAGCCTGGTCGCGGTGCCGGCGAACCTGCTCGCGGTGCCGGCGATAGCTCCGGCGACGGTGCTCGGCGTGGCGGCCGCGGTCGTCTCGCCGATCTGGCCGGCCGGCGCCGAGACCGTTGCCTGGCTGGCGCACTGGCCGGCGTGGTGGCTGGTGCTGGTCGCCCGGTACGGCGCCCGGCTGCCGGCGGGCAACCTGCCCTGGCCCGGCGGGATCTCCGGAGCGCTGCTGCTGACGGCGCTGACGGTGGCGTTGCTGCTCGCCGCCCGCCGCCCGCTGGTACGTCGACTGGTGGCGGTCTGCGCCGTCGCGGTCGTGCTGGGCGCCCTGCCGGTGCGGGTGATCGCGCCGGGATGGCCGCCGGACGGTTGGGTCGTCACCGCCTGTGCGGTAGGTCAGGGCGACACGATGCTGCTGCCGGTGCGGGCGGGCCGGGCGGTGGTGGTGGACGCCGGTCCGGATCCGGCGGCAGCGGACGCCTGCCTGCGCCGGCTCGGCGTACGTCGGGTGTCGCTGCTGGTGGTCAGCCACTTCCACGTGGACCACACGGGCGGGGTGGCCGGAATCTTCCGGGGAAGACCTGTGGACACGGTGCTGGTTCCGCAGTGGCCGGAACCAGTGGCCGGCCGGGATCTGGTGCGCGGCACCGCCGCGGCGTACGGCACGCCGGTGGTCGCCGCAGCGGCGGGTTGGCGCTATCGGGCCGGCGCGGTCGATCTGACCGTGCTCGGCCCGCCGTACCCGATGCGCGGCACCCGCTCGGATCCGAACAACAACTCGCTGGTGCTGCTCGCCATGGTCGACCGGGTGCGGATTCTGTTGACCGGCGACGCCGAGGTGGAGGAGCAG
Organism: Micromonospora sediminimaris; assembly: GCF_016863575.1. Lineage (NCBI taxonomy): Bacteria > Bacillati > Actinomycetota > Actinomycetes > Micromonosporales > Micromonosporaceae > Micromonospora > Micromonospora sediminimaris. Next base: position 39,228 of record NZ_BOPD01000031.1, read on the forward strand.
CGGGCGCTGCTGGAGCGGCTGCCACCGGACGGGCTGCGGGCGGACGTGCTGAAGGTCGCCCACCACGGCAGCGCGTACCAGGATCCGGCCTTTCTGGACGCGGTGCGGCCGGCGGTGGCACTGGTGCCGGTCGGCGCGGAGAACAGCTACGGCCATCCCAACGAGGCGGTGCTGGCCCGGCTGGCCCGGGGTGGCGCGCGGGTGCTGCGTACCGACGTCGGGGGTGACGTGGCAGTGGTGCGGTCGCCCCGAGGGCTGGCGGTGGTGAGCGCTGGCGTCGACCGGGTCCGTCCATCGTGATGAATCGACGGCGATTTACCGCGAAAAGCGGAAGATAAGTCTTATGTCTGGATTTGCGTTGAGTGCGGGGTCTGCCGGCAGAGTAATGACGAGCAGGCTGGACCGACCGGCCGCGCGTGCGAATATGGGCGGCGTGACCGCCGCCAGTGCCGCTCCTATTGTGCTCGTCCTCGGCGACGAGGAGCTGCTCGCCACGCGCGCGGTGTCCGAAACCGTTGCCGCCGCCCGCGCCGCTGACCCCGCCGTTGACGTGCGCGAATACCAGGCCAGCCAGCTCACCGTCGGCGAGATCGACGAGATGCTCAGCCCGTCGCTGTTCGGCGGACGTCGCGTGCTGGTGCTCCGGTCCGGTCAGGACGCCCGCAAAGATCTGGTCGCCGCCCTGTTGGCGTACGCGAAGAACCCCGACCCGGAGGTGCAGCTCGTGGTGGCGCACCTCGGGGGCGCCAAGGGCAAGGCGTTCGCGGACGGCCTGAAGTCGGCCGGTGCCCGGGTCGTGACCGCCGCGAAGCTCAAGGGGCACCGCGACCGGGTGTCCTTCGTCCGCGACGAGATCCGCCGGGCCGGCGGACGGTGCACGGACGCCGCCGCCGAGGCGCTGATCGCCGCGGTCGGCAACGACCTACGCGAACTCGCGGCAGCCTGCTCCCAACTGATCGCCGACACCGACGGCCGGATCGGCGCCGACACGGTGGCGCGCTACTACCGGGGCCGGGTGGAGGTCAGCGGGTTCACGGTGGCTGACGCCACGATGGTCGGTGACCTCCCGGGCGCCTTGGAGGCGTTGCGCTGGGCCTTGCACGTGGGGGTGGATCCGGTGCCGATCGCCGACGCCCTCGCCGACGGCATCCGTACGGTCGCCCGGGTCGCCTCGGCCGGCCGGGGCAGCCCGTACCAACTCGCCAGCAGCCTCGGCATGCCGCCGTGGAAGGTCGAACGGGCCCAACGGCAGGCCCGGGGCTGGACCCCCGACGGGCTGGTCCTGGCGATGCGGGCGGCGGCCGAGTGCAACGCGGCGGTCAAGGGCGGCTCCGACGACCGGGCGTACGCGCTGGAGAAGGCGGTCTTCTCGGTGGCGGCCGCCCGGCAGGGTGGCGCCAGGTGAGCGGAGCCCTCCGTGGCTCGTGGGCCACGATCCCGGCCGACGAGGAGCGGTACCGGCCGTTCTACGCGCGGGTGCTCGGCCTGCGGTTCGTCAATCCGGGTGGGGTGCTTTGCTTCATCTTCTTCGAGGGGGCGATCGCGCTGGCGGCGCTGCTCGCGCTCGCCGAGCTGGTGACCTGGTGGGCGGTGCTCGTGCTGCCCGCCACGGTGGCCGTGATGGTCAAGCTCAACGACCTGGTGGCCGCCACTGTGGTGCGCTCCGCCGCGGCCGTACCCGAGCAGGAACGTGACCGGTTCCGTCAGCAGATGGAGCCGGTGGTCGGGCGGGCCCGGGTCGACTGGCTGCGGCATAGCGTGCCCGGCGTCGTGGTGCGATCCGAACCGGTGGAGATGGAGCGTCCCGGCGTGGTGCGGTCCGAGCCGGCGGAGGAGCGCCCTGGCGCGACGCGGCCGGCACCGCCTGCCGCCGGTGCCGGACCCGACCGGTTCCCGGGCGGCGCGGCCCGGGGGACAGCGGCGGCGGGGCGCGGCGGGGCGGCCGCGGAGCGGAGTGATGTCGGGTCTCGGCCGGAAACCGCCGAACCCGGGTCCTGATCAGGGCGCGCGGCCGGACCGGAAGCGGACCGATGCCGGGGCGGATGGACGTGCGGAAGCCCCGAGGCACCGCCTCGGGGCTTCCGTCAGGTCTGGGCGCTGGCTCAGGAGGCGAGCGACGCGACGCGCTTGGCGATCGCGGACTTGCGGTTCGCGGCCTGGTTGCCGTGGATGACGCCCTTGCTGACCGCCTTGTCCAACTTGCGCGAGGCATCCTGCATGAGGGCGGCGGCCTTCTCGACGTCACCGGCCTCAGCGGCCTCGTGGAACTTGCGGATGGCGGTCTTCAGCGACGACTTGACCGACTTGTTACGCAGCCGGCGCTTCTCGTTCTGCCGGTTGCGCTTGATCTGGGACTTGATGTTCGCCACGCGACAGCCTCGTCTTGATAGCTCGGGTTGGTCAGCTTGTGCGCGCGACGAGCATGCGTCATCGCTGCGCGAAGAGCCAGGTTACCAGGTCCGGTTCGGGCGGGCCAAAACGGCACCCGCACAGGTCGTCGCACCACCCGCACCCAGGCCGGTTGCCGCCGGGACACCCGCACCCAGGCCGGTCGCCGGGACACCAGCGCGTCGTCAACCGGCGGGGGCGGTGCCTCAGGCCCAGGCGCGGCGGTGCGAGAGCCAGGCGAGAGCCTGCTCGCCTGTCCACCGTTGGTGCGCCGGCAGGTGGGTCGACGCGGTCGGTGGCGCCGACGTCGAGGCGGTGAGGTGGTAGCCGGCCAGGGCGGCCAGCGTGACGTCCAGCGCGTCGTCGGGCGCGCCGGCCGCGGCCGGGTGGGCGGCGAAGCGGGAATCGACGTCCAGCCCGCCGGCGTACCCGGTGATCAGCAGGGTGACCAGGTCGAACCAGGCCGGCCCCTGGCACAGCCACGACCAGTCGCAGAACCAGGCCGCGCCGGCGGTGTCGATCAGCACGTTGTCGACCCGCAGGTCGCCGTGGGTCAGCCCGGTCGAAGCGGCGGCGTACCCGGGCAGGCGCGACTCCAGCGCGACCAGTTCGGCCAGCCGTCCCCGCGCCGGGGCGGGCAACGGCGGCACCGGTTCCCGGCCGGCGGCGACCTCGCCCCACCAGAGGATGTCGTCGCGGGCCAGGTCGCTGAGACGGGGCAGGCCGAGGGCGGTCAACTCGGCCGGTGGATCGGCGAGCGCCTCGGCGACGTCGGCGAAGGCGGTGAGGGTGGCGCTGAGTTCGACCTGCGCCCAGGGCAGCCGGGGGGTGTGACCGTCGATGGCGTCGAGGCACAGCACGTACCAGCCCGCCTCCCACAGCGACCAGTGCGGGCGGGGCACCGGCAACCCGGCCGGCAGCCGGTTGAGGATCGCGGCCTCCCGGGCGTACCAGTCGACCAGGTGTGGCTGCTCGGCGTGGGGCGCGGCCTTGACGAACGCGCGGTGCCCGTCGGCGGTGTGCAGCAGCGCGGCGAAACCCCGGGTGAAGCCGGCGCTGGCGGTCGTGGCCTGGACCACCGGGGCGCCCAGCCGGGCGGCCACTGCGGTCCGCAGCCGCGCCGGCAGGACCGACCACTCGGGCCGCTGCGCGGTCGCGTGGTACTCGGGCGGAGAGGCGGAACTCACCCGACCATGCTGCCCGGTGGCCGGTCGGGCGGCGACCTCCGGCGCGGATCCGGGCACCCGGAGCGGCGTCTGCCAGACTGCCGGACCATGAGGACCGACGACTTCTGGCAGTTGATCGACCGCGCCCGCACCGGCGGGGGAGAGCCGGACGCCATCGCCGCCCGAGCCGTCGCGCTGCTCGCCGCCCGCGACCCCGAGGAGATCGTCGGGTACGCCCACCACCAGCAACGGGTCCTCGGCGCGTCCTACCGGGTCGACCTGTGGGGTGCCGCGTACCTGATCAACGGTGGCGCCTCGGACGACGGGTTCGAGTACTTCCGGGGTTGGCTGATGACCCAGGGACGGGAGGTGTTCGCCCGGGCGGTCGCTGATCCGGACTCGCTGGCCGAGCTGCCGCAGATCCGGTCCGCCTCGCTCAGCGGCGAGGAGTTCGAGTGCGCGGACATGCTCGCGGTGCCGTGGGACGCGTACCGCAGGGCCACCGCGACCGACCTGCCGGGGGAGCGCGCGGCGGCGCCGCAGCCCGACCTGAACGACTTCTGGGACTTCGACGACGAGGAGGAGGCCCGCCGTCGACTGCCCCGGCTCGCCGCCCTCTTCGTCGAGCCGCCGCAGGAGTGACGGACGCCCGGCCGATGCCCGCCGGGGACATGGGAGCATAGAGGGGGCCGGCGCGTGCCGGCCCGCTCACGTCAGCCGACCAGAACGGACCGCTGTGCCACCGACGCTCGATCCCGGCGCGAACGCTCCTGGTGCCACCGACCCGGGGCGGATCAGGAACTTCTGCATCATCGCCCACATCGACCACGGAAAGTCGACCCTGGCCGACCGGATGTTGCAGCTCACCGGCGTGGTCGACCCGCGGCAGATGCGCGCGCAGTACCTCGACCGGATGGACATCGAGCGCGAGCGTGGCATCACCATCAAGAGCCAGGCGGTCCGGATGCCGTGGACCATCGCCGAGGGCGAGCGGGCTGGCGAGCAGGCCGTGCTCAACATGATCGACACGCCTGGCCACGTCGACTTCACCTACGAGGTGTCCCGGTCGCTGGCCGCCTGCGAGGGCGCGATCCTGCTGGTCGACGCGGCCCAGGGCATCGAGGCGCAGACGCTGGCCAACCTCTACCTCGCGCTCGAGAACGACCTGCACATCATCCCGGTGCTCAACAAGATCGACCTACCGGCGGCCCAGCCGGAGAAGTACGCCGAGGAACTGGCCCACCTGATCGGGGGCGACCCGGCGGACTGCATCAGGGTCTCCGGCAAGACCGGTGAGGGTGTCCCGTACCTGCTCGATGAGATCGTCCGGCAGTTCACCCCGCCGGTCGGCGACGCCGATGCCCCGGCGCGCGCCATGATCTTCGACTCGGTGTATGACGTCTACCGGGGCGTGGTCACCTACGTGCGGGTGGTCGACGGGCGGATCAGCGCCCGGGACCGGATCAAGATGATGTCCACCGGCGCCACCCACGAGCTGCTGGAGATCGGGGTCATCTCGCCGGAGATGGTCAAGGCCGACGCGCTCGGCGTCGGTGAGGTCGGCTATCTGATCACCGGTGTGAAGGACGTCCGGCAGTCCCGGGTCGGTGACACGGTCACCATCAACGGGCGGCCAGCGGCCGAGGCGCTCGGCGGTTACAAGGACCCGAAGCCGATGGTCTACTCCGGCCTGTATCCGATCGACGGGTCGGACTACCCCGCGTTGCGGGACGCGCTGGACAAGCTCAAGCTCAACGACGCCGCGTTGACCTACGAGCCGGAGACCTCCGGTGCGCTCGGCTTCGGGTTCCGCTGTGGGTTCCTCGGCCTGCTCCACCTGGAGATCATCCGGGAGCGACTGGAGCGGGAGTTCAACCTCGACCTCATCTCGACCGCGCCGAACGTGGTCTACCGGGCCATCCAGGAGGATGGCGAGGAGGTCGTGGTCACCAACCCCAGCGAGTACCCGACCGGCAAGATCGCCGAGGTGTACGAGCCGACGGTGCGGGCCACGGTACTCACCCCCAACGACTACGTCGGTGCGGTGATGGAGCTGTGTCAGGGCCGGCGCGGCAGCCTGCTGGGCATGGACTACCTCTCCGCCGACCGGGTGGAGCTGCGCTACACGCTGCCCCTCGCTGAGATCATCTTCGACTTCTTCGATCAGTTGAAGAGCCGTACGAAGGGCTACGCGTCGTTGGACTACGAGCCCTCCGGCGAGCAGGCGTCCGACCTGGTCAAGGTCGACATCCTGCTGCACGGCGAGCCGGTGGACGCGTTCAGTGCGATCGTGCACAAGGAGAAGGCGTACGCCTACGGCACCACCATCGCGGCGAAGCTGCGCAACCTCATCCCGCGTCAGCAGTTCGAGGTGCCGATCCAGGCAGCCATCGGCAGCCGGGTGATCGCCCGGGAGACGATCCGCGCCATCCGTAAGGACGTGCTCGCCAAGTGCTACGGCGGTGACATCAGCCGTAAGCGCAAGCTGCTGGAGAAGCAGAAGGAGGGCAAGAAGCGGATGAAGATGGTGGGCCGGGTGGAAGTCCCGCAGGAGGCGTTCATCGCCGCGCTCTCCTCCGACTCCGACGGCAAGGCGAGCGGAAAGAAGTAAGCGCATCCATCCCGACGGGCGCTCGGCCACCCGGCCGGGCGCCCGTCTGCGTGGCGCGGTCTTTCGGGGTGGTCGCGACCTCTCGGCCAGAAAAGCCGGTTTGGGATCTTCGCTCGTCGGGCATTAGGCGGTCACGACAGGAACACCACAAACGTTGAACGTCTTTCGTGAAGGAGAGCGACCATGGAGCTCACCGTCTGGGGCATCATCACCGCCCTGATCGTTGGTCTGATCGTCGGTGCGCTTGGCCGACTGGTGGTGCCGGGCCGTCAGAACATGCCGATCTGGCTGCACATGCTCATCGGTGTCGGTGCGGCGCTGCTCGGCACCGTGATCGCCCGTGCGTCCGGCTTCGCCGAGACCGCCGGTATCGACTGGCGGGAGCTGATGCTCCAGGTGCTGCTGGCCGCCGTCGCGGTGGCGCTGGTCGCCGGCGTGGGCCGCAACCGCCGGGGTGTCACCCACCGGTAACAGCTGAACCGTCGAAAGGCGCCCGACCGTCGAGGTCGGGCGCCTTTCGCATGCGTACGACAAACGTGGTGCCCGTGGCGCGACCACCTGACCAGCGGCCGACGGCTGATGGGGTGCCGAAACCGCTCCCTTAGGATGTGATCATGACGGGCAGGGTGGCATCGGTGAACGTCGGCATCGTGACCGAGGCGGCGTGGGCCGGTGACGCGAGCGGGCGCAGCGGCATCGACAAGCGGCCGGTCGAGGCTCCGGTGTTCTTCCGCACCGACGGGTTGGTCGGCGACTTCATCGGCGAACGGTCCCACCACGGTGGTCCGGACCAGGCCGTCTACGCGTACGCGGGGGAGGACGCGGCCTGGTGGGAGGCGGACCTCGGGCGCGCCATCCGTCCGGGGGGCTTCGGCGAGAACCTCACCACGCACGCGGTCGACGTCACCGGCGCCGTGATCGGCGAGCAGTGGGCCGTCGGCGAGGTGTTGCTCCAGGTGACCAAGCCGCGTACGCCGTGCACCACCTTTGCCGGATTCTGGGGCGTACCGGATCTGATCAAGCGGTTCACCGCCCGTGCGACGCCCGGCGCCTACCTGCGGGTGGTGCGGGAGGGCGCGGTGGGCGTCGGCGACCCGATCGAGATCGTGCACCGGCCGGCCCACGGGGTGACCCTCGGCGAGGTGTTCCGGGCGCTCACCCTGGAGCCGGCGCTGCTGCCCCGGTTGCTGGCGGCCGACGACCTGCCCGAGCCGGTTCGCGAGAAGGCGCGTCGCCGGCTGGGCGAGTCGGCCGGCTGACGGACCGGCACGTCGTCCCGAGCTGACGCGAACAGGCCCCGTGGGCCACGTCCAGGCGTGGCCACGGGGCCTGTCGTCACGGTCCGGTCAGCGGAGCCAGGGGATGCTGCGGTTCAGCAGACCGCGCTGCTTGAGCTCCTTGCGCAGCGGGATCTCGTCGTCGATGTAGCCGTCCCAGTTGATGCCCCAGTAGTTCGCCGTGTGGGTGCCCTCCCCGAGCAGCTGGCGCTGCACCGGCGTGCGGTTGCGGTACCACTCGCCGTCCTTGTCGGGGTGCAGCTCGTCGAGCGGGCGGATCCACCGGTAGGTGTAACCGACGAACAGCATCTTGCGGGTGATGTTCGACAGGTTTGTCGACCGGGAGTGCCACTGGCGGCGGTCGAAGATGAAGGCGTCACCCGGGTTGGCGGTGATCTCGACGGTGCCCTCGGGGTCCGGGTTGTGCACGCTCAGATCCGACGGGCGCGGCAGCGAGTTCCACAGGTGGCTGCCAGGGATCACCTTCGTCGCGCCGCGTCCCTTCTCCGACAGGTCGGAGAGCACGTAGGCGACCTTCAGCGAGAACATCGGCCGGGGCAGATTCGGGTCCATCGTCTCCGGGTCGGAGTTCTGCCGGTACCCGTCCTGGTGCCAACCCCAGTACGGCTTCTCGGGCTCCAACGCCGGCGGCGTGACGTCGAGGTGGTTGTGGTGGGTGTAGATGTTCCAGCCCGCCAGGCCCCACATGTAGGGGAACGCGATCGGGTGGGTGAGCAGCTCGCCGAAGAGCTCGTCACGCTCAAGGAAGCCCAGCAGGTGCAGGGTGCCGTCCTTGGTGGTGTTGCCCTTGGCCTTCTCCTCCTCGTACACCCGGTCGACCGCGGCCTCGAGAGCGGCCCGGTGATCCTCGGTCAGGACGTTGCGCAGCAGGAGAAAGCCCTGCTCGTGGAACTCCTTGCGGTCGACGTCACTGATCGGTTCGTAGCCGGTCCGGTCGCCGTAGTCGAACGCCACGTAGTACCCCTCCCCAAGAGGTGAAACCATTTCTGGCACAGGCCGCCGATCGTAACGCGCGTCCAGGCGGCTCGGGGGGCACCCCGCGACCTTTACACAGGTACGGCGACTGAAGGCGGTTGGACGACTACCGCACGTCACTCAACGTGGCGAGACGTGGCATTAAGTAGCAAAATGCCGGATTTTGCGGTGACTGCGGGTAAGAGCGGTCGGCCTAAAGAGATCGAGGTCGGTCAGACGTCGGCGTGGACCTCGGCGAGGACCTCCGTGTCACCCCGGTCGCTGTCCGGCAGGCGCTTCCAGTCGCCGCGCTTGGCGGTCCACTCCCGGCCGTCGTAGGTCACCCGCTTCACCCCGTGCTCCTTCGCGTGGGAGACCAGCCAGTGCGTGTAGCGCCAGCCGGCCCGCACACCCTCGGCGGAGGGCGATTCGTTGATCCCCACCTTCAGCAGGGTCGGGTTGCCGGAGCTGTCGACGGCAGAGGTGAAGTAACTCCTGCCCACCTGCCGGTCGTCGTCGCCGGTGAAGGCCCGCAGGCCCCAGTCGAGCGCCAGCCCCTCGGTCAGCGCGGCGATGGCGGCGGCGCCGCGCATCACCGGATCACCGCCCACCGCGCAGGTGACCGCCGTGCTGGCGTGACCGAGCAGCGCCCGGGTGAGCACCTGCGACTCGTCGGCCCACTTCTCGTACGCCTCGGGGAAGGCCGAGCGCTGCACCTTCTGCGCGGCGTCGGTGACCCGCATGTCCTCCCAGCCGCGCACCTTCTTCAACGCCGCGTAGAACTTCCCCGCCGCGTACCGCGGATCCCGGATCTGTTTCGGCGTGCCCCAACCCTGGCTCGGTCGCTGCTGGAACAGCCCCACGGAGTCGCGGTCACCACCGGTCAGGTTGCGCAACCCGGACTCCTGGTACGCGGTGGCCAGCGCCACCACCACCGCCCGTTCCGGCATCTCGCGTTGCACGCCGATCGCCGCGATGGTCGCCGCGTTCGCCATCTGCTGCGAGTCGAGCGTCACCTCGCCGTCGGCCTGGACCGTGCAGGCCCGACCGGCCAGCGGCAGCCGTAGCCCCTCACCGGCCTGCCTCAGCACCACGATCATCCCGATCGCGGCGATCAGGACCAGGACCACGAAGCCCGTCGCGACAGCCCGAGTTCGCACCCGCACCTCCTGTGTCAAGGTCCGCCAAGCGTACGTCCCTCATCGACCCGTTCGGGTCGTCCGACCGGTTCCCACCTCCCGTGGCACCTGCGCGCGACGCGAGGTTCCCCGTCCCGGCCGTACCTCACCCACCGAGTTCCGCCACCCAGCGCGGCGGCCGCTTCTCCCGGAACGCGGTGACCCCCTCGACGCCGTCCGCCGACAGGAAGTACCCGGTGGACACCTCGGCCAGCTCGGTCAGGTCGGCGCGCAGGTCGACGGCGGCCGGGCGGCGCAGCAGTCGCTTCGCGCCGGCCAACGCCGACGGGGCCCCGCGTACCAGCGAGTCGCAGTACCGCCGCACCGCGGCATCCAGCTCCGCGGCCGGCACCGCGGCGGTGACCAGGCCGATCTCGGCGGCCCGCCGGCCGTCGAAGGTGTCGCCGGTCAGGTACAGCTCGGCTGCCGCCCGGGTGGTCAGGCGGGGCAGCACCGTCGCGGAGATCACCGCGGGGATCACCCCGATCCGCACCTCGGTGAAGGCGAACGTGGCCTCGGCCGCGCAGACCGCCAGGTCGGCTGCCGCGATCAGGCCCAGTCCGCCGGCCCGGGCGGGGCCGGCGACTCTCGCCAGCACCGGCTTCGGGCACTCCCAGACCGCCGCGAGCACGTCACCCAGCATCCCGGCGGGCACCGTGCCGCTGGCGTACGCCGCCGCGGTCTCCTTCAGGTCGGCGCCGGAGCAGAAGACCGGCCCGGTGTGGTCGAGCACGATCACCCGGACCGCGTCGTCGGCGACCGCGGCGGCCAGCCCGGCCAGCAGTTCGGTCATCAGCGGCGTGGAGAGCGCGTTGCGGTTGTGCGGACTGTCCAGGGTGAGCGTGGTCACCCCGTGGGCCGTGGCGACCCGCACGAACGCGTCGGGAGAGGTCATGCCAGGGCACACTAGTGGCCATGCCCGGCGTCCTTCCAGCAGGCGAGCCCGTCCCCGCCGACGGGTCGCTGCCCGCGTCCGCCCGTGCGTCCGTAGCCGTCCGGGGTTTCGGGGTCTACGTGCATGTGCCCTTCTGCGCGAGCCGCTGCGGCTACTGCGACTTCAACACGTACACCGCCGACGAGTTGGGCGGCGGCGCGAGCCGGGAGGGCTACGCCGACGCCGTGCTGGCGGAACTGGCGCTCGCCGCCCGGGTGCTGGACGACATCCCACCGGCCCGGGTGGAGACGGTCTTCGTCGGCGGCGGCACCCCCACCCTGCTGCCCGCCGACGACCTGGCCCGCATCCTCGACGCGATCGACCGGACCTGGGGGCTGGCCACCGACGTGGAGGTGACCACCGAGGCCAACCCCGAGTCGGTGACGCCCGCCTCGCTGAAGGAGCTGCGCGCGGCCGGGTACACCCGGATCTCGCTGGGCATGCAGTCGGCCGCGCCCGGGGTGCTCGCCGTGCTCGACCGCCGGCACCACGCCGGCCGGGCCACCGCCGCCGCGCTGGAGGCCCGTGACGCCGGCTTCGACCACGTCAATCTCGACCTGATCTACGGGACGCCGGGGGAGCGGGCCGAGGACTTCGCCGCCTCGCTGGACCAGGTGGTCGCCGCAGGCGTGGACCATGTCAGCGCGTACGCCCTGATCGTCGAGGACGGCACCCGGCTGGCCGCCCGGATGCGCCGTGGCGAGCTGCCGTACCCGGACGAGGACGTCGCCGCGGACCGCTACCTGGCCGCCGAGTCCACCCTCGGCGCGGCCGGTTTTTCCTGGTACGAGGTCTCCAACTGGGCCCGCACGCCAGCCGCGCGCTGCCGGCACAACCTGCTCTACTGGACCGGCGGGAACTGGTGGGGCCTCGGGCCGGGGGCGCACAGCCACGTCGGCGGGGTGCGCTGGTGGAACGTCAAGCATCCCGCCGCGTACGCGCAACGCCTCGCCGCCGGGGCGTCACCCGGGCAGGCCCGGGAGGTGCTCACCGGCGACGAGGCGCACATGGAGGACGTCATGCTCCGGTTGCGGCTGGCCTCCGGCCTGCCGCTGGACGTGCTGACCGACGCCGGGCGGGCGGGTGCGGCGCGGGCGTTGGCCGAGGGCCTGCTCGCCGAGCCCGCCCACGCCGCCGGCCGCGCCGTGCTCACCCTGCGCGGCCGGTTGCTCGCCGACGCCGTGGTCCGCGACCTGCTGCCCTGACCCCCGTCATCCGGTCGGCCCGCGCGGTCAGCGCTTCACGAACGAGTAGCTCATCGGGTACTGGTAGAGCACCCCGTCGTTGGCCTTGACCCCGCCGATGATGCCGAAGATCACCGGCACGATCCCGGCGATGATCGGCGCGAAGAACAGGATGCCGCAGGTGATCATGGTGAGCACCCAGCTCAGCACACCGACGATGGCCCAGGTGAGCTGAAAGTTCAGCGCGGCCACCGAGTGGGCCCGGGCGATCGGGGACTGCTGCCCGCGGGTCATCATCGCGATCAGCGGCGCCACCCAGCCGAAGAGCCCGCCACCGACGACCACGCCGAGCGGGCCGCCGAAGTGGGCGATCAGGGACCAGGTCTTGTCCTCGTTGTTGGCGTAGCCACCGCCGGGAGCGCCGTAACCGCCGGTCGGGTAGCCGACACCGGGGGCTCCGGGTGGGGGAGGGTAACCGCCGGGCGGCGGGTAGCCCCCGGGCGGCGGGTAGCCGGCCGGCGGCGGCTGGTCGCCGGTGGGAGGTGGATAGCCGCCGGGCGGGGGATAACCGCCCTGGCCTGGCGAACCGGACAGTGGTGTCGTGGGTTCGTCGCCGGAGTCCGGGGGACGAGGTGGTTCAGTCATGGAGGTCACGGTAGGTGCCAGCGGCAACGGCGCACCAGAGCGACACCGGCGAGTGTCAACCCGCCGATCGGTTCGATGACGAGCGGGCCGACTTGATCATCGCGTCGAGGGGGACGCCGACGTAGACTGGCACTCGCTACAGTCGAGTGCCAGAGTGTTCCTCTGGCGGCCGTGACGCTGCGGGCTGACCTGCGACAGGAGGTGGCAAGGATGGGTCTGGACGACCGGAAGCTCGCCGTGCTCCGGGCGATCGTCGAGGACTACGTCGCCACCCAGGAGCCGGTCGGCAGCAAGTCGCTGGTCGAGCGGCACCAACTCGGTGTCTCGCCGGCCACCGTCCGGAACGACATGGCCGTGCTGGAGGAAGAGGGCTACATCCGTCAGCCGCACACCAGCGCGGGGCGGGTGCCCACCGACCGTGGCTACCGACTCTTCGTGGACCGGTTGAGCCGGGTCAAGCCGCTCAGCCCGGCCGAGCGCCGAGCGATCGAGCGCTTCCTGGCCGGCGCCGTCGATCTCGACGATGTGGTGCACCGCACGGTGCGGCTGCTGGCACAGCTGACCCGGCAGGTCGCCGTCGTGCAGTACCCGAGCCTGGCCCGGTCCCGGGTGCGTCACCTGGAACTGGTGCCGATCTCCACCACCCGGCTGATGCTGGTGATGATCGCCGACACCGGTCGGGTCGAGCAACGGCTGGTCGAGCTGCCCGCACCGGTCCTCGCCGACGACGTGCTGGACCTGCGCCGGCTGGTCAACGAGAAGCTCGTAGGTGTCCGCCTGTCGGAGACCCCGCCGCTGGTGCAGGCTCTCATCGACGACTCCGTGCCGCACCTGCGCCCGGCGATGACCACCCTGTCCACGGTGCTGTTGGAGACGCTCGTCGAACGGCACGAGGAGCGGCTCGCCCTGGCCGGCACCGCCAACCTCGCCCGGGGCGGTCTGCTCGACTTCCAGGGCTCGTTGCGTCCGATCCTCGAAGCTCTTGAGGAGGAGGTCGTGCTGCTCAAGCTCATCGGCGAGGTGGAACCGAGCACCCTGCGGGTGCGCATCGGCGACGAGAACGAGATCGACAACCTACGGGCGGCCTCCGTGGTCAGCACCGGGTACGGCCCGGGCGCGACCATCGTCGGGGGGATGGGCGTGCTGGGACCGACCCGGATGGACTACCCCGGAACCATCGCCACGGTGAGGGCCGTGGCACGCTACGTGGGCGAGCTGCTGGCCCAGAACTGACAAGTCAGGGCCGACGGCAGGCTGCCGCCGCCGAACGGCGTAACTCGAGACGAACACGAGGACACGGAACGCAGTGGCCAGGGACTACTACGGCATTCTCGGCGTGAGCAAGGGTGCCTCCGATGACGAGATCAAGCGCGCCTACCGCAAGCTGGCGCGCCAATTCCATCCGGACGTGAATCCGGATCCGGAGGCACAGGAGAAGTTCAAGGACATCAACGCCGCGTACGAGGTCCTCTCGGACGATCGGAAACGGCAGATCGTCGACCTGGGCGGGGACCCGCTGGCACCCGGCGGAGGCGGGCCCGGCGGTCCGGGTGGTCCCGGCGGGGCCGGCCCCTTCGTCGGCTTCCAGGACATCATGGACGCGTTCTTCGGCGGCGCAACGGGCGCCGGGCGGGGCCCCCGTCCGCGTACCCGCCCCGGCGCCGACGCGATCCTGCGACTGGAGCTGGACCTCCAGGAGACCGCCTTCGGCGTCGAGGCGCCGATCACCGTCGACACCGCCGTACTCTGCACCACCTGCTCCGGTGCCGGCACCGCCGCCGGCACCCACCTGGCCACCTGCGAGGCGTGCGGTGGCCGGGGCGAGGTGCAGTCGGTGCAGCGCACCTTCCTCGGGCAGGTGGTCTCCGCTCGGCCGTGCACGGTCTGCCAGGGCTACGGCACCACCATCCCGAGCCCCTGCCCGACCTGCGCCGGCGACGGCCGGGTACGCACCCGCCGATCGCTGACCGTCAAGATCCCCGCCGGGGTGGAGGACGGCATGCGGATCCGCCTCGCCCAGCAGGGCGAGGTCGGCCCGGGCGGCGGCACCGCCGGGGACCTCTACGTGGAGATCCACGAACGGCCACACGACGTCTTCTCCCGCAAGGGCGACGACCTGCACTGCCGGGTCACCGTGCCGATGACCGCCGCCGCACTCGGCACCCGGCTGACCATCAAGGCGCTCGACAGCGAAGAACCGGTCGACGTCAAGCCGGGTACCCAGCCGGGCAGCACCCTGCGGCTGCGGGCCCGAGGCGTACCGCACCTGCGCGGCGCCGGGCGGGGTGACCTCTACGTCCACCTCGACGTGCGCACCCCGACCAAGCTCGACGCCGACCAGGAACGGATGCTGCGCGACTTCGCCAAGACCCGCGGCGAGGAGGTCGCCGAGCTGACCAAGCAGGGTGGCTTCTTCTCCCGCATGCGCGACGCCTTCAACGGCCACGCCTGACGTGTCCGCCCCGCTGTTCCTCGTCGAGTCGCTGCCGACCGCCGTCTCGATGGTGCTGGACGGGCCCGAGGGCCACCACGCCGCCACCGTGCAACGGCTGCGCGTCGGCGAGCAGGTGCTGCTCGCCGACGGGCGGGGCGGCACCGCCACCGCCGTGGTCACCGCCGTCGGCCGGGGCACCCTCGATCTCGACGTGACCGACCGGGGGTACGTCGACGCGGCGAACCCGCGGCTGGTGGTGGTCCAGGGCATCGCCAAGGGCGACCGGGGCGAGCTGGCCGTGCAGGCGATGACCGAGGCGGGCGTGGACGAGCTGGTCCCCTGGGCGGCGGGGCGCTCGGTGGTGCAGTGGCGCGGCGACCGGGGCGTACGGGCCCGCAGCCGGTGGGTCGCCACCGCCCGGGAAGCGACGAAGCAGGCCCGGCGGGCGTGGCTGCCGGTGGTGGCGGGAGCGCCTGACGAAAGCACCGCATCGGTGACGCGCCGGATCGCCGGGGCGGCGGCCGGGTACGTGCTGCACGAGGAGGCGACCGACCGGCTGACCACAGTCGAGCTGCCCGAACACGGCGAAATCGTGCTGGTGGTGGGGCCGGAGGGCGGCATCACCCCGGACGAGCTGTCGGCCTTCCAGGAAGCCGGCGCCCGACCGGTACGGCTCGGCAGCTCGGTGCTGCGCACCTCCACCGCGGGCGTGGCCGCCCTGGCGGTCCTCGCCACCCGCCTGCTGCGCTGGTGAGCGTCGCGCGGACGTCGCCGCGGAACCCTTCCTTAGACTGCCCGGATGGGAAGCGACTGTCTGTTCTGCCGCATCGTCGCCGGAGAGATTCCGGCCACCGTGGTCCGCGAGACGCCCACCACGCTCGCCTTCCGCGACATCGACCCGAAGGCGCCGGTACACGTGCTGGTCGTACCGAAGGAGCACTACGCCGACGTGGCCACGCTCGGCCAGGGTGACCCGGCGCTGGCCGGCGAGGTGCTGGCCACCGCCGCCGCGGTGGCCGAGGACCAGGGCCTGCTCGGCGACGGGTTCCGGCTGATGTTCAACACCGGGGCGTACGGCGGCCAGGAGGTCTTCCACGTGCACGCCCACGTGCTCGGCGGCGCCCCGCTCGGCCCGATGCTGGCCCGGAGTCTCGGATGACCTCCGCCGCCGGCCGCACCTCCGCCGCCGGTCGCCTGGACCGGCTGGTGCGCCAGGTCCAGGCGCAGGCCCGGGTGCCGGCGGTCTCGGCGGCGGTGCACCGCGCCGACCGGCCGCTGTGGACGTGCACCGCCGGCGGCACCGGAAACGACACGGCCCTGGACGAGCAGACCCGGTTCCGGATCGGCTCGGTGACCAAGACGTTCACCGCCGTGCTGGTCATGCAGTGCCGCGACGACGGGCTGCTCGACCTCGACGACCCGCTGCGGCGGCACCTCGACCTGCCGGCGCACGGTGAGCTGACCGTGCGCCGGCTGCTGTCGCACACCGCCGGCCTGCAACGCGAACCGTACGGCGACGTCTGGGACACCCTGCGCGCACCGGACACCGACCAGCTGATCACCGAGCTGGACCGGGCCGAGCGGGTGCTGCCGACCGGCCGCCGCTACCACTACTCGAATCTCGGCATGGCGCTGCTCGGCCACCTGGTCGGGCAGGTACGCGGCGGCACCTGGGCGGAGGTGCTGACCGAGAGGGTGCTGACCCCGCTCGGGCTGACCGCCACCACAACCACCCCGGGCCCGCGCGCCGCGACCGGGTTCCTGGTCGACGCGTACTCCGACGAGGCGCATCCGGAGCCGCCCACCGACTTCGGCGCGGTGAGCCCCGCCGCGCAGCTGTGGAGCACGGCGACCGACCTGGCCCGGTGGGCCGCCTTCCTGGCCGACCCGGCGGCGTTGGACGCGGCGGGTCGGGTGCTCGCCCCGGCCACCCTGGACGAGATGCGCTGGCCGGTGACGGTCACCGACGAGGCGGTCTGGGCCGGCGGCTTCGGTCTCGGTCTGATCCTGGTACCCCAGGGGGAGCGGGTGGTGCATGTCGGGCATGACGGGGCGATGCCGGGCTTCCTCGCCGGGGCGTACGGCCGCCGGGGCGGCGAGGGCACTCCGGGGGCGTTCGGCGCCGCCGTGCTGGGCTCCTCCGGCACCGCCGTCGAGCTGCTGGAGTTGCCGCACCGACTGCTCGCCGCCGCGGTCGAGCACGATCCGGCCGACATCGACCCGTGGCGTCCCGGTGAGCCGGCGCCGCCGGACGTGCGCGGACTGCTCGGCCGCTGGTGGGGCGAGGGCTTCGAGTACGTCTTCTCGTGGCACGAGGGGGCCCTGCGGGCCCGTGGCGCCGGTGACCCGCCGGGGAAGCCGCCGGCGGTGTTCGCTCCGGTGCCGGATCAGCCGGACGTGTTCCGTACCGTCTCCGGCCGGGAGAACGGCGAGTTGCTCCGGCTGACCCGGGACTCCGCCGGCGTGGTGGTCCGGATGCACTGGGCGACCTACCGGTTCACCCGCCGCCAGGAGACCTTCGACGGTTTCGACTTCCGCGTCTGACCGGGCGGTTCATCGGGGTGGAATGCCCTGCTATGTCCGGTCGTGCCGGAGCGTCACAGCGGCGGAAATGGGCAGCGTGTCCCCGCCGTTGAACCGATACGATGGGGGTAACGTCCGCACGCCGTGCCACGGGCCCGGCACCGAGATCGAGAGCAGGTGGCGCAGGGCCCTCGGGCCCGACCTATGACCGGCACCCCACCTCCCGGCCCGCCCCGGGTCCAGACCAGGATCACGGTCCCCGACTCGAAGATCATGGTCAACCTGCTCGGCGCGGGCGACGAGATCCTGCGACTGGTCGAGCGCTCGGTGAACAGTGACGTGCACGTGCGTGGCAACGAGATCACCATCACCGGCGCTCCCGCCGACAACGCCCTCGCCGAGCGGCTCTTCAGCGAGCTGCTCGAACTCATCGAGAAAGGCGAGACCCTGACCACAGATGCCGTCCGGCGTACCGTCGGCATGCTCGAACAGGGTGGCACGGAGCGGCCCGCCGAGGTCCTGACCCTCAACATCCTCTCCCGGCGCGGGCGCACCATCCGTCCCAAGACACTGGGACAGAAGCGCTACGTCGACGCGATCGACGGGCACACGATCGTCTTCGGCATCGGCCCGGCGGGTACCGGCAAGACCTACCTCGCCATGGCCAAGGCGGTGCAGTCGTTGCAGGCCAAGCAGATCAACCGGATCATCCTGACCCGGCCGGCGGTCGAGGCGGGGGAGCGGCTCGGTTTCCTGCCCGGCACGCTCAACGAGAAGATCGACCCCTACCTGCGCCCGCTCTACGACGCGCTGCACGACATGCTCGACCCGGAGACCATCCCGAAGCTGATGGCCGCCGGCACGATCGAGGTCGCCCCCCTGGCATACATGAGGGGCCGGGCGCAGCCGTACGACGCCCGCGTGCTGACACCGGAAGGCTTCAAGCGGTTCGGCTCACTCCAGGTCGGCGACCTGGTGATCGGCTCGAACGGCATGCCGACCCCGGTGATCGGGATCTACCCGCAAGGGCCCAAGCAGGTCTACCGGGTGACCACGCAGGACGGGGCTTCGACCCTGTGTTGCGGTGAGCATCTCTGGACGGTCGCCACCCCCGAGGACAAGCGGCGTGGTCGCCGACGCACGCTGGAGACCCAGGAGATGATCGGGCAGGAGCGGCGGGGTCACCTCCGCCGTTACGAACTGCCGGTTGTGGCTCCGGTGCAGTTGGAGCCACAGGACGTTCCGCTCGATCCGTACGTCCTCGGCCTGCTGCTCGGTGACGGGTCGATCTCGTGCCGCACGACGCCGGGATTCACCACGGCGGACCCCGAGCTCGCCCGGGCGATCGAGGACAACCTGGTCGACATCGAGCTGCACCGCAAGAGCGAGTACGACTATGTGCTCCGGCACACCAAGGGGCACCGAGGTGGAGTGATCGTCGCTAACCCGGTGACGGTCGCGCTCCGCGAGCTGGGTCTGGCCGGGACGAAGTCGGGCACCAAGTTCGTCCCGTCCGTCTATCTCCAGAACAGTGTCGATGTCCGCCTGGCCGTCCTGCAGGGGCTGCTGGACACCGACGGCGGGCCGGTCGTCCAGGCGGGACGGACCTGCCGGGTGCAGTACTCGACGACCTCTCCCCGGCTCCGCGACGACGTCGTCCACCTGGTCCAGTCACTCGGTGGCGTGGCGACGTGGCGCGTTCGGGTGGCCGAGGGTCGTACGCCTGGCCTGGCGAGCGGTCGTCCGGTCGGCTACCGGTCGGACGCCTACGTCGTGGAGATCCGGCTGCCGGAGGGCGTACCGCCGTTTCGGCTTGCGCGTAAGGGCCAGCGGTACGAGGAGTGCGGTGGCGGCCGGCCGATGCGCTTCATCGACTCGATCGTCCCCGCCGGTGTCCAGGAGACGATGTGCATCCAGGTGGCGGCGGAGGATTCGCTGTATGTCACCGATGACTTCCTGGTCACGCACAACACGCTCAACGACGCGTTCATCATTCTCGACGAGGCGCAGAACACCACGCCCGAGCAGATGAAGATGTTCCTCACCCGGCTCGGCTTCGGCTCCAAGATCGTGGTCACCGGCGACGTCACGCAGGTCGACCTGCCCGGTGGGACGACGAGCGGGCTGCGGGTCGTCCGGGACATCCTGGCCGGGGTCGAGGACGTGCACTTCGCGCAGCTGTCCAGCGCCGACGTGGTACGTCACCGGCTGGTCGGGGAGATCGTCGACGCGTACGCGCGGTGGGACGCCGAGAACCAGCAGGCGCAGGGCGTGCACGCGGTGTCCGGGCGCAGCGCCCAGGGCAACCGCGGCGGCCGGCGCCGCTAGACCGAGGGAAGACAGTTGTCCATCGAGATCGCCAACGAGTCCGGTGCCGAGGTCGACACCGACGCCGTGCTCGCCGTCGCCCGGCACGCGCTCGACGAGATGGGAGTCAATCCGCTCGCCGAGCTTTCCGTGTTGTTGGTGGACGTCGACTACATGACCGAGCTGAACCATCGGTGGATGGGCGGCGACGGCCCGACCGACGTGCTGGCCTTCCCCATGGACGAGGGCAGCGTCGACCATGGGCCGGGTGAGACCGCCGCCGCCGGTGGTGAGCCCGCACTGCTCGGCGACATCGTGCTCTGCCCGGAGGTGGCGGCGAAGCAGGCGGCCACCGCCGGGCACAGCACCGCCGACGAGTTGCACCTGCTCACCGTGCACGGTGTCCTGCACCTGCTCGGTTACGACCACGCGGAGCCGGAGGAGGAGCGGGAGATGTTCGGGCTCCAGGCCCGGTTGCTGGCGAGCTGGCGGTCGGCCCGCTCCCGGTGATGGACACTCCGCTGGCCGCGGCCGCCACCGGCCTACCCGACCTGCAACTACTCGTTTTCGCTGCCGGGCTGGTGGTACTTGCCGGCCTGATCGCGATGACCGAGGCGGCCCTTGCCGCGGTCTCTCCGGCCCGCGCGGCCGAGCTGGCCCGCGAGGGGATCCGAGGTGCCCGTACCCTCCAGACGGTCGCCGGTGACGTGGTCCGGCACCTCAACCTCCTGTTGTTGCTCCGGCTGCTCGCCGAGCTGACCGCCACCACACTGGTGGCGCTGGTGGCGGTGGACACCTTCGGCGCGGGCTGGCGGGCGGCGCTGGTCACCGCGGGGGCGATGACCGTTGTCAGTTTCGTCGTGGTCGGCGTGGGCCCGCGCACCCTCGGCCGGCAACACGCGTACGCGGTGGGCCGTTCGGCCGCGCCGCTGGTGCGCTGGCTGGGTCGGGTGCTCAACCCGCTGGCCTCCCTGCTGATCCTGATCGGTAACGCGGTCACCCCGGGCCGTGGGTTCCGGGAAGGGCCGTTCGCCACTCAGGTCGAGCTGCGTGAGCTGGTCGACCTCGCCGAGCAACGGGGCGTGGTGGAGCACGGCGAGCGGCAGATGATCCATTCGGTCTTCGCCCTCGGTGACACCATCGCCCGCGAGGTGATGGTGCCGCGTACCGAGATGGTGTGGATCGAGTCGGGCAAGAACCTCTCCCAGGCGCTCGCGCTGTTCCTGCGCTCCGGTTTCTCCAGGATCCCGGTGATCGGTGAGAGCGTCGACGACGTGCTCGGCATTCTCTATCTCAAGGACCTGATCCGGCGTATCCAGGGCGGGGCCGTCGAGGACCGTCAGCTACCGGTGGCCGAGCTGATGCGGCCGGCGACCTTCGTGCCCGAGTCCAAGCCCGTGGACGATCTGCTGTCGGAGATGCAGGCCGCCCGCAACCACCTGGTCATCGTGGTGGACGAGTACGGTGGCACCGGCGGTCTGGTCACCATCGAGGACATTCTCGAGGAGATCGTCGGAGAGATCACCGACGAGTACGACGTCGAGCGCCCCCCGGTCGAGCAGTTGCCCGACGGTGCGGTGCGGGTCACCGCCCGGCTGCCGGTCGAGGATCTCGGCGAGCTGTTCGACACCGAGCTGCCGCACGACGAGGTGGAGACCGTTGGGGGTCTGCTCGCCCAGGCCCTGGGTCGGGTGCCGATTCCGGGCGCGCGGGTCGAGGTGGCTGGCCTGCGGCTGGTCGCCGAGGGCACCACCGGTCGACGCAACCGGATCGACACGGTGCTGGTGCGCCGGGTGGAGCCGACCGACATGAAGGACGCTCCGGGCGCTCCGCCGACCGCGTCCCGTTCCGACACCGACCAATCCGAGGAGAGGCAGCCCGCCGATGCCTGAGTCACCCGCCGTACCGGCCGTCCGGTCCACCGGCTCCGAATTGAGCGCCGAGGACGGCAAGCTGGTCATCCTCGCCCGTGGTGCCCGAGGCCGGGTGGGTGCCGTGGAGGGTGCCGCGGTCCGGGATCAGGATGGTCGGACGTACGCGGCGGCCAGCGTGTCGCTGCCCTCGCTGACCATCACCGCGCTGCAACTGGCGGTCGCCTCGGCGGCTGCGGCGGGTGCCACCCGGTTGGAGGCTGCGGTGGTGGTGACCGAGGCGTCCACGCTGGACGGTGCCGGCTACGCGGCCGTGCGCGACCTGGCTGTCGACGCGCCGGTGCACGTGGCCGGGCCGGATGGCACGGTGCTCGGCACGGTGACCGAATGAACGAACGCAGCGGGCGCGCCTACCGGGCGGGTTTCGCGTGTTTCGTCGGGCGGCCGAACGCCGGCAAGTCCACGTTGACCAATGCCATCGTCGGGCAGAAGATCGCGATCACGTCGAACAAGCCGCAGACCACCCGGCACGTCATCCGGGCGGTGCTGCACCGGCCGGAGTCGCAGCTCGTGCTGGTCGACACTCCGGGACTGCATCGTCCCCGCACCCTGTTGGGCGAGCGGCTCAACGATCTGGTGCGGCAGACCTGGAGCGAGGTCGACGTGATCGGTCTCTGCATCCCGGCCGACGAGCCGATCGGCCGTGGCGACCGGTTCATCACCGGGGAGTTGGCCGAGCTGAAGGCGACCGTGCTGGCGGTGGTCACCAAGACCGACCTGGTCGATCGCAAGCGGCTGGCCGAGCAGTTGCTCGCCGTCAGTGAGCTGGGGGATTTCGCGGAGGTGGTGCCGGTCAGCGCGGTTTCCGGGCACCAGGTGGACACCCTGGTCGAGGTGATGACGCGCTATCTCCCCGAGTCCCCGCAGCTGTACCCGGACGACATGCTCACCGACGACCCGGAGCAGGTGCTGGTGGCGGAGCTGATCCGGGAGGCTGCGCTGGAGGGTGTGCGGGACGAGTTGCCGCACTCCATCGCCGTGGTGGTGGAGGAGATGATTCCGGAGGGCCGGCTGACGAAGATCTATGCCGACGTGTATGTGGAGCGGCCCAGCCAGAAGGCGATCGTCATCGGGCATCGGGGCGCTCGGCTCAAGGGCGTCGGCACCGCCGCGCGGCGGCAGATCGAGGAGCTGCTGGGCACGAAGGTCTACCTCGATCTGCACGTACGGGTGGCCAAAGACTGGCAGCGCGACCCCAAGCAGTTGCGCAAGCTCGGGTTCTGAGCCGATCCGGCGGGCCGGTTAAATAGGGCGACCGGCACCGGACCGTCTGATCGGGGCCGGTCAGGCATATGGGAAGTTTCACTAACGCAGTGGGTCGCTGACCGGTTCGTCGGCGGGCAGCGGAGGGTAGAGGAAGCAAGAGCCTCCGCACCCCCCGACACAGATGCAGGCTGATGCGAAACAGATACCTGGACCTGCTGCGCGCCTTGGCCATCGTGCGGGTGGTCGTGTACCACGTCACCGGCTGGGGATCGCTCACGCTGTTGTTCCCGGCCATGTCGGTGATGTTCGCGCTGGCCGGTTCGCTGATGGCCGCGTCCCTGCTGCGGTCCGGGCCGATGGCGGTGGGTCGGCGACTGCGACGGCTGCTGCCGTCGCTGTGGGTGGTCGCCGCGATCTTCGTGCCGGCGATGCTGCTCACCGGGCTGCCGTTCACCCCGGCGGTGCTGCTTTGGCTCTTCCCGGTGGCCGACCCACCGGCGAACTACTGGGGTGCGCTGGCGCTGAGCCCGATCTGGTACCTGCGTGACTACCTGTGGTTCGTGCTCGCCTCCCCGGTCGCGCTGTGGCTGTTCCGCCGGTTCCCGTTACCCACCCTGCTCGCCCCGTACTGCCTGCTGCTCGTCATCGAGCTGGGCATCTACCAGAACCCGCCGGTCGTGCTGCGCCATTTCGGGCTCTACTTCGGGGCGTGGCTGCTGGGTTTCGCCCACCAGAGCGGGATGCTGCGCCGCCTGAGCGCCTGGATTCTGGTGCCGACCGCGCTGGCGCTGGCGGCGGTGGGCGGCGCCTGGATCCTGACCCACCAGGGTCCGCGCGGCTACGACCTCAACGACATTCCGCTCGGCAACGCACTCTGGTCGGCCGCGTTCATCCTGGTGGCCCTGGGCCGGGCACCGGCGACCGCCGCCTGGGTGGACCGGAGCGCGCTGGTAGGCCGGGCGGTCACCGTGCTGAACCGGCGGGCGTTGACGGTCTACCTGTGGCACATGGCGTTCGTGGTCGCACTCACCCCGCTCGTCGACGTGGTCGGCTGGTCGCATCAGGACCTGCTGGGGCTGGCGATCCGGGTGGTCCTGGTCTTCCTGCTGGTGGCCCTGGTAACCGCGATGGTGGGCTGGGTCGAGGATGTGGCGGCGCAGCGTCCGCCCGAGCTGGTCCCCGGTGGCCGCCGCCCGGCGGCGCGCCCCACCCGCCTGCACGCGGAGTCGCGCACCGGCGAGGATCACGAGCCGAATGCCGGGCCGGTGGCACCGGTCCCGCAACAGCGGGGCCGGGGCGGTGGGGTCATCGCGAGGTGACGGTGATGTCGCCGCTGCCGGTACGCAGGTCGAGCACGGACGCGGCGGAGGGGTCATCCGGGACACCCAGGTCGATCTCGCCGGAGTCGGCCCTGGGCCGGATCTGGTACGCCCCGCCGGGCACGGTCAGCGCGACGTTGCCGCTCGACGCGTGCGCCCGCGCGGAGACGGGCTTGTCCAGGTCGAGGGTGACGTCGCCGGACTTGGTTTCCGCGTCCACCTCGCCGCCGAGCCGACTTCCCGTCACGTTCCCGGAGGAGGCCCGCAGCACGACAGGCTTGGCGATGTCGTACACCTCGATGTCGCCCGAGCCGGTCTCCACCCGCACCGTGTCGGTCGCCGCGGCGACCCGCACGTTGCCGGAGCCGACCTTGAGGTCCACCCGGCCGACGCGGCTGAGATCGACGTCCCCGGAGCCGGTCTCGCCGCGTACGCCCACCCCCGCGTCGACCGTCACCTCGTAGGAGACGGTGCACCGGCTGCCGCAGGAGGTGTCCAGCACCAGTTCCGTGCCCTTGATCTCGTACGTCGCGTCCGGCTGGTTGCCCTGGTAGCGCACCACGCGCTTGACGCGTACCCCGTCCGCTCCGCCGTCGGCCCGGACCACCACGTCGCCGGAACCGGGCAGCACCTGGATCGCGGTGATCCGGGCGGACTCGGTGGTGTCGAAGTCCAGCTGCCGGTACGACAGGTTGTCACACCCGACCAGGACGATGAGGGCGGCGGTCGCGGCGACCGCCATGCCGGTCCGGCGCACGGTGCTCGCTCGCAGCGCGGTGGTTCGGCGCGCGGCGGTGGGCTGATCTGCGGCGGTGGGCCGGGAGACGGTGCTGGTCCGGTACGAAGCCATGCCGAGCACGCTACGACCGGCCGCACCGGGCGCGCATCCGGGTTCGCCGGCACGGCGACCCCGAGCGGACCCTGAATTCCCACCCGGGGTCGGACCTGATTCCCGGCCGGAGGGGAGAATGGCGCGATGGCCGGATACCGCCGACAGCTCTACCGCGACGACGCGGTGGTGCTGCGTGTGCAGAAACTCGGCGAGTCCGACCGGATCATCACCCTGCTCACCCGGCGGCACGGCCGGCTCCGCGCGGTCGCCCGGGGGGTACGCCGGACCATGTCAAAGTTCGGTGCCCGGCTGGAGCCCTTCGGTCACGTCGATGTGCAGCTGGCCGGCGACCCCAAGGGGGAGCACGGCAGTTCGCTGCACAGCGTCAGCCAGGTCGAGGGGATCGATCTCTACGGCAAGCGGTTTCTCGGTGACTATCCCCGCTACACCGCCGCCAGCGCGATCGCCGAGACTGCCGAGCGGCTCACCCCGGTTGAGCGGGAACCGTCGTTGCGGCTGTTCCAGCTCACCCTGGGCGCGCTGCGCGCCCTCGCCGACGGCGGGCATGCCACCACGCTGGTGCTCGACGCGTATCTGCTGCGCGGGATGGCGTTGGCGGGCTGGGCGCCGGCGTTGACCGCCTGCGCGGTCTGCGGCACGCCGGGCCGGCACCGGGCGTTCTCGGTGCCGGCCGGGGGCGCGGTCTGTCCGGACTGCCGGCCACCGGGGGCCGCCCACCCGGCCCCGGCCACCATCGACCTGATGTCGGCGCTCACCGTCGGTGACTGGCGGATAGCCGACGCCACCGAGAACGGGGTACGCCGGGAATGCAGCGGCCTGGTCGCGGCGCACCTGCAGTGGCACCTGGAACGCGCGCTACGCTCGCTGCCGCTGGTCGACCGGGGTGGGATGCCGTCGGCACCCGGCGCGCGGCGGCCGACCGGCGAGGCCGGCACCGTGGCCCCGGCCGGTGCAGCGCTGCCGCCCGACCGGGCGTCACCGGACGTGAGTAGGGAGAGAACCGAGTGATCCGATCGTCCAGGGCCGGGCGGCGCGAACCGGTGCCGCCGACACCGCATCCGTCTGGAGCCCGACCGCCGGCGCTGCCACCGGGGGCGGTGCCCCGCCACGTCGCCGTGGTGATGGACGGCAACGGTCGGTGGGCCAAGGAACGCGGTCTGCCCCGCACCAAGGGCCACGAGGCGGGGGAGTTCTCCCTCTTCGACACCGTCGAGGGCGCCATCGAGCTGGGCATCCCGTACCTGTCGGCGTACGCCTTCTCCACCGAGAACTGGCGACGCTCACCCGATGAGGTGCGGTTCCTGATGGGCTTCAACCGGGACGTCATCCGCCGCCGCCGGGACCAGCTGGTCGACCTCGGGGTGCGGGTGGTGTGGTCCGGTCGGGCCGGGCGGCTGTGGAAGAGCGTCATCAGCGAGTTGCAGACCGCCGAGGAGATGTCCCGCGGCAACTCGACGCTGACCCTGCAGTTCTGCGTGAACTACGGCGGGCAGGCGGAGATCGCCGACGCTGCCGCCGCGATCGCCCGGGACGTGGCCGCCGGTCGGCTCGATCCGGCCAAGGTCACCGAGAAGACGGTCCAGCGGTACCTCTACCACCCTGAGGTGCCCGAGGTGGACCTGTTCCTGCGACCCTCCGGCGAGCAGCGGACCTCCAACTTCCTGCTCTGGCAGAGCGCGTACGCCGAGTTGATCTTCCTGGACACGCTCTGGCCGGACTTCGACCGCCGGCACCTGTGGTACGCCTGCGAGTTGTACGCCCAGCGCGATCGTCGGTTCGGTGGCGCGCTGCCCAACCCGGTGGCCCCGACCACCTCGGCATCCGTGGTGCCGGCAGGCTGAGCGTCGGTCTTCCGGCGTGAGCGTCGGTGGTTCCGGCCACCTGAGCGCATACGCGGCGGCAACTCTGGGTATCACCGCCGACAGCAGCCACTGACGGAGGTGAACCCATATGATCCGCAAGCGCATCGGGCAGTGGGCGGTGATGGCCATCGCGGTACCGGTCGCCGCCGCCGGAGCCCGGAAACTGAGCCACACGCTGGAGTCCCGCCGTGGCCCCAACCGGGCCACTCGGCTGCTCAACAAGGGCGCCGACCTGATCCGCCCCCAGCAGGCCAAGCGCCGCCGCTTCTTCTGACGCGACCGGCGCGGCCGGTAGCTCGGCAATACGGCATCTCGCGGTATCCCTCAGCAGGGATACCGCGAGATGCCGTATGTCGGGTGTCGGCGTTGGCCTCGACCGGTGGGTCAGGCCTCGACCTCGGCGCGGTCGGGGGTGGCCCAGAGGGTGTGGAACGATCCGTCCCGGTCGACCCGGCGGTAGGTGTGCGCGCCGAAGTTGTCGCGCAGCCCCTGGATCAGTGCGGCCGGCAGCCGGTCTGCCCGCAGCGCGTCGAAGTACGCCAGCGACGAGGCGAAGGCGGGCGCCGGTACGCCGGCCCGGGCCGCCTCGGCCACCACCCGACGCCAGCTCGGCACGCCGTCCCGCACGGTGTCGGCGAACCACGGCGCGACCAGCAGGGTGGGCAGCTCCGGCTGCTCGTCGTACGCCTGCTTGATGCGGTCCAGGAAGCGGGCCCGGATGATGCAGCCACCGCGCCAGATCGTCGCCGTACCACCCAGGTCGATGCCCCAGTCGTACTCGGCGCTGCCGGCGCGGATCTGGTCGAAGCCCTGGGCGTACGCGACGATCTTCGAGGCCAGCAGCGCCCGCCGTACGTCCTCGATGAATGCCTCGCGGTCACTTACCTGCCACTTCTCGCCGGCCTCGGGGAAGGCCCGCAGCGCGGCCTCGCGCTGACCCACGTGCCCCGACAGCGACCGGGCGAAGGTGGCCTCGGCGATGCCGGTGATCGGGATGCCCAGGTCGAGAGCGATCTGGACGGTCCACCGGCCGGTGCCCTTCTGCTCGGCCCGGTCCTGCACCACGTCCACGAACGCCCGCCCGGTGGCGGCGTCGGTGTGCGCCAGCACGTCGGCGGTGATCTCGATCAGGAAGGACTCCAACTCGCCGGAGTTCCACTCCCGGAAGATCTGCGCGATCTCCGCCGGCTCCGCGCCCAGCCCGGCCCGCAGCAGGTCGTACGCCTCGGCGATGAGCTGCATGTCGGCGTACTCGATGCCGTTGTGGACCATCTTGACGAAGTGCCCGGCACCGTCCGGCCCGACGTGCTGGCAGCAGGGCACGCCCTCGACCTGAGCGGCGATCTTCTCGAAGATCGGTCCGAGCTTGCGGTACGACTCGGCCGAGCCGCCCGGCATGATGCTCGGCCCCCACAGCGCCCCTTCCTCGCCGCCGGAGACACCGGTGCCGACGAAGTGCAGACCCTTGGCCCGCAGCGCCTCCTCCCGGCGTCGGGTGTCGGCGAAGTGTGCGTTGCCGCAGTCGATGATGATGTCGCCCGCTTCCAGCAACGGCACCAACTCGTCGATCACCGCGTCGGTGGGACCGCCCGCCTTGACCATGATGATCACCGCGCGGGGACGCTCCAGCGCGGCGACGAAGTCCGCCAGGGACTCCGTCGGGACGAAGGTGCCCTCGTCGCCGTGCTCCGCCACCAGCGACCGGGTCCGCTCCGGCGAGCGGTTGTGCAACGCCACGGTGAACCCGTTGCGGGCCAGGTTCCGGGCCAGGTTGCGACCCATCACCGCCAGCCCCGTCACACCGATCTGCGCCGTAGCCCGATCCGCCATCCTCGTCGCCACCTTCCGCCGTCTACCTGTAGTGCTGCGACGGTATCGCGGTACCGGTTCGGCGCGCGCCGTCCCCCCACCGCTGGTCATCAGGTGGTCGCATAACGCACCACGATGCCCCGCGCGGACCGGTGGCGTTAATTCGGCTGCGCCCACCTCGCTGGAGCGATAACGTGCGGGCATGCGCTACTGACGCCCCTTTCCGAGCCGGGTTCGCCGCTGTCGTGCCGCGACCCCGCGTGCTCCCGGGCGTCCGCGTGTGTGTCCACCCGCCGTCGGCGGTGGCGTCCTCCGTGGCCGGTCCCGGGCAGCAGTCCGTACCGTCCCCGACCGCCCTGATGGCGGTCCTCACGACGCGGTCGGCCGACCGTCCACCGGTTGCCGGCCGAGCGAGGAGGCACAGATGCCAGCCAAACGCAGCTCCCGGAAGTCCCGTCCCGACCGTCACTCGGCGGAACTCGCCGCCGTCACACCGGCGAACCTGGACGACGTCGCGATCGCTCCGGTGCCCACCCTGCCGGCCGGGCGGCCGGCCGCCCCCAAGGCGGGGCCACCGGCCACCGGCACCTCCGGTGTCGGACGTGGCCAGCGGACCGGCCAGGTCCGCCGCTACGCCTTCCGGCGTAGCTGACAGTCCACGGGGGCCGGGTGCGTGTCGGTACGCGCACCCGGCCCCCTGACCTCGCCCGTCGCGCCGGTGCCGGACGCCACGGTCGGAGGATCACCTCAGTGGTCGGCGCAGCAGGGCGTCGGGTCGGGCACCTCGAACGGGGCCAGGCCGCCCGCGTGGTGCTGCATGGTGACCAGAACCAGCTCGCCGTCCTGCCACTGTGGCCGGACAAAGCCCCTGGTGTGTACCGGCGTGTCCGGGGTCACCGGCGTCCCACCCAGCGCCACCACCCGCTCGATCGCCCCGGCGGCGAGCAGTTCGGCAACGGTGAGGGTGCCGACCATCCGGTGTGGTGTCGGTCGGGTCCGTCGCTGACCCGGTCCGCTCCGACGCGTGGTGGCGGGGTCAGCCGACCAGCGGGCGGAAGACGCCGAGTGCCACGCTGACGGCGAGCGCGGCCCCGGCGGTCGCCGTCGCGCCGACGACGAGCAGCCAGTCGGCCGTGACGAAACGCTGTCGGCGGGCGAAGGTGCGCGGCATGCCGCTGTCGAAGCCTCGGGCGTCCATCGCCACCGCGAGCCGGGTGCCCCGCCGGATCGCCCCGACCAGCAGCGTGAACGCCGTCGAGACGAACAGCCGTAGTCGGGCCACCGGGTTGCGCCCCGCCTCGACTCCGCGCGCCCGGCGCGCCATGGTGATCATCTGCCACTCCTGGCCGAGCAGCGGCACCAACCGGAACGCCGCCAACGCGCCGATCGCGAACCGGGCGGGTGCCCTGGCGTTCTGCACCAGCGCGTCGGCCAGGTCCGTCGGGTCGGTGGTGGCGAAGACGATCACGCCGGGCAACGCCACCGCGAACAGCCGCAGTACCAGGCCGAGCGCGGTGACCAGCACCCCCGAGGTCACCACGACCGGCCCCGCGTCGAGCAGCACCCGACCCGACCGGTCGGCGGCGAAGAGCACCAGCGTGACCAGGATGCCGCCGCCGGCGGCCAGCAGCGGCCAGGCCCGTCGGGCCAGCAGCCCGGGGTGCACCCCGAACAGCGGCAGCACCGCCAGCTCCACGGCGATCGCGATGGCCGGCGTGACCGGGTCCAGCGTGGCCATCAGCGGAAACGCGAACAACATCGCGGCTGCCAGTTTGGCCACCGGATTTCGCCGGGCCAGCGGCGCGCCCGGCCGGGCGATCGGCTCCAGGGTGATCATGGCCGTGCCGGTCCCGTGTCGGGCGGAGCGAGGGCCAGCGTACGGTCGGCCAACGCGGCCACGAAGTCGGCGTCATGGGTGATGGTGACCAGGCCGTGTCCGGCGTCGCGCAGGTCGGCGAGGAGATCCACCAGCTCGCGCCAGGTGCGCCGGTCCTGGCCGAAGGTGGGTTCGTCGCAGATGAGCAGGCGGGGCGCGGTGGCCAGGGCGGTCGCCACACTCAGCCGCCGCGCCTCGCCGCCGGAGAGGGTGTACGGGTTGGCGGCGGCGAGCCGATCCAGCCGCAGCCGGCTCAACAGTTCCGTCACGCGGTCGTGCACCGCCGATTCGGACGCCCCGGTCCGCCTCGGCCCCAGGGCCAGTTCGTCGAAGACCGTGCCGGTGACGAACTGGTGTTCGGGATTTTGGAACACCGAGCCGATCCGGCGGGTCAGCACCGGTGCCCGCCATCGGTGCGGTGCGGTCCGCGAGTCCGTTCCGGCCAGTTCCGGGCTCGCCGCCAGCCGCCCGGTGCCGGGCCGGAGCAGCCCGCCGAGCAGCAGCGCCAGGGTGGACTTCCCGACGCCGTTCGGTCCGAGCACCGCGAGCGCCTCGCCGGCTCGTACGGTCAGGTCGGTGGCGGCCAGCCGGGGTGGCTGGCCGAGCTGTTCGGCGGTGAGCAGCACCTCGCCGGCCGGGCCGGCGGCCCGACGTGGCGGGATCTCCCGGCCGGGCACCCAGACCCCCTCGGCGGCGAGGGCGTCGCCGTGCGCGGCGAAGACGGCCTCCGGTGGGCCGTCGGCGCGGACCCCGCCGCCGGGTTCGAGCACCACCACCCGGTCGACCAGGGGCAGCGCCTCGGCGACCCGGTGCTCGACCAGGATCAGGGTGGTGTCGGCGTCCACCGCCCGGGTGAGCGCCGCGCGGATCAGGGCGGCACCCGCCGGGTCGAGGTTGGCGGTGGGTTCGTCCAGCAGCAGCAGGCCGGGACGCAGCGCCAGTACGCCGGCCAGGGCGAGTCGTTGCTGTTCGCCGCCGGAGAGCGCCGCGGTGGACCGGTCCCGGTGGTACGGGAAGCCCACCCGGTGCAGCGCCTCGTCCACCCTCGGCCAGATCTGGCCGGCCGGCACGCCCCGGTTCTCCAGCCCGAACGCCACGTCGTCGCCGCTGCGGGCCATGACGAGTTGGGACTGCGGGTCCTGGAAGACGATGCCGACCCGGTCCCGGGCCTCGTCGACCGGCCGGCCGTCGATCTCGATGCTGCCCTCGTGCTCCCCGGAGTCCTCGGGCAGCAGGCCGGCCAGCGCCGCCAGCAACGTGCTCTTCCCGGCCCCCGACGCCCCCAACAGCAGCACCTTCTCGCCGCGCTCCACCCGCAGCTCAACCCCGCGCACCGCCCAGCCACGCCTCCCGGCATGCCGCCACCCAAACCCCCGTACCCACACCCCCTCACCCATCCCACCCTCCTTTCTTCCTGACGGTTGCTGTGGAGATCGACACTGCCGGGGAGGTCAGACCAGGGGGCGTTCGCGGGCGGCGGGGAAGCGGTCGAGGACGCCGGTGCGGGCCAGGGCGCGGGTCAGGGCGTGCGCGCCTGCGCCGGCGATGACAGTGGCGCTGACGACGGTGAGCGCGGCGTAGGGCAGGCGGTAGGTGGCGATGTCGCGTTCGGCGTTCCAGTAGACGAAGTCGAAGATTGCCGCGCTGAGGCCAGTCAGCGCACCGGCCAGCAGGGCGATCGGCAGCCGGTAGGAGCGGTACCGGAAGGCGGCGAAGGCCAACTCGGCGCCGACACCCTGCATCAGGCCCTGCAACAGGACGATGGTGCCCCACTGGCTGCCCAGCAGGGCCGAGATGATCGCGGCCAGCAGTTCGCAGTACAGCGCGGCGCCGGGCTTGCGGATTACCAGGCCGCCGAGCACGGCCGGCACCAGCCAGACACCGTAGATGAGGGTCTGTGCCGGCGGGAAGAAGCTGAAGGCGCCCTCGGTGGCGCTCCACACCACGCCCCAGGCCCAGAAGATGACGCCGAAGGCGACGGCGATGACCGACGCCACCACGATGTCGATGGTGCGCCAGCGGTTGCTGTCGGTGGTTTGCACGATGATTGCTCCCAGTCCAGATGCGAACCAGGCAAGACGCACGCCCCGGCCGGCGGCGCCGAACGGTGGCGGGCTGGAGGTGGACCGAACTCCCTGCGCTGGCATTACCCAGATCAGGTACGGAGGGTCTGCGGGCGGACCCGCACTCTCAGCGCTGTGCGCTCCCCTGTCGGAGGTGTTGTCTGTCCCGCCGACGCTAACACCACGGAAGATCCACCGGCAATGTGATCTCCCCAGGTCACGACGGTTACTCGCATCCGATTGGTCCGGTGGCCGGGGGCTCCCGGAAGTCTGGCGAATCTGTGACATCCATCGACGTCATCCGCGCCGGACGGTAATCTCAGTCCGCCGATCCGCCACGGCCGAAGGGTGACGGGTGACCACAGACACTGACCGGGCCGTGCCGGGCGAACCGGAGCCCCGATCCTCGGCCGGGGGCGTCGACATCGAAACGCGCCCACCGGAGCCTGCCGGTGGCGAGTCACCCCGGCGCTGGCTCGGTGACCGGATCGGCTCGGTGGAGGTTCTCGCGGCGCTGCTGATCATCCTGATCATCTTTCGGGAGCCGATCGCCGCCGCCCTGGACGATCCCCGCATCCAGACCTGGACCACCGTCTTCGTCTCGATCATGGTGCAGGCAGTGCCGTTCCTGGCCTTCGGAGTGCTGCTCTCCGCCGTGATCGCGGTCTTCGTGCCCCGATCCTTCTGGGCGAAGGCGTTGCCCCGGCACCCGGCGTTGGCGGTGCCGGCAGCCAGCGCGGCCGGGGTGGTGCTGCCGGGCTGCGAGTGCGGTTCGGTACCGATCGCCGGGTCACTGATCCGGCGGGGCGTGACCCCGGCCGCCGCGCTGGCGTTTCTGCTCGCCGCCCCGGCGGTCAACCCGATCGTGCTCACCGCCACGGCGGTCGCCTTCCCGAACAACCCCGAGATGGTCCTTGCCCGGGGCGTCGCCAGTCTGATCGTCGCCATGATCATGGGGTGGCTCTGGCTGCGGCTCGGGCGCACCGAGTGGATCAGGATGCCGCGCCGCCCGGAGCTGGACGACGCGTCCCGAGGCCGGGCCTTCTGGGCCGCCGTACGTCACGACGTGACCCACGCCGGTGGTTTCCTGGTACTCGGCGCGATGGCCGCCGCCAGCATCAACGTGCTGGTGCCGGAGCGGTGGTTGCAGACCCTCGCCGACAACGCGTGGCTGTCGATCCTGGCGCTGGCGCTGCTCGCCGTGCTGCTCTCGCTCTGCTCGGAGGCTGACGCCTTCGTCGCTGCCTCGCTGTCCCAGTTCTCGCTCACGTCCCGACTGGTCTTCCTGGTGGTGGGGCCGATGGTCGATCTCAAGCTGATCTCGATGCAGGCCGGGGTGTTCGGCCGCCGCTTCGCCTTCCGGTTCGCTCCGACCACCTTCGCGGTGGCCGTGCTGGTCGCCGTCGGCGCCGGGGCGGTGCTGCTGTGAACCGGCAGGCGCAGGCGGTGATCCTGCTGCTGCTCGGCGGCGCGGTGATCCGGGCCAGCGTCACCGACCTCTACCTGCGCTACGTCAAGGAGGGCCTGCGTCCCTTCCTGATCGCCGCCGGCCTGCTGCTGGTCGCCGCCGCGATCATGACGCTCTGGTACGAGCTGCGCCCGCCGGCCCCCCGCGCGCTGGCCCCCGCCGACGGTCCCACCGTCGGCCCCGACCGCCCCGACGGGCATGACGGGCATGACGGGCACGGGCGCGCCCACCACGAGCCGCGGGTCGGTTGGCTGCTGATCCTGCCCGTGCTCGGCCTGCTGCTGGTCGCCCCGCCGGCCCTCGGGTCGTACGCGGCGGGTCAGGCCGGCACGGCGTTGAGCAGCCAACAGCAGTCGGACTACCCGCCGCTGCCCGAGGGTGACCCGGTGCAGGTCAGCGTCCTGGACTACGCCTCCCGGGCGCTGTTCGACCGGGGCACGTCGATCGGCGATCGGCGGGTGCAGCTCACCGGCTTCATTGCCACCGGCGCGGACGGCCAGCCGATCCTGGCCCGGATGGTGCTGTCCTGCTGCGCCGCCGACGGCCGACCGGTCAAGCTCGGGTTGACCGGCGACGTACCGGCCGGGCTGCCCGACGACAGTTGGGTCGAGGTGACCGGCCGCTACAGCGACCGACTCGGCCGGGATCCGGTGAACGACGCCGAGATCCCCTACCTTGAGGTCGAGTCCTGGCGGCAGGTGCCTGTCCCCAAGCGTCCGTACGACTGACCTCGCGCCACCCACTGCGAGAATCGGTGCCGCTGCGGGCTTGACCCTGACGCTGCGTCAGCCCTCCATGCTGATCGGCATGACGATCCCGGCGACAACCAGTGAGCTTCAGGGGCCCGCGATCCGGGTGCGGGGCCTGGCAAAGTCGTACCAGAAGCTGCACGTGCTGCGTGGCGTGGATTTCGAGGTCGCGCGGGGGAGCATCTTCGCCCTGCTCGGCTCGAACGGCGCGGGCAAGACCACGGTGGTGAAGATCCTTTCCACGCTGCTCAAGGCCGACGCGGGCACCGCACACGTCAACGGCTTCGACGTCGCGACGCGGGCGGCCGACGTGCGCGAGTCCATCAGCCTCACCGGGCAGTTCGCGGCGGTCGACGAGATCCTCACCGGGCGCGAGAACCTCGTCCTCGTCGCCAGGCTGCGGCACCTCAAGGCACCCGGCGCGATCGCGGACGAGCTGTTGAAGCGCTTCGCATTGACTGAGGCGGGTGCCCGGAGGGTGGCGACGTACTCCGGGGGCATGCGCCGCCGGCTGGACATCGCGATGAGTCTGATCGGGAATCCGCCTGTCGTCTTCCTCGACGAGCCGACGACCGGGCTGGACCCGCAGGCGCGCCTTGAGGTGTGGCACGCCGTCAACGAACTCGCTCAGGGCGGCACGACCGTGCTGCTCACCACCCAGTATCTCGACGAGGCGGAGAACCTCGCCGACCGGATCGCGATTCTCCACGAGGGCCGGATCATCGTGGACGGCACCCTCGACGAGCTGAGGCGGATCCTGCCACCCGCCGAGGTCGAGTACGTCGAGAAGCAGCGGAACCTCGAAGACATCTTCCTCACCCTCGTCGGTGCCGGCACAGACAAGGAACAGCACTGAAGCGGCATGTGCCGATCGCCTTCATGCTGCTGTTCGTCCACGGCTTCGGTGGTGCGATCGAGACCGGGTCCGACTCGTACGTGGCCTACCGCGTAAGCCCGACTCGGCCGGGCCCGGTGTGGTGGGGGCAGGATCGGGGCATGCTGACGATCGGTCAACTGGCGGCGTACGCCGGTGTCACGGTGCGGACGGTGCGGCACTACCACCAGATCGGGCTGCTGCCCGAGCCGGAGCGGGACGCCTCGGGTTACCGGCGGTACGGCCCGACGGCGGCCGTGTCCCTCATCAAGATCCGCACTCTCGCCAACGCCGGTGTACCGCTGTCCCGGATCAGTCAGCTACTCGAAGCCGATTCGGCGACCTTCGCGGAAGCGATCCGCGGGATCGACGGTCACCTGCGGGAAGAGATCGAACGGTTGCAGACCAGCCGTAGGCAGATCGCGCAGCTCGCAGCCGGGGACGGTCTGACACTCCCCCCGGAGGTGACCGCCTACCTCGATCGGCTCCGGGAAATCGGTGTGTCCGAGCGGGTGATGGCGGGCGAGCGGGACGGCTGGATCCTGGTCGCCGCCCACTGGCCCGATCACATCCGCGAGTTCATGCCCGGCAAACTCGCGCAGCTCGACGACCCGCGGGTCGTCCGGCTCTACCGGGTGCTGTCGGAGATCCTCGACGGCGGCGACGACGACGACCCACGCTTGGGGGAGGCCGCCGACATCATTGCCAACCTGGCTGAGCAGGCGTACGCCGCCGGCACGTTCGAACCCTCCGATGGGGACTACCAGGACCTGATGCACGACCTGCTGGACGCGCTCGCCGTCGAGGCCGATCCCCGGATGCAACGACTGCAGGAGTTGTTGCGTGAGCGTGGCTGGACCGGTTGGAACCGGATGGAGCGGCTGGCTTAGCCGCCCTGTTGATTGTCACCTTTTCGGAGCCGGCGTCGGGTCGTCGGTAGGCTGCCGGCATGCGCATCGATGCCCGAGGTCTGTGGTTCGACGTCGCCACCGGTGGTCCTGAGCAGGGCGAACCGGTGCTGCTGCTGCACGGTTTCCCGCAGCACTCGGGTGAGTGGGACGACGTACTGCCGGCCCTGCACGCCGCCGGTCTGCGCAGCTACGCGCTGAACCAGCGGGGCTACTCGCCACAGGCCCGGCCCACCCAGGTCGAGGCGTACCGGCTGGGTGAACTGGTCGCCGACGCGGCTGCGGTGCTGGACGCCCTCGGGGTGCCCGCCGCCCACGTGGTCGGGCACGACTGGGGTGCGGTCGTCGGGTGGGCGCTGGCCGCCACCCACCCGGACCGGGTACGGACCCTGACCGCGGTCTCCGTGCCGCATCCGGCGGCCATGGCGTACGCGTTGACACACGACCCGCAGCAGAAGGCGCGCTCGGCGTACATGGTGCTGTTCCGGAAGCCCGGGGTGGCGGAGAAGACGTTGCTCACGCTCGGCGCGGCCGGGCTGCGGCGGTTGCTGCGTGGCGTCGGCGACGCTGCCCGGGTGGCCGCGTACGCCGATCCGATGCGTGAGTCGGGTGCCCTGACCGCCGCGTTGAACTGGTACCGGGCGATGTCGAAGTCGGATCTGGCGGCGGTCGGCCCGGTGCCGGTGCCCACCACCTTCGTCTGGAGTGACGGTGACGTCGCCATCGGGCGGGTCGCCGCGCAGGCGTGCGCCGCTCACGTGACAGGGGATTTTCGATTCGTCGAACTGGCCGGGATCACCCACTGGATCCCGGACGAGGCGCCGACGCCGCTGGCCGAGGCGATCCTGGCCCGGGTCCGCCCGGCGGTTTGAGCGGGCGGAGAGCGGGCACGGGAGATCCCGAACGGGTTTCGGGTCGCGACCGGTGGGGCATCAGCGTGACCGCCGGCGGCGAGGGCCGGCGGAGCCCCGGAGGTCCGCAGTGTCGAAGGAAACCGAGAAGCAGCGGTGGCAGCGCAACTTCGCCGACCTGCTACAGGAATTGCGGGTCGCGCAGACCGGCGTGCAGATCCTCTTCGCCTTCCTGCTGACCCTGCCGTTCAGCGCCGGCTTCGACGACACCACCCAGTTTCAGCGGGACGTCTACATCGTCGCGCTGTTGGCCGCAGCCGGCGCGACCGCGATGATCATCTCGCCGGTGGCGTTCCACCGGGCGCTGTTCCGGCAGGGCCGCAAACCGGAACTGGTGCGCTTCGCCCATCGGATGGCCAGCGGCGGTCTCGGCTTCATGCTTGTCGCGATGGTGAGTTCGGTGCTGCTGATCACCGATTTCGTACTCGCCCGACCGATCGCGTTCCTGCTCAGTGCCGTTACCGGTCTGTGGTTCCTGACCCTCTGGATGATGCTGCCGTTCGCCCGCCGCAACTGGGGTGAGGACGACATCGACGACGACGAGGACCCGAGTGGCCTGAACCAGGGCTGAGTCGGCCGCTGCTGCGGATATCCGTGGCTACCTTTGGGTAACAAACGCGGGTAGCCTGCTGAACAGGCGGAACAGTCCGACTGTCCGGATCGAGCCCCCGGGGGTTTGCCGTGGCCATCGCCGAGAACCACCGTCCGTCAGCCACCGACAGCCGTAACGCCGACCTCGCGTCAGACGCGGCGGGCCAGGTGCCCGCGCCGGACGCGGCGGGCCAGGTGTCCGAGAAGGAGGCGCGTCAGGTCGCCGAGGCGGCCCGCCAGACCACCTGGGACCGGCCCAGCTTCGGCAAGGAACTCTTCCTGGGCCGGCTGCGGCTCGACCTGATCGATCCGTGGCCGCGACCGGATCCGGAGGAACAGGCCCGCGCCGAGGAGTTCCTCGGCCGGCTCCGCGACTACGTCGCCACCGAGGTGGACGGCGCGGCGATCGAACGCGACGCGCGGATTCCCGACGAGGTGTTCCAGGGGCTGGCCCGGCTGGGCGCCTTCGGGATGAAGATCGGCCGGGAGTACGGCGGGCTCGGCCTGAGCAACCTGCACTACTGCCGGGCGTTGATGCTCGCCGGCTCGGTCAGCCCGGCGATCGGCGCGCTGCTGTCGGCACACCAGTCGATCGGCGTACCTCAGCCGTTGAAGATGTTCGGCAGCGAGGAGCAGCGACGTCGCTTCCTGCCCCGGCTGGCCGCCGGCGAGGTCTCCGCGTTCCTGCTCACCGAGCCGGACGTGGGCTCCGACCCGGCCCGCCTGGCGACCACCGCCGAGCCGACACCCGACGGCACCGGCTACCGGATCAACGGCGTCAAGCTGTGGGCCACCAACGGCACCGTGGCCACCCAACTCGTGGTGATGGCCCGGGTGCCGAAGGCGGAGGGACGTCGCGGCGGCATCACCGCCTTCGTGGTCGACGGCGACGCCGAGGGCATCACGGTCGAGCGGCGCAACGCCTTCCTCGGCCTGCGTGGACTGGAGAACAGCCTCACCCGCTTCCACGACGTCTTCGTACCGAAGGAGAACGTCATCGGTGGCGAGGGCAAGGGGCTGCGGATCGCCCTGAGTACGCTGACCACCGGCCGGTTGTCGCTGCCGGCGATGTGCGTCGGCGCCGGCAAGTGGGCGTTGAACGTGGCCCGGGAGTGGTCGGCGGAGCGGGTCCAGTGGGGCCGGCCGGTGGGTGAGCACGAGGCCGTCGCCCAGAAGCTCTCCTTCATCGCCGCGACCACGTACGGCATGGAGACCATGCTCGACCTGTGCTGCCTGCTCGCCGACGACGACCGCAACGACATCCGGATCGAGGCGGCGCTGGTGAAGCTGTACGCCAGCGAGATGGCGTGGCGGGTCGCCGACGAACTGGTCCAGATCCGCGGTGGCCGGGGGTACGAGACGGCCGAGTCGCTCACCGCCCGGGGCGAACGCCCGGCCGCGGTCGAGCAGATGCTCCGTGACCTGCGGATCAACCGGATCTTCGAAGGCTCCACGGAGATCATGCATCTGCTCATCGCCCGGGAGGCGGTGGACGCGCACCTGTCGGTGGCGGGCGACATCATCGACCCCGACGCCGGGCTCGCCCGCAAGGCGAAGGCTGGTGCCCGGGCGGGCGCGTTCTACGCGCGGTGGCTGCCGACCCTCGCGGTCGGCAAGGGGCAGCAGCCCACCGGGTACGGCGAGTTCGGTCCGCTCGCCGGGCACCTGCGTCAGGTGGAACGCGCCAGTCGGAAGCTGGCCCGGTCCACCTTCTACGCGATGTCCCGCTGGCAGGGAAAGATGGAGCGCAAGCAGGCGTTCCTCGGCCGGGTGGTGGACATCGGCGCGGAACTGTTCGCGATGAGCGCGGTCTGCGTACGCGCCCACGCCGAGCGCGACACCAGGCCGGAGAACGTCGAACTGGCCGACCTGTTCTGCCGGCAGGCCCGGGTCCGGGTAGACGCCCTGTTCACCGCCCTGTGGGAGAACACCGACTCGATCGACGTGACGGCTGCCAAGCGCATCCTCGCCGGCCGCTACGCCGCCCTGGAGGACGGCGTCATCACCCCGCCCACCGACCTGCCCTGGGTGGCCCCCTGGACCCCCGGCCCCTCCACCGCCCCCTCCACCGCCCGCCGCCACCTCCCCCCACCCACCTGACCCCACCCCCACCCACCTGACCCCACCCCCACCCCTGACCCCACCCCACGCGGTCCCGCGCCAGCCCGTGTTGATCAAGAAGTTCTGGTCTGAATCGGCGCGATTCACGACTCAAACTTCTTGATCAACAGGGGAGTAACAGGGGAGTAACAGGGGAGTGGTGGGGTGGGGTGGGTGTGTCAGGGGGCTTGGGGGTCGCGGAGGCCTAGGCGGCGGAGTTCTAGGGCGGCCAGGGCGTTGACCGTCGCGTCGTCGCCGCGGCGCCACGCTTCGGCGACGTCGGGGGCGATCCGGGTGAGCTTGCGCAGCGGCTGGCCGGCCAGGGCGCGCAGGGCCAGCAGGTCCCGGCCGGCGGGTGCGGCGGCCAGTGTCGCCGCCGAGCCGGCCCGGCGCATCCAGCGCACCCGCAGCGGCAGCCAGCCGAACACCACAAGTCCGAGCGGCACGATCAGCAGCCCGACGGCCAGTGCCAGCGCCAACTGGTCGACCAACTCCTGCTGGTCGCGGCCGGCCTCGGCCAGCGAGCGAGCGGCACCGGCCGCCCGCTCGAAGGGTGCGGTCAGCTCATCGCCGACCAACGGCACCCGGCCGACCTTGCCGCCGGCTTCGGCGAGGTTGTCGGCAAGTCCGCCGCCCGCCCCTTCCAGCTTCTGTCCGGGTACGGCCAGTTTCTGCACCAGGTCGTGCAGCCACAGCGCGCCCCGGATCGTCGCGTACACCCAGGCGATGACGAGCAGATCGGTGAGCAGCTGTCGCAGCGCGGTCGGGAAACGATCAGCGTAGATCTTCACGCCGGACAGCCTGCCACGGACCCCGTCACCCGGCACCCCGACAGTCGCCCGTCAGCTCCCGCCGATCACACACTTCTGATCGTCAGCCCGCCGATCCGGGCGGCACCCGCAGTGACGCGACGAGGAAGACCGGCGGCCGATCGGTCAGCGGGCGCAGGTCGGGCAGGTGCCGAAGATCTCCAGGGTGTGACTGACGTCGGTGAAGCCGTGCTGCGCGGTGACCCGGTCGGCCCAGGTCTCCACCGTCGGCCCGGCGACCTCGACCGTACGGCCGCAGGCCCGGCAGACCAGATGGTGGTGATGCCCCTCGCTGCACCGGCGGTACAGGTGCTCGCCGCCCGGTGGGCGCATCACGTCGATCTCGCCTGCGTCAGCCAGCCCCTGCAACGTCCGGTAGACCGTGGTCAACCCGACCCGCTCGCCACGATCGCGCAGCATCGCGTGCAGTTCCTGGGCGCTGTGGAACCCCTCCGTCTCGGCGAGCAGCGCGCTCACCGCCGAACGCTGACGGGTGTTGCGAACGGCCGTACCACTGTCGCTCATGACGCCACTCCGCTCGTTCATGATCCCTCCCCGGCGTGGCTGACCGCGTCGGCCACGATGTGCGCGACGTGCTCGTCGACCAGGGTGTACGCGATCTCCCGCCCCCGCCGGGAGCCCCGGACCACGCCCGCCCCACGGAGCACCCGCAGGTGCTGGGAGACCAGCGGCTGGGCCACGCCGAGCTTGTCCACCAGCTCGTGCACGCAGCGCTCACCACCGGCCAGCTCGCTGACGATGGCCAGCCGGATCGGTGCCGAGAGGGCGCGCAGCAACTCGCTGGCACCCTCGTACGCGTCATAGCCGGATCCGCTGGTCACCCTGCAACGGTAACCAATACCGGCGGGCAGCTCGTGATCAGGATCCGCCGAGCACCACCTCGTGCGGCTCCGGAGCCGGCGCGGGTTGGGGTCGGGCCCGCCGGAGCCGGCGCCAACCGGCGGCCAGCAGGGTGACCACCACGAACGAGGCGATCGCGAGGACCACCACCGAGGCGCCGGGCGCGGTGTCGGCGACCGCCGCCATCCAGATGCCCGCGCCGCCGGCGAACAGACCCAATGCCATCGCCGCCGCCATCGTGCTGCGGAATCCCCGGGTGACCTGCTGCGCGGTGGCCACCGGGACGACCATCAGCGCGCTGATCAGCAGTACGCCGACCGCCCGCATGGCGATCGTCACCGTGATCGCCGTGGTGACCGCGAGCAGCAGGTTGAGCGCGCGCACCGGCAGGCCGGAGACCCGGGCGTACTCCTCGTCGTGACAGACGGCGAACAGCGCCGGCCGCAGCCCGATCATCGCGATCAGCACGGCCGTGCCCAGCACCGCGATGGTGGCGACATCCGTCCGGGAGGCCGTGCTCAACGCGCCGAACAGGTACGCGTTGAGATTGGAGCTGGTGCTGTCGGAGAGCCCGACCAGCACCACCCCGCCGGCGATGCCGCCGTAGAAGAGCAGCGCGAGGGCCAGGTCGCCGGAGGTACGGCCGCGTTCCCGGATCAGCTCGATGACGACCGCGCCGACGGTGGCCGCGATCACGGCCATGATCACGGGGGAGGTCTGGAAGAGCAGGCCGGCACCGACCCCGGTCAGCGCGACGTGCCCGATGCCGTCCCCGATCAGCGCCAGCCGCCGCTGCACCAGGTAGATGCCGAGCGCGGGCGCGGTGAGCCCGATGATCAGAGCGCTGACCAGCGCAAGCTGCATGTACTCGTACTGGAAGAGGTTCAACTCGCGCTCCACAGCCCGGCGGGCTCCTCGGGGCCGTGCGGATGCACGTGGTCGTGGTCCGGCGCCGCGTGGTGCCCGGCCGGCTCCGGCACGGCGCCGTCGTGCGCCACGAACCCCTGGTGTACGACGATCGCCCGGCCGATCACCGGGCGCAGCGGACCCAGTTCGTGGGCGACGAGCAGGACGGTGCCGCCGCCGACGGTGAAGTCGCGTAACGCAGCGGCGAACGCCTCCTGGCTGGCCGCGTCCACGCCGGCCGTCGGCTCGTCGAGGATCAGCAGCTCGGGCTGCCCGGCGAGGGCCCGGGCGATGAGCGTGCGCTGCTGCTGCCCCCCGGAGAGGGTGCTGACCGGGTCCTTCGCCCGGTCGGTCAGGCCGACGGCGCGCAGCGCCTCGGCGACGGCCTCCCGGTCGGCGCGCCCGGGCGGACGCAGGACTCCCCGGCGGGCCAGCCGCCCGGCGGCGACCACCTCGGCAACGGTGGCCGGTACGCCACTGCCGGCGCCGAGGCGCTGGGGGACGTACCCGACGCGGTGCCACTGGCGGAACCGGCGGACCGGTCGGCCGAACAGGGTCACGGTGCCGGAACTCAGCGGGACCAACCCGAGAATGGCGCGGATCAGGGTGGACTTGCCGGAGCCGTTGGCACCGAGGACCGCGACCACCTCACCGGCGGTCACGGTAAGCGAAACGTCACGAAGCACGGGGCGGCCGTCGTAGCCGACCACCCCGTGCGTGACGGTGATGACGTCAGGTGTCACGAGCAGCTCAACGCCGTCCTCAGGGTCTGCAGGTTGGTACGCATCACCGAAAGGTAGTCCCCGTCGCCCTCGGCTGACAGGCCCTCGATCGGATCCAGCACCGCGGTCTGGGCGCCGACCTCACGGGCGATGGTCTCGGCCACCTTCGGGCTGACAAGCGTCTCGAAGAAGATCGTGGTGGCCTGGTGCTCCCGGGCCTCCTCGGCCACCGCCGCCAGTCGCTGCGGGGACGGCTCGTCCTCCGGGGTGAGTCCGCTGATGCCGATCTGCTCCAGCTGGTACTTCTGCGCCAGGTAGCCGAACGCGGTGTGGCTGACCACGATCTCCCGACGCTGGCAGGTCTTCAGCCCTTCGGCGAACTCCGTGTCGAGCTGTTCCAGCTCGGTACGCAGGGTGGCGGCCCGCTGGGTGTACTCGTCGGCCCGGTCCGGGTCGGCCGTGCCGAGCCGCTCGGCGAGCTTGTCGCCGATGGTGGCCAGCCGGATCGGGTCGAGCCAGACGTGCGGGTCCTTGGCGCCGTCGGACGCCTCCTCGGCGTGCTGCTCCTCCTCGGCGTGCTCCTCGTCCTCGTGGCCGTGCTGGTCCTCCTCGCCTTCGTGGCCGTGGTCGTGACCACCGGCGGTGGCGTCCAGCAGGGGCTCCACGGTCGCCACGTCGAAGGCGCGGTCACCGGCCTGCTGCTCGACCGCCTCGTCCACGGCAGGCTGGAAGCCGTGCAGGAAGAGGACCAGTTCCGCCTCGCTGATCTGGCCGACCTGACCCGGGTTCAGCTCCAGGTCGTGCGGCTCGGCGCCGGGGCGGGCCAGGTTGGTCACGGCCACGGCGTCGCCGCCGATCCGCTCGGCGAGGAACTGCAACGGGTAGAAACCGGCCACCACGTCGACCCGCTGCGGGTCGGCGCCGGCCGGGCTGTCGTCATTCGAACAGGCGGTGACGCCGGTCAGGGCGAGCAGGGCGGCCGTGGCGGTGGCCAGGGCGCGCGGGGCGGAGCGGAAGGTCATGTCATCGACTCTCCGCGACAACGACAATGATTGTCAAAAACGCATGATTGCATGTCAGAGCAGCTTCACCAGACCGGCTGTGACCAGCAGGGTCAGCACGACCAGCCGGATCGCCCGGGTCTGCGGCGTCTGCACCGTCCAGGTGGTCACCAGCAGGGCCGCCAGCGCGCCGGCCAGCAGCAGCGTCAACAGCCCGCCGATCACGCCCGGAGTGAAGAACGCGACCAACGCGAGGACGAGGGTGACCAGGAACACCGTCGTCGGGTTGGTCCGGGCCAGTCGGCCGGCGATGCCAGGCTGCGTACGCTGCATTCCACAGACTCTACGAGGAGGAGAAGCCGGTGCTGGTGACCAACCGGTTCGTGGTCGACGAAGACGTCGCGGAGGCGTTCACCGCCCGGGCCCACGCGGCCCTCGCCGCGCTCGCCGCCCGGCCCGGCTACCAGCGCGGACAGCTGGTCCGGGCGTTGGACGACCCGCGGCACTGGTGCCTGGTC
This sequence comes from Micromonospora sediminimaris, assembly GCF_016863575.1. Lineage (NCBI taxonomy): Bacteria > Bacillati > Actinomycetota > Actinomycetes > Micromonosporales > Micromonosporaceae > Micromonospora > Micromonospora sediminimaris. The sequence continues at coordinate 84,187 of NZ_BOPD01000031.1, forward strand.
ACCGAGTGGGAGTCGGTCGGCACCTACCGCCGCGCCCTCGGCGGTTTCGACGTGAAGATCACGGCAGTGCCGCTGCTCGCCGAGAGTGTCGACGAGCCGTCCGCGTACGAGCCGTTGGCGACCGCGGCGCCGGGCGGGGACGTGGTCACGGTGGCCAGCGACCGGGCTGCGGGTCCTTACCGCTGAGTCGCCGGGCACTACGCTGGCTCCTATGACCGCTCCCGGACCGGCAGCCCCACCACCAGACCCATCGCCGCCCGGCCAGCAGGGACCCCAGGCGGCGGACGAAAGCGGCACGCCGGCCGCCGGTCCGGTGCCGCCCGGCCCGCCGCCGGGTCAGGTGCCGTCCGGTCCGGAGCGGGGCGCTCCGGTGCCGCCGCCCGGGCCCGGGGTGGCGCCGCCGTTCGCGGCACCACCGACCGAGGGCGGTCGGTCCCGGCTGTGGCTCGGTCTCGGTGCGGGGGCGCTGGCCCTGCTGCTCTGTTGCGGTGGTGGCGGCACGGCGGTCGTCGGCCTGCTGGTCAGCGGGGTGCAGGCGATCGAGGAGCAGGGACGCACGGTCTCCGGCGACTACTACCGGGCCCTCGCGGACGGCGAGTACGGCCAGGCGTACGACCAGCTCTGCGAGGACGCCCGGCGGCGCGAGTCCCGGCAGGAGTTCGAACGCCGCTCCGCCGCCGAGCCGCAGATCTCCTCCTACCGGGTCGGCGAGGTGGACACCACCACCCTCACCGTGCCGGTGGAGGTGACCTACCGCGGCGGCGGCCAGGAACGCCAGCAGGTCGTGCTCGCACAGGATCCGCAGACCGGTGGCATGGAGGTCTGCGGAGTCAACTGACCGGTCGCAGGTAATGTGCTGGGTTCGGGACCGCGCCGGTCGTACCGTGGTCCCGAACCGTCCCCGCCGACCGTGACGTCCCCGCCGACCGCCAGTCGGCGTAGGAGGAAAAATGCCAGCCGACCGTATCGACGCCGTTGTCAGCCTCGCCAAGCGCCGGGGCTTCGTCTTCCCCTCCAGCGAGATCTACGGGGGCACCCGATCGGCGTGGGACTACGGTCCGCTCGGCGTGGAACTCAAGGAGAACGTCCGCCGGCAGTGGTGGAAGACCATGGTCCAGCAGCGCGACGACGTGGTGGGTCTGGACTCCGCGGTGATCCTCGCCCGGGACGTGTGGGCCGCCTCCGGGCACCTGGAGGCGTTCGTCGACCCGCTGACCGAGTGCCAGTCCTGCCACAAGCGGTTCCGCGCCGACCATCTTGAGGAGGCGTACGAGGCCAAGCACGGCCGCCCGCCGACCTCGTTGGCCGAGCTGAACTGCCCCAACTGCGGCAACAAGGGCACCTTCACCGAGCCGCGGATGTTCAACGGCCTGATGAAGACCTACCTCGGCCCGGTGGAGAGCGACGAGGGTCTGCACTACCTGCGGCCGGAGACCGCCCAGGGCATCTTCGTCAACTACCGCAACGTGGAGACGGTCGCCCGCAAGAAGCCGCCGTTCGGCATCGCGCAGACCGGCAAGTCGTTCCGCAACGAGATCACCCCGGGCAACTTCATCTTCCGTACCCGCGAGTTCGAGCAGATGGAGATGGAGTTCTTCGTCGAGCCGGGCACCGACGAGCAGTGGCACGAGTACTGGCTCGCCGAGCGCTGGAACTGGTACCTCGACCTCGGTCTGTCCGAGACCAACCTGCGCTTCTACGAGCACCCCAAGGAGAAGCTCTCCCACTACTCGAAGCGCACCGTCGACATCGAGTACCGGTTCCAGTTCGGCGGCACCGAGTTCGCCGAGTTGGAGGGCATCGCCAACCGCACCGACTTCGACCTGTCCACGCACAGCAAGCACTCCGGCGTCGACCTGTCGTACTTCGACCAGACCAAGCAGGAACGGTGGATCCCGTACGTGATCGAGCCGGCCGCCGGCCTCACCCGCGCGGTGCTGGCCTTCCTGCTGGAGGCGTACGACGAGGACGAAGCGCCGAACACCAAGGGCGGTGTGGACAAGCGCACCGTGATGCGTTTCGACCCCCGACTGGCCCCGGTCAAGGTGGCGGTGCTGCCGTTGTCGCGTAACGAGGCGCTCTCGCCGAAGGCGAAGCAGCTCGCCGCGGACCTGCGCAAGCGCTGGGTGGTCGAGTTCGATGACTCGCAGGCCATCGGTCGCCGTTACCGCCGACAGGACGAGATCGGCACCCCGTTCTGCGTCACCGTCGACTTCGACACGCTTGACGACAACGCGGTGACCGTGCGCAACCGGGACACCATGACCCAGGAACGGATCGGCCTGGACCAGGTCGAGCGCTACCTGATCGACCACCTTCCCGGCTGCTGATTCCCGCCCCCGCCCGGGCACGCCGGTCTGAACCCGGCGGCCCGGGACGGGTGCGACGGTCGAGCCGACTGGCATCCATGCCCAATGATGTCTCCAGGCGGGCGTATATCCGCACGGAGACGAAGGGCCAACGACGTGGAGCCGGAAGCACGCGAGGAGATCTTCGAGCGGGCGCGGGAGTACTCCACCCGGCCGGCGGGCTGGGAGCAGGCAGACGTGCTCTGGCTGCGGGTCATCGAGGCGTACCGGCAGGCCGTCGGGGGTGCCCAGGTCGACCGGCACGATCAACGTCAGCTGGCTCGGGCCCTGTGGCGGCACAGCATGGTGTTGGCCGCCATGGGTCGCCACGACCGGGCGAAGGAGTCGGGCCACGAGGCCGTCACGCTGTTCGCGGAGATCCATCAGGCGGTGGCGGCGGAGCATCCGGATCCGACCCAGCCACGCCGGGACGAGGCGCTGGGTGAGTTGATCACCGCGATGGTGGACTGCGGCGAGTCGGCGTTCGTGGCCGGCAGCCCCGAGGTCCGGCTGGAGTTGCTGGAGAAGGCAGTCGAGATCGGTCTGCACACCGCCGGTCCGCCGCCTGGCGCGGGGCCGAGCACCCGTGCGGCGATGGCCACCGCCTACCACAACCACGCGAACGCTCTGCTGCACCGCCACCAGCAGCAGGGCGCGGCGGCCGATGCCCGGGAAGCGGCGCTGGCCGGCTCCCGGGCAACGGAGCTGCGGCTGAAGGCGCTCGACCCGCATCAGCCGATCACCATCTGGGAGCTGGCCAACACGTACTCGATCTACGCGCACGCGCTGGTGGCCATCGGTGACGTCGAGCGTGCCGGGTTGGTGGTGAAGCAGGGCAGCCAGCTGACCGACTTGCTGGGTGCGGGCGGGACGGAGATCCAGCAGAAGCTGCGGGCGGCGGAGGCGCTGGTCCGGCAGGCGTCCGGTGGCGGGGGTCGCCGGTGGCCGTGGCGGCGGCGCTGACCACGGTCCCCGTACCCTTGAGCGGTGGAAACCGCCCTCCCTCCCGCCGCCGACCGGCCGTCGCTGCGCATCGGGCCGCACCAGGTGTGGCCGCCGGTGGTGCTCGCCCCGATGGCCGGCATCACAAACGTCGGCTTTCGGCAGCTCTGTCGGGAGCAGGGCGGCGGCATCTACGTCTGCGAGATGATCACGACGGTCGCCCTGGTCGAGCGGAACCCGAAGACGCTGCGGATGATCGCGTTCGGGGCCGACGAGCGCCCACGCAGCCTCCAGCTTTACGGCACCGACCCGGAGACCACCGCTGCCGCCGTGCGGATCGTGGTCGAACGGGACCTCGCCGATCACATCGACCTCAACTTCGGCTGCCCGGTGCCGAAGGTGACCCGGCGCGGTGGTGGCGCGGCCCTGCCCTGGCGGCGGCGGCTCTTCGCCCGCCTGGTGCGGGCCGCCGTGGACGCCGCGTCACCCGCCGGGGTGCCGGTCACGGTCAAGATGCGCAAGGGCATCGACGACGAGCACCTGACGTACGTCGAGGCGGGGCTCGCCGCCCAGGAGGCCGGCGTCGCCGCGGTCGCCCTGCACGGTCGTACGGCCGCGCAGCGGTACTCGGGCACGGCGGACTGGGACGCCATCGCCACTCTCAAGCAGGCCCTCGACGTGCCGGTGCTCGGTAACGGCGACATCTGGGAGGCCGACGACGCGCTGCGGATGGTGGCGCACACCGGGGTCGACGGCGTGGTGATCGGTCGCGGCTGCCTCGGCCGCCCGTGGCTCTTCGCCGACCTGGAAGCGGCGTTCAACGGCTCGTCGCAGCGCCGGCTGCCCACCCTCGGCGAGGTCGCGGTGACCATGCGCCGGCATGCCGAGCTGCTGGTCGAGCAGTTCACCGCCGGTTCCCGCACCCCGGCCCGGGGTGAACGGGACGGCTGCACCGACTTCCGCAAGCACGTCGCCTGGTATCTCAAGGGCTTCCCGGTGGGCAGCGAGCTGCGCCGCTCGCTGGCGATGATCGACAGCCTGGCCCAGTTGGACGACCTGCTCGGCAAGCTCGACCCGGCGGTACCGTTCCCGGTCGAGACGCTGGGGCAGCCGCGCGGTCGTACCAACTCACCGGGCAAGGTCTTCCTGCCCGACGGCTGGCTGGCCAGCCGCGACGACGACACCGTTCCGGAGGGCGCCGAGCTGGACGACTCCGGCGGCTGATCCCTCCACCCGCCTGCCGGCGGGGAGCCCAGCCAGCAACATCGGGGATGTTGCCGTGTCACGCCACGGCGAGGGAGCAACATCCCCGATGTTGTCGTATCCCGGGGTGGTTCGGGGAGAG
>NZ_BOPD01000032.1:0-77207 GCF_016863575.1 Micromonospora sediminimaris
CGGGTCGACGGTCGCCGCCGCCGCGGGCGCCGCGTTCACCGCGACGAGGCCGCCGGCCACCAGGACCGCCGCACCGACCGCCGCCACGACCGACCGTCGTCGACGCCTGGGAGGAGAGGCGGGACGAACCTCACCAATCATTGATCCACTCCTTCGACTAGGACCACGCGCAGTCGGGAAGGGACGCGCGTTGTCGCAGGCACCGACGTTGTGGATGGTGGTGTCGACACGTCGGGCCGCCAGCGAGCAAGCCCAACGTAGCGTCGTAATACGTCATACGTCAATGACGGGCGTCGATGGAAGCGCGCGTGCCGAACGGTGGTCTCCGGCACGCGCGCATCCAGGAGCAGGCAGCTACTCGCGGTCGATCTGGTGACCCACCACGGCTGGACCGAGCATGACGGCGAAGCCGGAACCGTCGCGGCGCGGGTCGGCCGCCGGCAGCTCCACCGCCTCACCGTTGGCCGTCGAGCCCACCGGTCGGGGACCGACCCAACCGACCACCACGTCGGTCTCACCCTTGAGGAACCGATGGGCACGCACCCCGGCGGTCGCCCGCCCCTTCGCCGGGTACGCCGACAGCGGCGTCACCTTGACCGTCGCACCGGTCGAGGTGACCACCATCGGCTCACCGTGCTCCGGATCGTCGGTGCGGACCGCGCCGAAGAACACCACCCGCGCCCCGGACGACAGGGCGATCCCGGCCATCCCGCCGCCCTTGAGCCCCTGCGGGCGGATGGTCCCGGCGGGGAACCGCAGCAGCGAGGCCGCACTGGTCAGGAAGGCGAGCGTCTCGGCGCCGTCGACCAGCCAGGTCGCCCCGACCACCTCGTCGCCGTCCCGCAGCCCGATCACCTCGAACTCGTCGGATCGCACCGGCCAGTCCGGGGCACAAACCTTCACCACACCCTGCCGGGTACCGAGTGCCAGGCCCGGCGACCCCTCCGCGGCAGCGCCGAGCGGCGCCAGGCCGACCACTGTCTCCCCCGGCTCCAGCGGCACCAGCTCGGCGGCCGACATCCCGCCCCGCAGCGACACCGTGCCGGCCTGCTCCGGCAACACCGGCAGCGGTAGCACGTCCACCTTGAACGCCCGGCCGGCACTGGTCACCAGCAACACCCGCCCCCGGGCAGTCGAGTGCACCACGGCGCGTACCGCGTCGTGCTTGACCCGACCGTGCCGGCGACGCCCCTCGGCGGCCTCCTCCGACTCGGCCGCGGTGCGGGCCACCAACCCGGTCGCCGACAGGATCACCTGGCACGGGTCGTCGGCCACCTCCAACGGCCCGGCCGGCGCGGACGCGGCCAGCACCTCCTTGAGGTCACCGTCGACGAGCGTCGTGCGCCGGGACGCGGCGAACTGCTTGACCACGGCGGCCAACTCGTCGGAGACGACCTTCTTCAGCACGTTCTCGTCGTCGAGGATGGTGGACAGCTCGGCGATCTCGGCCCGCAGCTTCTGCTGCTCGGCCTCCAGCTCCAGCCGGTCGTACTTCGTCAACCGGCGCAGCGGAGTGTCCAGGATGTAGTTGGCCTGGATCTCCGAGAGCTTGAACTGGCGCATCAGGCCGCTCCGGGCCGCCTGGGCATCCTCGCTGCCCCGGATCAGCTTCACCACCTTGTCGATGTCGAGCAGCGCGATCAGCAGGCCGTCGACCAGATGCAGCCGCTCCTCCCGCCTACGCTTGCGGTACGCGCTGCGCCGGGTCACCACCTCGTAGCGGTGGGCCAGGAACACCTCAAGCAGCTCCTTGAGCCCCAGGGTGCGCGGCTGCCCGTCGACAAGCACCAGGTTGTTGACGCCGAAGGACTGCTCCAGCGGGGTCAACCGGTAGAGGTCGGCGAGCAGCGCCTGCGGGTTCACGCCGACCTTGCACTCGATGACCAACCGGGTGCCGCTCTCGCGGTCGGTGAGGTCCTTGACGTCGGCGATCCCGGTCAGCCGCTTGGTCTTGGTCACCTCGTTGGTGATGGCGGCGATGACCTTCTCCGCGCCGACGCCGTACGGCAACTCGACCACGGTGATGGCCTGCCGCCCCCGGCTGCCCTCCAGCGGCCCGACCTCCACCTTGCCGCGCATCCGCACCACGCCACGGCCGGTCTCGTACGCCCGGCGCACCTCGTCCAGGCCGAGCAGCATGCCGCCGGTGGGCAGGTCGGGACCGGGAACGAACTCCATCAGCTTGTCGAGGGTGGCGTTCGGGTGCCGGATCAGCCAGCGGGCCGCCGCGACGACCTCGCCCAGATTGTGCGGGATCATGTTTGTCGCCATCCCGACCGCGATCCCGGCAGCGCCGTTGACCAGCAGGTTCGGAAAGGCGGCCGGCAACACGGTGGGCTGAGTCAGTGAGCCGTCGTAGTTGGGCTCGACGTCGACGGTGTCCTCGCCCAGCTCACCGACGAGCAGCATCGCCTCCCGCGACATCCGAGCCTCGGTGTATCTCGCCGCCGCCGGTCCATCGTCCGGGCTGCCGAAATTTCCATGTCCGTCGATGAGTGGCGCGTTGAGCGAGAAGTCCTGCGCCAGCCGGACCATCGCGTCGTAGATCGCGGTGTCGCCGTGCGGATGGTACTTGCCCATGCAGTTGTGGACTATGTAGCCCTCGGCGACGAACGCGTGGTCGTCGGCTCCAACCTGGATGTCGTAGGTGGCGGCAGGGGCTACGGCCTCAACTGCGGCAACGCGAAGGAAAGAGCGGCCGGACAACGCCTCAAGCCGGTTCGCAAGCGGTGAGCCGATTCGCCGAAGTTTGCGCACCCACCCGTCGCGTTCCGCGCGCCACAGCGGGAACGACCGGTCCGAAAGGTGCACACCATTCCGGTCTTTACCGTAACGCACCTTGCTTCCAGCACCCGACAGTGACGCCCGAAAAGCTTTGCCGCCCACCTCGTGGAACCACCCGCCACCTCGATGCGCCTTGGCAAACTCCTGCATCACTGGGCCACAAGGAAGGCGGTCGTTACCCTGTTTACCGCCGTATGGGTACCCAATCTCCATTACCCGCCGAAGCCCGTCGTTCTTGTATGGAATTCGCACCCAGGGCAGAAGCAACTCGGCAATGGCAGCGGCGTCCCGCCCAGTAACGGCAAGACCGCAGAGCGGGTGGTCGCCGGCTCGGTTGCTGGTCCAGTGGTGGCCGTGCACTCCCAAATCGGCAAGCATGGCGTATACCTGACGCACCAACGTCTCGCTGGTGCTCACAAAGACGATCTCTCGAAAACGTTTCCGCACATAGCCGTCGCCGTCGAAGAAGCCGGCGAGGAACGGTGCCCAGGCGGAGCGGTTTTCGATGATGTCGTCCGGGATCCGCTTGGCACGGCTGAGCGGCGTCGCAGCGTCAAGCAGACCCCGATGCCGGGCGAACGTGATGATGTGCTGGTCGCGATGGCCCGGCTTGGCTGCCTCGCGCTTGCCGCGAGTGGCATTCAACCCATTGGCTATAGCCCAACCGTGCGCGGCATCGAGCGGCTCTCCGTCGCACATGTGTAGTCGGACACGACCATCTGCGGCTCGTGCACGATCGACGGGGAAGCCCTCGGCTACAACGAGCCCGCGGACGTAGTCGTAGATGTCTCCACCCGGGATGGTGTCCTGCCAGCGACGTCCGCCGTAAGCCAGTGTCAGGTTATTCTTCAGGTCCCGGGCTTCGGTCCAGCCAACGGTCAGATCATCATTTACGACACGAAACCGTTGACCGGGAGTGACGACCATGGTGTGACCATTACTCCAGGTTACTCGGACCAGTTCCGACACGGGATTTCGGTAAACCTGGGTGACCGGAGTAGCGGCGCCATCCCCGTCCAACACGAGGTCACCAATCTCAATGTCCTCGATAGCCCTGAGACCTTCGGGTGTGGAGACCAGCGTTCCCGCGACGAAACAGTCGCCGACGATCCGGGCGGACTTGACGTGCGCCCGGTCCGGGCGGTGGCCCTGCTCGTACATCGACCAGAGGATGCGCCGGTGCACCGGCTTGAGGCCGTCGCGCGCGTCGGGCAGGGCCCGGGAGTGGATGACCGAGAAGGCGTACTCCAGGTAGGAGTCGGACACCTCCGTGGTCAGCGGGTTGTCGATGATCCGCGCGCCGGCCTGGTCGAACGCGGAATGGTCGACCTTCGTCTCCTTGCGGCGTGCCATGGCTCAGCTTTCCTTCCGAGAGACGCGGTGGTCAGGCGTCGATGGCGTCACGGTCGACCCGGTCGGCGGAGTCGATCAGCCAGTTGCGGCGCGGCTCGACCTTCTCCCCCATCAGCAGTTCGAGGATCCGCTCGGCGGCCTCGACATCGTCCAGGGTGATCCGGCGCACCGCGCGGGTGGCCGGGTTCATCGTGGTCTCCCACAACTCGTCGGCGTCCATCTCGCCGAGGCCTTTGAACCGGGGCACCGGGGTGACGATCTGCTTGCCGGCCCTCTCGAACCGGCGCACCGTCGACTCCATCTCCGCCTGGGTGTAGGTGTAGACGGTCTCCGGGTTGCGCCCCTTGGTCGTGATCTTGTGTAGCGGCGGCATGGCGGCGTAGAGCCGGCCCGCCTCGATCAGCGGTCGCATGTACCGGGCGAAGAGGGTGATCAGCAGCGTCCGGATGTGTGCGCCGTCGACGTCGGCGTCGGCCATGATGAGGACCCGGCCGTAACGCAGCGCGGACAGGTCGAAGGTGCGCCCGGAGCCGGCACCGAGCACCTGCACGATCGCCGCGCACTCGGCGTTGTCGAGCACCTGCTGAAGGTTGGCCTTCTGCACGTTCAGGATCTTGCCCCGGATCGGCAGAAGTGCCTGATACTCCGCGGAGCGGGCAAGTCGACCGGTGCCGAGGGCGCTGTCGCCCTCCACGATGAACAGCTCACTCCTGTCGATGCCGGAGGCGCGGCAGTCGACGAGCTTGGCGGGCATGGCCGCGCCTTCGAGGGCGGTCTTGCGGCGGGCCGCGTCCTTCTGCTGCTTCTGGGTGAGGCGTACCCGGGACGCGTCGACGATCTTCTGAAGGACCGTACGCGCCTCGGTGCGCGTCTTGCGGTCGTCCAGCCAGGACTTGACGTGCTGCTCCACCAGGCCCTGCACGACCTTGGTGATGCCGGCGGTGGAGAGCTCGTCCTTGGTCTGCGAGGTGAACTGCGGCTCGGGCACCCGGACGTGCACCACAGCCGTCATGCCCTCCAGGACGTCGTCCAGCGTGGGCGCGTCCTCCTTGGCCTTGAGCAGGCCCCGGGTGTTGCGCACGGCGTCGGCGAGCGTACGCGCCAGCGCCCGCTCGAAGCCCTTGCGGTGGGTGCCGCCGTGGGCGTTGCGAATGGTGTTGGTGAAGCACTCGACAGTGCGTTCGTAGCCGGTGCCCCAGCGGAAGGCGATCTCGACCTCGGCCCGGCGCTGCACGTTGGACTGCATGACGCCGTTGGCGTCGGCGGCGTTCTCCCGGTACGTCCCCTCGCCGGTGACCAGCAGGGTGCCGGAGACCGGCCGGTCGCCGGCCGGTGCCAGGAACTCCACCATGTCGGTGAGGCCGTTGGGGTAGTGGAAGCGCTCCTCGGTGGGCTCCTCCGTGGTGCGGTCGCGCAGCGTGTAGCCGACGCCGGGGACCAGGAAGGCGGTGTGCCGCAGTTTGGCCCGCACCGCGTCGTGGTCGAGCGTGGCACCGGTCTCGAAGTAGCGGGGGTCGTGCCAGTAACGGATCGAGGTGCCGGTGCGCTGGCCACGCTTGACGGCGCCGACGACCTGGAGCCCGGGGCCGGGGGTGAACGGCGCGTCGGGGCCGTCGCCGTCGAAGATGCCGGGCACGCCGTGCCGGAACGACATGGTGTGCACCTTGCCGCCCCGGCGGACGGTGACGTCGAAGCGGCGGGACAGGGCGTTGACCGCCGAGGCGCCCACGCCGTGCAGGCCGCCGGAGGTCTTGTAGCCGGAGCCGCCGAACTTGCCGCCGGCGTGCAGGCGGGTGAGCACCAGCTCGACACCGGAGATGCCGGAGCGGGCGTGCACGTCGGTGGGGATGCCTCGGCCGTTGTCGTCGACCTGGACCGAGCCGTCGGCGTGCAGGACGACCTCGACGGTGGTGGCGTGGCCGGCGACGCCCTCGTCGGTCGAGTTGTCGAGGATCTCGTTGACGAGGTGACCCACGCCACGGCTGTCGGTGGAGCCGATGTACATGCCGGGCCGCTTGCGGACGGCGTCCAGCCCCTCAAGGTGTGTGAGGTCGTCGGCCCCATACAGGGTGTCAGGCTCTGCGGTCAACTGGTCGTACTCCCCGGTCTCGGCGATGTGTTCCCCCGCGCCGTCGGCGGTCGGCCCGGCGCGGGCACGCCGCAGCGAGCGTAGCCGTACGCCCCGACAACCTGTGCGGACACCCGCCCGGCACGCCGAGGGCCGCTGCTGGCGGACCTGCTGCGGTCAACGTCCCGGCTGCCGGCCTTATGCCCGGCGGCGGTGCTCGACGCAGCCACGGGAGCCTCCCTGACCCGCTGGACCCGCTCGTCACAGATGTTTCCCGCTGTTGACGTTCGTCACACCTGCGTGATCTCATCACCGCACCAGAGGATCTTTCATATTTCTATGAACGGATGGGGATGCCGATGTCCGCGTTGCGTCGTACCGCCGCCGCGATGGCCCTGGCCGTCACCGCGGCGACCCTCTCCACCGCCGTCGCGGCCCCCGCCGCCTCGGCCGCACCACCCACCGCGGCGGTGGCTCTCGGCGACAGCTTCATCAGCGGCGAGGGCGCCGGCTCCTACCAGCCGGTGGTCGACGCGACCGGCGTGGCGCGGAGTTTCCCCGGGTGGACAGCACCCAACAGCGACGCCTTCTTCTGTCACCGGTCGGCCAACGCCTCACTGCACAAGGCGACGCTGCCCGGCATCCAGAGCCGGTTCAATCTCGCCTGCTCCGGCGGCCAGCCGCACGACATCGCCGCCGCCTCGTCGGCCCGGACGAACGGCCGCCAGGTCGCCGCCCAACTCGACCAGCTCCGCGCGGTCGCCCAGACCCACGACATCGACCTGGTCCTGATCGGGCTCGGCTCGAACAACAGCTCGTTCACCTTCGGCGGGGTCGCCGAGAAGTGCGCCAACCGGTTCATCGCCGACGCCTGGACCGGCTGGTGGGAGTTCTGGGCGTACCTGAACGGGCCGGTGGAGCAGAAGCCGTGCACGGACGCCGACCTGGCCACCGCCGCCCAGATCACCGCCGCGACGGCGGAGACCACCGCGGCCGTACGCCAGATCCTGACCACCCTGCGCGAGGTGGACGCCGACGGCCAGCACCGGGTGGTGTTGCAGGACTACACCAACCCGTTGCCGCTGGACCTGGCCCCCACGTACCACTCCGAGGACAACCGGGACGACACCCGGGACAAGTTCCGCGCGCTGGGCGCCGAGCGGTACGCGGCCGGTTGCCCGATCCACCGGGCCAGCCTCGCTCCCGGCCACCGGTTCTCACAGGGTCTCGGCACCATCGTGCGCTCCGCCCGGGACACCCTGGCCGCCGAGTTCGCCAGCGCCGACCTGGTCTACCTCAACGTGCAGCGGGCCTTCGACGGCGCCCGGCTCTGCGAGAACACGAACAGCCCGGCCGGCACCCTGGCCACCCCGATCCGGCTGATGGACAGCCCGCCCAACGGCACCTTCGTGACCAGCCTCTCCGGCAAGGACAAGATCGCCATCCAGCGGATCGCCAACACCTGTGTGAGCTACTTCCAGACCTGTCAGGAGTCGTGGCACCCGAACGCCGCCGGGCACCAGGTACTGGGCCAGTGCCTCTCCGGCGCGGCCACCACCGCCGCCCGCTCGGTCGCCTGCGTACGCGGCTCGAACGGCACGATTAGCGTTTCCTGACCGGCTCGGTACCGCCCGGACCCGCGAGGTACGGGCGGTACCCGTTGCTCACGATGCCGGGGGTGTCGGGCCGAGGGCGAGCAGCACCGGCCCGGTCGGCCCGTCGACCAGATCGCCGAGGCTGACCCCGTCGAGAACGGTGAGGAACGCCTCCTGCGCCCGACGCAGTTCGGCCCGCAGCCGGCAGGCCGACCGCAGTGGACAGGCCGGTGCCTCGCAGTCGACCACCTCGCCGTCGCCCTCGAACGCCCGGACCACCTGCCCGACGGTGTAGGCCGCACCTTCGGCGGCGAAGGCCACCCCGCCGAAGCGACCCCGGATGGTCACCAGCACGCCGAGGCGCTGCAGTCGCTGCACCACCTTGGCCACGTGGTTGCGGGGCAGCGCCAGCCGCTCGGCCAACTCGTCCACCGTCGTCCGGCGGCCGGTAGCCGCAGCGTGCATGGCGATCCGTAGTGCCATGTCGGTGGATCTGTTGAGCTTCACGTACCGACCCTAGGCTGTGGCGGCTCGATGCCACGGTCGGCTGAGTCCCCGGTGTGACCTGCACGACCGTCGATCCGGGACCTTCGACCCTAAAACAGGTATCTGAAAATCCTGTTTTGTGTGGGGGCCCGAAACGGTCGGACCAGAAGGAGAACATCGTGCTCACGCAGTCCTCAGCAGCGGTGGTGTCGGCGACCCTGCCCGCGGTACGCGCGCACGGCGAGGCCATCACGCGTCGGTTCTACCAGCGGATGTTCGAGGCTCATCCGGAGTTGCTCGACCTGTTCAACCGGGGCAATCAGGCAAGCGGGGCGCAGCAGGCCGCCCTGGCCGCCGCGGTGGTCGCCTACGCCGAGCACCTGACCGGTGCGAGCGCCGTGCCCTGGGGACCGATTCTGGACCGGATCGCCCACAAGCACGCGTCGCTGGGCATCACCCCCTCCCAGTACACCCTGGTGGGTCGCAACCTGCTCGCTGCCGTCGGTGAGGTGCTCGGCGATGCGGTCACGCCGCCGGTCGCCACCGCCTGGGACGAGGTCTACTGGCTGTTGGCCTGCGAGCTGGTCGCCCGGGAGGCCCGGCTCTACGCGGCCGCCGGGCTGGCCGAGGGCGAGTCGGTGTGGCGGGCGTGGCGCGTGACCGCCCGCCGGCAGGAGACCGGCGACGTGGTGTCGTTCACCCTGGCACCCGCGGACGGCAGGGCCGCGCCCACGTTCATCCCCGGCCAGTACACCTCGGTCGCGGTCGACCTCGACGGCGGTCGTGGTCAGCAGATCCGGCAGTACAGCCTCACCGGCCGCCCAGGGGCCGCCGACTGGCGGATCGCCGTCAAGCGGCTACGCGGGCTCGACGGCGCACCCGACGGCCTGGTCTCGACCTTTCTGCACGAGCACGTGGGCGTCGGTGACACGCTGCGACTCAGCCCGCCCTTCGGCGAGGTCAGCGCGGTGGCCGGAGACGGGCCGCTGCTGCTGGTGAGCGCCGGTATCGGGCTGACCCCGGCAATGGCCGCGCTGGAGCATCTGGCGGTCACCGCACCACGACGACCGGTGGTGCTGGTGCACGCCGATCGAGCCGGCGCGACGCACGCCCTACGCGGTGACCTGCCGCGCCTGCATGCCGCGCTGCCCAACCTGCACACCACGCTGTGGTACGAGGACACCAGCGACGCGACGCCGCGCGATCTCACCGCCACGGTGAGCGGTGGCCGGGTCGATCCGGAGCTGATCCCGCTCACGCCCGACGCCCACGTGCACCTGTGCGGCCCGCTGCCGTTCATGAACCTGGTCCGGAGCGGTCTGCTGCGTCGCGGCGTACCGGTGGAGCGGATCGCCTACGAGGTCTTCGGCCCGGGCATGCTGCGCGGCGAGCCACGGTGACGCCGCCGGTCGCCTCCCGGCGCGGGCGCAGTCCCGCCGGGGGCGACCCCCAGCCGCCACCTACCCGCCGGTAACCTGTGGTCGTGAACGTGGTGGAGTACCAGCAGGAGTTCGTCCAGGTCGACGGTGCCCGGCTCGGCATCCAGGTCTACCCGGAGCCCGTCGGCGTGGCCGACGCTCCGGTGGTGCTGATCGCGCCGGCGATGGGAGTCCGGGCCCGGTACTACCGACCGTTCGCCGCCGCGCTGCGCGCCGCCGGGCTCGCCGTGGTCGTGGCGGACCTGCGCGGCACCGGCGAGAGCACGCCGCGGCCGAGCCGCACCTGCCGGTACGGCTACACCGAACTGGCCGCCGACATCGGAGCGGTACGGGCGGCGCTCAAGCCCCGGCTGGACGGCCGGCGGACCCTGCTGCTGGGGCACTCCCTCGGCGGTCAGGCCGCCGTGCTGCACCTGGCCCTGCACGGCGAGCACGAGGTGGACGGGCTGGCCCTGATCGCGGTCGGCATCCCCTACTGGCGTGACTTCACCGGCCCCCGACGGTACGGGATACTGCCGTACACCCAGGGCGTCGCGGCCACCGCCAGGTTGCTCGGCGTCTGGCCCGGATGGGGTTTCGGTGGCCGGCAGGCACGCGGGGTGATCCGCGACTGGGCGCACACGGCCCGCACCGGACGTTTTCCCGAGCTGGAGGGGGTGGACACGGAGGCGGCGGTACGCCGGATCCGCACCCCGGTGCTGGCGATCAGCGTCGACGGCGACCAGTACACCCCGCATCCCACGCTGGACCGGCTCTGCGCCAAGCTCACCGCAGCTCCCGTCGAGCGTGAGCGCTACGGCGCGCCCGGTACCGACCTGGACCACTTCACCTGGGTACGTGCCGCCGGGCCGCTGGCCGCACGGGTGGCCGACTTCGTCACCACCCTGCCCGCCCGCTGACCCGCCCAGCGGCGGGCCGGGACGCCGGACAGCCGGTCAAGCCGACGGGCTGGCCGAACCGCGTCGGCGAAGCCGGAACAGCAGCCGGGCCACGGCCATCGGCAGCAGGTGCAGCACCACCACCAGCGTGGCCGTCAGCGTCGCGTACTGACCCACGGAGAGCCCGGCCAGGGCCAGCACCAGCCCGGCGCAGGCCACGGTGACCAGCGCGTGGCCTGCGATCCGTAGCGCGATCCGTCCGGGCGACGGGTCCAGCTCGGGCTCGGCGGATCGTCGCAGCACCGCGCCGACCACCGCCGCGACCGCGGTCAGGCCGGCGAACTGCAAGGCCCAGAGGGCGACCCGGCCGACACCGGCCTCGTCGGTCACCGACGGCGCGACGAAGGTGGCCAGCGCGAACACGACGAAGGTCGGTGGCCAGCTGAGAACGAACGCGCCCGACGCCGCCAGCGCGATCCGGCGGGGCAGGCTCGGCTGCGGGCGTACCTCCTGCTCGATGCGGGTCATCACCTCGCCGGGGGCCCACACGAGTTGGTGTTCCGAGCCCGCTTCGGGTGCCGGAGTTGCCATGCGGCGAGCCTAATCGGACCGGTCAATGCGATCTGTTGGGGCGGATCCGCGAGGCGACCGCCGCGCCGACGACCCAGCCGGCACGATATGACCTGCGTCACTCGACGGCACAGCGGCCAGGGCTGCGGTGTCCTGAGAGCGGACCCTGCGAAGGAGACCCCGTGACCTGCCGAGGAGGTACCGGAACCCGCACGGAGGAAAGGTCGAGACAGTGAGTGATCGCGCCACCGACCCGGCGACCGCGACCTTTGTCGCCCACCGCAACCTGCTGTTCACCGTCGCGTACGAGCTGCTCGGGTCGGCCGCCGACGCCGAGGACGTTCTCCAGGAGACCTGGCTGCGGTGGGTCGACGTCGACCTGGGACGGGTCCGCGACCAGCGTGCCTACCTGGTCCGGATCACCACCCGGCAGGCCCTCAACCGGCTGCGCACGATGCGCCGCCGCAAGGAGGCGTATGTGGGGTCGTGGCTGCCCGAGCCGCTGCTCACCGCGCCGGACGTGGCTGACGACGTCGAACTCGCCGAGAGCGTCTCGATGGCGCTGATGCTCGTCCTTGAGACGCTGTCGCCGACTGAACGGGCCGTGTTCGTACTGCGCGACGCGTTCGACGTCAGCTACGACGAGATCGCCGCCGCGGTCGGCCGCAGCCCCGCCGCGGTGCGGCAGATCGCGCACCGGGCCCGCCAGCACGTCAACGCCCGTCGTCCCCGCGACGTGGTCTCCCCCGGCGAGACCCGGGCGGCGTTGGAGTCGTTCCAGCGCGCGGTCGAGACCGGCGATCTCCAGGCGCTGCTCGACGTGCTCGCCCCCGAGGTCGTCCTGGTCGCCGACGGCGGCGGCGTGCGGCAGGCCGTGCCGAACCCGATCGTCGGCGCGGACAAGGTAGCCCGCATGATCGTCGGTGGTCTCCGCAAGGTGCCGGGCCGGCTGACCGCAGCCGCCACGTCGCTCAACGGCAGCGCCGCCCTTGTCGTGCAGCTGGACGGTGAGCTCGACGGCGTGATGGCGGTCCGGGTCGGGAAGACGGGCATCGCCGGCCTGTACTACGTGCGCAACCCGGAGAAGCTGACCCGGGTCGCAGCCGAGACCCGACTCGCCCGACGCTGAACGCCGACCGTCGCAGGCACGTCGCCCGAGGTCGCAGCGATTAGCCCCACCGAAGGCGGGTAAGCCGCTGCGCCCGATACGGCGGAAGGGGACCAGATGTCTGACAGCCACACCGCACTGCGTTCGATGCACGACCTGGGCCTGGCGGCCTGGTTCGGCGGCTCCCTGATGGGTGCCTTCGGCGTCAACGGTGCCGCGGCCCGGATGGGCGACTCGACCCAACGACTCTCGGTGGCGTCGACCGGTTGGAACCGGTGGACGCCGGTCAACGCGGCGGCCATCGGCGCCCACCTCGCCGGGGCGGTCGGCGAGCTGGTGACCGAGAGCCCACGCATGGCCGCCCAGGCCGGTGTCGGCCGGGCCAGCACCGTGAAGACCGCGCTGACCGTGAGCGCCCTGGCGGTGACCGGGTACAGCCGACTGCTCGGCATGCGGCTGGCCAAGGCCGGGCAGCCGTCGGTCGAGGGGGTCACCGAGCCGAACCAGCAGACCCCGGCGAACGTGGCGTCCTGCCAGCGCCAGTTGAAGATGCTGCAATGGGCGATTCCGGCACTGACCGGCGCCCTGATCGTCGTCACCGCCTACATGGGTGAGCAGCAGAAGCCGGGCCAGGTCCTACGCGGCATGCTCGGCCGCGTGGGTGGCATGGGGCACGCGTCGAAGATGATGGGCAAGGGCGCCGGCGGGATGGCGGCAGCCAAGGCGATCCGACAGATGACGATGTCCGGCCGCTGACGGCTGAACCACACGAACACCAGCGCACCCATGTGCCGGGTGCCGGTGTCACGTAGACCCGGCGACCGGGCACCGACCAGCGAGGTGGCGATGACGGACAGGGACAGGCACGACCGGGCACCCGAGGGTGTCGCACCCTGGGGGACCACCGACGGCTTCGACGCGGATCCGCCGTGGGGTGCCGGTGCGGACTCCCCGATGGACGAGGGCAGCGAGGAGACCGCCGTGCCCGAGGGACGACGCGGTGAACGACGCGCGGCCGGCCCCCTCACCGGTGATACGACGGATCGGCCCGCCGGGCGGCACGGGTTCGGCTCGGTGGAGCCGACCCGTACGCCGGTGGCCGGGCCCGGGGCACCGCCGGACCCCGCGCCGTCGCGGCGCAGCTTCCCGGACGACGCCGTCGACGGGGACCTGCCGGACAACGCGCTGGAGGAGGCGACCGGGATGCACCCGGAGGGGACCTGGCGCGGGTGAGTGCCGCCGCACTGTCCGGTCAGGACCGTACGGCCCACCGGTCGGCCCCGTCGAGCAGGCCGGCGAGCCGTTCCGCGTCGCGCTGGGCCTGACCGGCGCAGCAGTTGTTGAACAGCACGTGCAGTTCGTCGGCCTGCCCGGCGAGGTCGACCAACAGCTCGGACCAGCGGCGCAGCTCCTCGTCGCCGTAGGCGTACCGGAACCGGTCCTCCTTGTCGCCGCTGGTCCAGGCGCTGCTGTGGCCGTGGAACCGGATCATCGCCAGGTCGGCGGTGGCGACCGGGATCGGCGGCACGGAGTCCGGATGCCCCTGCGGCATGTCCACGCAGCAGAAGGTCAGCTCCTGGTCACGTAGGAAGGCCAGCGTCTCCAGCGCCGCCGTCCCGTCGAACCAGGAGGCGTGCCGCAACTCGACGGCCACCCGCCACGGCCGGCAGCGTGACGCCAGCTCCGTGATCCGTCGCCGGGCCGCCTCGCCACGGGCCAGCCACGGCGGAAACTGCAACAGCACCGCGCCGAGCCGGCCGGCCGCCGCGATCGGCGTCAGCGCCGCCCGGAACCGGCTCCACAACTCGTCGTACGCGGCCGTCGGCAGGTCGCGCCGGCGGATCCGGGTCGGCCCGCCGGTCGGTCGCAGATCGGCGGGCAGGGTGGCGATCGGGGTCGGGTGACCGGTGAAGAGGCTGAACGCCTTGACGTTGAAGGTGAACCCCTCGGGTGTGGCGTCGACCCAGCCCTGCGCGGTCTCCGGCGCGGGCACCGCGTAGTACGACGTGTCCACCTCGACCAGCCCGAACCGCTCGGCGTAGTGGCCCAGCCGACCGGCCGGGGTGTTCGCCTGGCGCGGGTACCAGCCGGAACGCACAAGCGTCCGGTCCGCCCACGAGGACGTGCCCACCTTGATGACACCCATGTAGTTCAGTGGACCGCCGGACGGGCCGATCGGCAACCGCTGGGCGGTGACTGCCGGAGGAGAGGGCGCGCGGTCGCCGAGGTGGTTTGAGTCGACGTCCGTCGGGGAGCCCCGGTTCGGGCGTCACGACGATGGGAGACAGGGATGCGTGCTCTTCGGCTGCCCGCCTGGAAGACGGAGCCGGAACTGGTCGAGGTCGACGAACCGACACCCGGCCCGGGCCAGGTGGTGGTGCGGATCGGGGCCGCCGGCGCCTGCCACTCCGACCTGCACCTGATGCACGACTTCGAGGCCGGCGGCCTGCCCTGGAATCCGCCGTTCACGCTCGGCCACGAGAACGCGGGCTGGGTGCACCGGCTCGGCTCCGGGGTGACCGGGCTGGAGGTGGGCCAGCCGGTCGCGGTCTACGGGCCGTGGGGTTGCGGTCGCTGCGCCCGATGCCGGGTCGGTGTCGACAACTACTGCGAGAACCCGGCCGCCGCGCCGGTGCCGGGCGGAGGTGGTGGCCTCGGTCTGGACGGCGGCATGGCCGAGTACGAGTTGGTGCCGGATGCCCGGCACGTGCTGCCGCTGCCCGAGGGGCTCGATCCGGTCGACGCCGCACCCCTGACCGACGCGGGACTCACCCCGTACCACGCGATTCGCCGGTCCTGGCCGAAGCTGCCTCCGGGCAGCACCGCGCTGGTGATCGGCGTCGGTGGGCTGGGGCACGTCGGCGTACAGGTCCTCAAGGCGACCACCGCCGCCCGGGTCGTCGCGGTGGACACCCGGGAGGAGGCGCTGCGGCTCGCCGAGGAGTGCGGTGCCGACGTGACGATGCAATCGGCCGAAGGCACCGCCGAGGAGATCCGCAGGGTCACCGGCGGTCGGGGTGCCGACGTGGTGCTCGACTTCGTCGGCGCCGATGCCACGCTGAAGCTGGGCGTCGCCGCCGCTCGGACCGTGGGTGACCTGAGCATCGTGGGGCTCGGCGGCGGCTCGCTGTCGGTCGGCTTCTTCTCCGTGCCGTACGAGGTCAGTATCCAGACCACCTACTGGGGCAGCCGCCCCGAGCTGCTGGAGGTGCTCGATCTGGGTGCGCGCGGGCTGGTACGACCGAAGACCACCACGTTCAGCCTGGACGAGGCGATGAGCGCGTACCGGATGATGCAGGACGGCACGCTTGAAGGTCGAGCCGTCATCGTGCCGTGAGCCGCCCGGACGGCGCGTTCCTCGGACTCCACCCTAGAGTGATCATGTGGTCGCCGCGTTGGAGCTGTACCTGGACACCGTCGCCACCCGGCGGATCCGGGTGCTGTGGGACGCCCTGGAGGCCGAGGGGGTGCAGAGCATGCGCTCCCTGCTGGAGCAGCGGCACCGGCCCCACGTCTCGCTCGCGGTCGCGCCGCGCTTCGATCCGGAGCAGGTCACCGCAGCGCTGGCCGGCACCACGGTGGCGGCACCACTGCGGTTGTCGTTCCAGCACGCCGGTCAGTTCGTCGGCCGGGTGCTGTGGTTGGGTCCGGTACCCACCTCGGAGCTGCTGGCGCACCACCGGCGGGTGCACGACCTGCTCGTCGCGGGCGGGGTGACGCTTGTGGAGCACTACCGGCCGGGCCGGTGGGTGCCGCACTGCACGCTGTCCATGCGGGTGCCGAACGCGCTGATGGCCACCGCCGTACGCCGCTGCCTCGAAATGCTCCCCCTGGAGGCCACCGTCGTCGCCGCCGCCCTCACCGACCACGCCCGCAACATCTCCCACCCCCTCCCCTGACCACCCGACCCTGCCCCCGCATCGTTGATCATGAGGTTGGCGGCAGAGTCGATCTCGAAGCCGCCGCTAACCCATGATCAGCAGGGTAAAGCTGTCAGGAGGGGTCGGGGCGGCCGAGGCGCCAGTAGCCCATGAAGGCCACCGCGCGGCGGTCCAGGCCGCGCTCGGAGACCAGGTGTCGGCGGAGGGTACGGATGACGCCGGCCTCTCCGGCCAGCCAGGCGTAGAGCGGGGCCGTCGGGGGCGCCTCGGGCACCTCCCAGAGGATCTCGTGGTCCACGTTCACCTCGTCGACCAGCTGCGGCCCGCGCTCATCGGGCGCGGCGCCGGCGAGCAGGTCTCCGGCGACCGCGGCGACGGCGGCGACGAGGCGGCTGCCGTATCCACCGGAACCCCGGGGCAGCCAGGTCACCTCGACACCGGGCGGCGTGATCAGCGGCAGTGCGTCACCGGCTTCGGGGACCTCCAGCAGCACCCGGCCGCGCGCGTCCAGCGGTAGCCGTTCACAGATGCCGCTGATCGCCGGCACCGCCGTCTCGTCCCCGGCCAGCAGCAGGCGCCCGGTCGACGGGGGCCGGAACTCGACCCCGCCGTGGTCGCCGCCGTACGCCGAGTCGGGGCCCACGATCGCGATCGAGTCGCCGGGGCGGACCCGGCGGGCCCACCGGGTGGCCGGTCCACCGTCGCCGTGCAGCACCAGGTCGACGTCGACCTCGCTCAGGTACGGCCGGACCGCGCGCACCGTGTACGTCCGGATCGGGTTGCGCTCGTGATCCGGCAGGGCCCGCCACCGCGCGTACCAGTCCGGCCCCTGTGGAAGGTGGACGCCGGCCTGGCCGGGCAGCGGCAACGCCAGCTTGATCCGCTGGTCGTACCCGTTGTCGGCGAAGCGGTCCAGGTCGGGACCGGTGAAGGTGACCCGGACGAAGGACGGGCTGAGCCGACGTACCGCGCGGACCTCGACGGCGAACAGCCGCCAGGGCGCGATGGGCAGAGTGTGGGTCATGGTGCCTCTCCGGGTCGGGTCGGTGCGCTTACCGGGGTGGGGCGGCGGCGCGGGAACGCCACAGCAGCCAGACGAAGTAGGGGGTGCCGATCATGGCGGTGACCAGCCCGGCGGGAATCTGGGCCGGAGCGATCACGGTGCGGCCGAGGGTGTCGGCGAGGCTGACCAGGGCCGCGCCGAGGAGGGCGGCGACCGGGAGTACCCGGGTGTGCCGGCCGCCGACGAGAGCCCGGGCCGCGTGCGGTGCGACCAGGCCGACGAAGCCGATCACGCCGACGGCGGAGACCGCCGTCGAGGTGAGCAGGGCCGCCGCACCGAGCGCGACCAGTCGGGTGCGTTCCAGCCGGACGCCGAGCACCCGTGGGGTGTCGTCGTCGAGCGTCATCAGGTCCAGCTCGCGGCGGGCGGCCACCACGGCCGGGGTGAGCACCAGCAGGGCTATCGCCACCGGCAGCACCTGGGTCGCGGTGCGGCCGTAGGTGGAGCCGGAGAGCCAGGTGAGGGCCTTGCCGGTGTTCCACGGGTCGAACGCCACGATCATGAAGGTGATCATGGCCATGCCGCCCTGCCAGGCACCGAAGCCGATCAGGACCAGCCGGTCGGAGCTGAGGCCGCCCCGCCAGGCCGCGCCGTACACCAGGGCGAAGGCCAGCATGGCGCCGAGCCCGGCGACCCCGGAGACGGCCCAGACGCCGGCCAGCGGCACGAAGGTGAGCAGCGAGACCGCGCCCAGTCCGGCACCGGCGGTGATGCCGAGGATGCCGGGCTCGGCCAGCGGGTTGCGGCAGACCGCCTGCACGGTGGTGCCGGCGACCGCCAGGGCCGCGCCGGCCAGCATCGCGGCGGTGACGCGCGGCCACCGCTGGTCCAGCACGAAGGTGTACGCCGGTCCGGTGCTGCCGTTGACCCAGTTGACGATGTCGCCGAGCAGCAGCCAGGTGTCCCCGGCGAGCATGCCGAGCAGCACCGCCCCGGCGGTGACGGTGGCGGCGACCGCCACCACGGTGCGGTGGAAGGTCGCGGAGCGTACGGCGGCGTGACCGCCGGCTGGACGGCGGGTGGGGCCGGCGTCGCGGTGCCGGCGGGCCAGCCAGATCAGGATTCCCGCGCCGAACAGGGTGGTCACCACGCCGGTGGGAATGTCAACGCCGGCCTGACCACCCATCAGGGCCCGCAGCAGCACGTCGGAGCCGAGGACGATGATGACGCCGGCCATACCGGACAGCGGCAGCAGGATCCGGTGCCGGTGGACGCCGGGCACCAGCGGGCCGAGCAGCCGGACGATCACCGGTGCGCAGAGGCCGACGAAACCGACCGGGCCGGTGAGGGTGACCGCTGCGGCGGACAGCAGCACGGCCAGCACGGTGACGATCAGCCGGGTCCGGCGTACGTCGATGCCGAGCACGGTGGCGGTGTCGTCGCCGAGGGCGAGGATGTCGAGGCGCTGGCCGAACAGCATCAACGCCGCCACGGCGGCCACGATCACGGGAGCGAGTTGGGTGAGGGTGTCCAGGTCGCTCTGCACCAGGGAGCCGTTGCCCCAGGCGAACAGGCCGATGGTGGCCTGCTCGAACAGCAGGAGCAGCAGCATGGTCACCGAGCTGAGCGCCAGCGCGGTGGCCGAGCCGGCGAGGATCAGCCGGGTGGTGCCGGCCTGACCGCCGGACGACATCGCCATCACCAGGCCGGCGGCGGCGAGGCCACCGCAGAAGGCCAGGCCACCGGCGGGCAGCGCGGGCAGTGCGATGCCGAACGCGGCGACCGAGACGATGGCCAGGTGTGCCCCGGCGTTGACGGCGAGGGTGTCCGGGGACGCGAGGGGATTACGGGCGATCGACTGGAGCGCCGCACCGGCGAAGCCGAGGGCGACGCCGATGGTCAGCCCGGCGAGCAGCCGGGGCACCCGGGACGCGACGAGCACCCGGGCGGTCTCGTCGTCCCCGCCGGTCAGCAGGCGGAGCAGGTCGAGCGCACCCACGGCGGAGGTGCCCTGGGTCAGGTGCACCGCCACGACCGCCAGCAGCAGCGCGGTGGCGGCGACGAAGATCCCGACGACGCGGGGAGTGGAGGGACGCTCGGCCGGAGCCGGCTGGACAGCCGGCTCCGGACGCGGGGGCGCGGACAGCGTGGTCACACCGCGTAGGTGCTGACGAGCTGGTCGATGTACTGCTTGCCGGAGAGCGGCCCGCCGAAGGTCCAGATGCCGTCGGGCATCCGGTGCAGGTTGCCCTGCTCGACGAAGGGCAGCGACTTCCAGATGGCGTTGCTGTTCAGCCCGTCGGCGAAGACGTCGACGCCGTCCGAGGCGTTGTAGAAGAAGTGCAGGTCCGGGCTCTTGAGCACGGTCAGGCCCTCGACGTCGGTCTGGCCCAGGCCCCAGGCCGGGTCGGTCTCGCCGGTCCAGGCGTTCGTCAGGCCGAGCTGAATGCCGATCTGGGAGACCAGGGCGCCCTCGCCGAACATCCGGATGCTGACCGTGCTGCCTTCCTTCCAGCCGTCGGCGATGGCGAACGGCTTGCCGGCCGCACCGGCGTCGGCGATCTTCTTCTTGCCGTCGGCGATGGCGGCGTCGAAGTCGGCGAGCAGCTTCTCCGCCTCGGCGGTCTTGCCGACCGCGGTGGCGATCATGTTCAGGTCGGCCCGCATCCGGCCGAGGTTGTCCGAGGCGTCGCTGCCCTTGGTCACGATGACCGGAACATACTTCTCCAGCTGCGTGATCACGTTGGCGCCGCGGTCGTCCTCCATGACCACGAGGTCTGGTTGCAGCGCCACGATGGAGTCGATGCTCGGCTCACCGCGCGTGCCCACATCCTTGACGCCCGCGTCGAGCTTGGCGGCGCTGACCCAGGTCGCGTACCCCTTGGGGTCGGCGACGCCGACCGGCATGACGCCGAGGCTGACGAGCATCTCGACCTCGCCCCATTCGAGACCGACCACCTTGGTCGCGGGGGCGTCGAGCTTGACCTCCTTGCCCCGGCTGTCGGTGACGGTGACCGGGCCGCTGGCGGCGGGAGTGGTGGCGGCGGGCTCGGTGGTGTTCTCGGTGGTGCCGCAGGCGGCCAGCAGCACTGCGGTGGCGGCGGCCACCAGGGCGGTTACACGGGTACGGGACATGATGTTCTTTCTCGGGTGGGTGTCGTGAACGGTCTGTGCTCAGACCGGGATTCGGGCCAGGTGTCGGCCCACGGGACGGGTCGTCACCAGCCCGCTGAGCGGGTCGGTGCTGACCTCGATCCGGATGCCGTAGGTCTCGGTCAGGTCGTGTTCGGTGAAGACCTCGGCCGGGGTACCGGTGGCGCGGACCCGGCCACCGTGCAGCAGGACCACCTCGTCGGCCACCGCGGCGGCCTGGTTGAGGTCGTGCAGCACGACGCCGACCGCGACGCCGTGATCGTCGGCGAGGTCACGCATCAGATCGAGAATCCCGACCTGGTAGCGCAGATCGAGGAAGGTGGTGGGCTCGTCGAGCAGCAGCACCGGGGTGTCCTGGGCCAGGCAGGTGGCCAGCCAGACCCGCTGGAGTTCGCCGCCGGAGAGTTCGTCCACGGGCCGGCCGGCCATGGCGTTGACGCCGGTGACCTCCATCGCGCGGGCGATGGCGGCCGGGCCGTCCGGGTCGTCCGCGCGCCACCGGCCCCGGTAGGGGTGGCGGCCGTAGCCGACGACGTCGCGGACGGTGACGCCGTTGGGGACCGGCCGGCTCTGGGCGAGCAGGGTGACCCGGCGGGCGTACTCCTTGGCGGGCAGACCCGCGGCGGCGATGCCGTCGGCGAAGAGCACCGTGCCGCTGTCGAGCGGATGCAGCCGGGCCAATGCCCGCAGCAGGGTGGACTTGCCGCTGCCGTTGGGGCCGACGAGCGCGGTCACCGTGCCAGGACGCAGGGTGATCGCAGCACCGTGCACCACCGTGGTGCCGTGGTAGCCCAGGCGCAGGTCGACACCGCGTAGGCTCTGCTCGGCGTCGTTCGTCATCAGTCCGCTCGACATGCGGTTAGGCTAACCTAACCTAAGTACGTGTCAAGACGCGGGTCTGTCTCACTTTCATCGCCCCACCAGCCCCTCTCGACGCCGGTGAGCAGGGTCGATACGTCACGCCGCGTCGCCGGCCGGTCCCCTGGCGTGCAACCGGGACAAGCAGCCACGTGCGATCGGCGGGACGCCGATGCCGGACCACCCGTCAGGCAACGCGAAATCCGTACCGGGGTGGGAGGACAGAGCAGCCGGAGCAGCGGTAACGTTGCGCGTCATCCGCCGCCGGCCCGCCGGCGTGGCGCTCTTCGATCCTCTGGAGGATGGGGCATGTCCATCGGCGAGGAGCCGTTCGCAGTCCGCGACGACCTGGCCTCGCGGCCGAATTTCGAGGTCGCCCTGCGCGGGTTCGACAAACGGCAGGTTGAGCGCTACGTCGAGCAGATGGACGGCCGGCTCGCCGCCATCTCGGCGGAACGGGACCGGGCCACCGCACACGTACGGGAGCTGAGCGGAAAGCTCCAGGCGGTGCAGAGCGAGATGGCCGAGCTGCGGCAGCGACCGGCGCAAGTGGACAAGGCCACCTTCCAGGACGTGGGCCCGATGGTCGGCCAGATCCTGGACCTGGCCGAGAAGCAGGCCGCGGCGATCATCGACACGCACACCCAGCGGGCCACCAAACTCCAGGCGGAGGCGGAGAAGACGCTCGCCAACGCGCGGGAACGCACCGTCAAGGCGCTGGCCGACCTGGAAGAGGAACTGGCGGCCCGGCGGGCCGAGCACGAGAAGACGTACGAGGAGTTGCGGGCGACGGCCGACGCGGAACTGGCCGAGACCCGCGAGCGGGCCGACAAGCTGCGCGCCGACGGGGAGGCCGCACACGAGCGTGCCCAGCAGGAGGCGCAGCGGATCGGCGAGCAGTGCCGACAGCAGGTCGAGCAGGCCCGCTCGGCGGCGGAGGCGCTGACCACCTCGGCGCGTACCCAGATCCACCAGGAGATCCAGGCGGCCCGGTCGAAGAGCCAGCAGGAGCTGGCGCAGTGGCGGGCCTCGGTCGAGGAGGAGCTGGCCGAGCGACGGGCCACGGCCGAGGAGGACCTGACCGAGCAGCGGGCCGCTGTCGAGCGTGAGCTGGCCGCGCAACGCACCGCCGCCGAGCAGCGGGTCAGCTCGATGATCGCCGACGCCCAGCAGTACTCGGCGGAGATCCGCAAGCGCGCCGACGAGCAGGCGGCCGAGGTGCGCAAGCTCAGCGACGAGCAGGCCGCGGCGGCCGAGGAACAGTTGCACGCGGTCCAGCTTGAGGTCGGGGAGCAGCGTCAGGCACTGGACCAGCTGCACGAGCAGCTGGACGACGCCGAGCAGCAGCTCGACGAGGCTCGCCGCGCCAAGGACGCCACCGAGGCCGAGCTGAACCGGCTGCGGCAGCTGCTGGAGGAGACCAGCCACGAGCTCGTGGCGGAGCGTCAGCGACTGGACGAGGTGCGCCGGGCGGCCGAGGCCGCCGAGCGGCACGCCAAGGAGACCCGGGCCCGGGTGCAGCGGGAGGCCAAGCGGGTCGCCGATCTGGCGGCCGCGGCGGTGATGGCGGCTGCGGCCGGTGGCGGCGAGACCGCCGAGTACCCGATGGTGGCCGCCCGACTGGGGGTTTCCCGGACCGGTGGCGACGCGGCCACGGCGGGCGGTGGCGAGGTGACCCCGGCGGCCGATGGTCCGGCCGAGGGGGCGACCGCCGCTGCCGAGGAGGACGCCGAGCAGGCCGGGTTGGGCTCGGAGCGGACGGCGGCCGACCCCGCCGCCCCGGCAGGCCAGGAGCGCAACGGAGCCGCGACCGGCCGGCCGGGCAACCCGCAGCCAGGCTCGGGCAAAGCCGGTGGCGGACCTGAGCACGGCGCCCGCCCGCTGGTGGATCCGGTGGCTCGCGCGGCGGCGGCGGTGGCGGCAGGCGGGCCGGGCGGCATCGACTGGTTCGCCGGCCAGCCGGCGAACCAGCAGTCCGACCAGGCCGAGCCGGCCCCACCCGCCGCGAACGACACCGATCGGGCGCCCGAGCCGGCGGCGAACTGATCGGGCCGCCCCGAGCGGTGCCGCGTGCCGACCGGCCTGTCCGCACAAGCCTGCCGGAGGCGACCTGAGCCCGTCCGCCGGTCGACGACCGGCGGACGGTTCCTCATCACGGCCGGCGGGGCAGCCAGCCGAGGAAGCGGTTACGCGCCCGGGCCAGCGGTAGCCCGGGTAGATCCCGGGCGGCAGCCAGCAGACAGGAGCCCAGGTAGACAGCGAGCGCGGCGCGGGCACCGCCGAACTCCGCGAGCAGTTGGCTCTGCTTGACCGCGCACGGCCACTCCTGCCCGCAACCGGTGCAGGTCCAGCTCGGCGGCGAGGGCAGATGCTCCGGCGGCTTGGCCGAGCGGTAGCGGACGGAGGCGCTGTTTCCTCGGCCGACCCGGCTGGCGGGCCGGGGTGGATCACCAGGCACGGAATGTCGATGGGTGAACAGTTCCCGTCGCGCCAGTCCGAGCGCCCCGCCCACCCGGACCAACGCGTCCGGCCCCGGACGGTAGCCGACCAGGGCGCCCAGCAGGTGGTGACCCAGCAGGTCGAAGGCGTCCGGCCCGAGGGCGAGGTCGCGGCAGAGCGCGATCAGCCGCGTCGGTGCCACCACCCGCTGCGCCACCAGGGCGCAGCGCAACACGTCCCGCAGGGCACCACCCAGGTCGGTCGTGCGGGATCCCACGATGCCGGTCAGGTCTGTCTCGCCGGCGATCCGCCGGCGTGCCTCAGCCGTCGCCAGTCGGACGATGTCAGTCGGATCCTTGGTCTCCAACACCCCACCCCTTCACCCGTTGGTCGATCAGCTACCCCTCGTTCGACACCCTTCGCATGATCATGGCCACGGAGGGTTGTCGGCTAGCCCGGTGCGCGCACGCCGGGCCGTACCGATTAGCCCAAAAACGAAAACTCCCCTGACATCGACAACGAGCGAGATCTACCGGGCGCGACGGATGCGCCACGAAAACTTCATGGGAGTCCTTCCTTTGTGGATACCATCGATGGGAATCCTGGCTCTGCATGTCCTATCGCTCTCCGGATCCACCACGTCTCGCCGGGGCATCGTCCCGGCGTGCCGAAGCGCCCTCCGTCCAGGTCGATGGAGACGTATTGAAGACGAAGGTTCCGATTGCCCACCGGTTCGACAGCCGCGACCCGGAGACGATCCGCGACTTCCTGGCGTACGCCTACCGCTCCAAGGTCGCCCTCCGCGCGGCCCCCGGCGTCCGCTACCGGTTCCGCCACCACCGGGTCGACGCGGGCTCGTTCTGGTTGGAGTCGTTGGAACAGTCCACCCAGCTCGATATCGATGTCGAACCGCCCGCCGCGCTGGTGATCTGTGAGGTCCTCAACGGACGCGTCGACCGCTCAAGCGCCGGTGCGTACGGCCGGTACAGCCCGGGCGACGTCTTCCTGGCCACCCTCCCCGACCTTCCCTGCTCGCTGCGCTGGCTGCCGGGCCGGGTCAGCGTATGCCTGCTCGACCTCGCCGTGCTGGACCGGGTGACCGGCACCGCGTCCGCCGGGCGGGTGAGGGCGGTCCAGTTCGGCGGTCTGTCCCCCGCCTCCCCGGCCCTGGCCGGACTGTGGCGGCACACCACGAGCTACCTCAACCACGTCGTCCTGGGCAACCCGTACGCGTACCGCGAACCGCTGGTCATCGCCAACGCGGCCCGGATGCTGGCCGCCTCGGCCCTGGCGGTCTTCCCCAACTCCACCACACGCTGGCCACAGGCCATCGACCGGCGGGCCGCAACCACCGCCACGCTGCGCCGCGCCACGGCCTTCATCGAGGAGTACGCCGACCGCGACATCGGCGCAGCCGACATCGCCGCCGCCGCCCAGGTCTCGCTGCGGACCCTGCAACTGGCGTTCCGCCGGCACCTCGACACCACCCCGATGGCGCACCTGCGCCGGGTCCGGCTCGACCGCGCCCACCGTGACCTCGTGCAGGCCGACCCCCGCCAGGAGACCGTCTCCGCGATCGCCTCCCGGTGGGGGTTCCTCAGCCACAGCCGGTTCACCGCGCGTTACCACGCCACCTACGGATTTCCGCCCAGCCGCACCCTGCACGCCTGACGCCCACCCTGGCCGACCGCCCGCGGTGGGCCACCGTCCGCACGATGGCCACTCCACCTCATCGGTGCCAGAATCGCACCATGCGGGGTACGCTCGTCGGCCGCGACGGGGTGTTCGACCAGGCCTGGCGCGCACTACGCGAGCCGGGGTCGGTGCTGTTGGAGGGCCCGGCCGGCATCGGCAAGACCACGTTGCTCCGGGAACTGGTCACCGAGGCGACGCGGGCCGGCTGGTCGGTGCTGACCTGTGCGCCGACCGAATGCGAGACCGAGCTGCCCTTCGCCGCCCTCGCCGACCTGCTCCGTCCGCTGGCGGACCTGGTGGTGGAGTTGCCGCGCCCACAGCGCGTCGCGGCCGAGATGGTGCTGCTCACCCGGGACAGCGACGAGACCGTCGACGAGCGGGTGGTCGGTGCCGCCACCCGCTCGCTGCTGGAGGCCGTGCTTGCCGCCGGCCGGCCGGTGCTGGTCGCCGTGGACGACTCGCCATGGCTGGACAGGCCGAGCGAACGAGCGCTGCGGTTCGCGCTGCGCCGGGTCGCTCCCGGGCTGTCCACCCTGGTCAGTTGCCGCACCGACAACACGCCGACGATGCGGATCGCGCCGCTCGGGCTCGACTCCGGTCCCGGCCGGCTGACCCGGCTGCCACTGGCTCCGCTGGGCGTGGGGGCCCTGCACCACCTCCTGCGCGAGCGGGTCGGTGCCACCCTGAGTCGTTCGTTGCTCGCCCGGATCGCCCGGGAGGCTGCCGGCAACCCACTTGTCGCCATCGAGGTGACCCGCGCGGTGCAGCGCCTGCCGCAGCCACCGGAGCCGGCACAGGATCTACCGGTGGCCTCGTCCATGCATCAACTCCTCGGAGAGGTGCTCGCCCGGCTCCCGGCCCGCTGCCGGGACGCCGTACGGCTGGCCGCCCTGCTCGGCGTACCGCTGCTTCGGGACCTGGCCGCGACGGGGATCTCCCCCGCCGCGTTCGACGCCGCGGAGGAGGCCGGTCTGCTGGTGGTCGGGGCGGTGCGGGTGGAGTTCGCCCATCCGGTCTACGCGGCCGCGGTCCGCGCCGGCATCCCACCCGGCGTCCGGCGCGGCCTGCACCGCCGGCTCGCCGAGGTGGTGACCGACCCGGACGAACGCGTCCGACACCTGGCCCTGTGCACCACCACGGCGGACCCGGTGGTCGCCGACGCCCTCGCCGCGGCTGCCGCCCGGCAACATGCGCGGGGCGCGCCGGAGGCCGCCGCGAATCTGTACGAGTCGGCGGCGCGGCTCACGCCCGCCGACGATGTGGCCAGCCGAGGCCAGCGGCTGCTGGCGGCGGCCCGTTGCCGCTTCGGGTGCGGCGACCACCCCGGCGCACGCGTCGCCGCCGAGGCGGTGGCCGCCGAGTTCGGCGGCGACGTCCGCGCGGAAGCGCTGCTGCTGCGCGCGGTGGTCGCCTGGAGCGCCGACGAGTCCGGCGGCACGGCGGTCGAGGCAGCCGGCCGGGCACTGGCGGCAACCCGTCCGGATTCCCCGCTGGCCGGCCGGATCCACGCCCACCTGGCGCTCTTCGTCGACCTGCCGGATCCGGCGCGGGCCCATGCCGAGGCAGCCATCGCCCTGCTCACCGGTCCCGGCGGAGACCGCACGCTGCTCGCCGCGGCGCTGCTGCACCTGTTCTTCAACGAGGTACGGGCCGGCGAACCACCGCGCATCGAACTGCTCGACCGGGCGCTGGAGATGGAGGGACCGGAGCCGTCGTGGCTCGCCGGCACGATCCCGGCGATCTGGTGGAAGTCGATCGACGATCCGGCCCAGGCCCGACGACGGCTGGGCAGCCTGCTGGATCTGGCGGCCGCTCGGGGAGATGAGCCCTCGCAGTACGACCTGCTCAAACACCTCGGCGAGACCGAGCTGCTCGCGGGGCGGTGGTCGACTGCCGAACGGCACATCGCGGCGGCCCGCGAGCTCGGTGAGCTGCTGGGCACCGAGGCGACCGCGGAAATCTGGCTGGCCGGGCTGCTCGACGCCCTCCGTGGCCGACTCGACGTGGCGCAACGGGTGGCCGAGGCGGGGCTCCGACTGGCCGAGCAGCTCGACGACGACTGGTGCCGGCGGATCCACCTGCAACTGGCAGCGTTCGTGGCGCTCTGCGCCGGCCGGACGGCCGACGCCGCAGCCGGGTACGGCCGACTCGCCGCGACGGTCGACCGGATGGGTCTGGCCGAGCCGCTCGCACAGCGCTTCGAGACCGACTGGATCGAGGCCTGCGTGGGTGCCGGCGACCTGGTCACGGCGCGCGACGCCCTGGCCCGGCTGGCGGAACGTCACCGGCGGTTGCCCCGCCCCTGGACGCTGCTGGGGCTGGCGCGCAGCCGCGCCCTGCTGGACAGCGCCAGTGGCGTCGACCCCTCGGCTGCCCTGGACGACCTCGCCGCCGCGCGTGCCGCCGTGCCGCCGGAGGTCCTGCCGCTGGATCGGGCCAGGTGTCTGCTGGTCGAGGGTATGGTGCACCGCCGGTCCCGCCGCAAGCGGCCGGCCCGGGAGGCACTGGCCGCCGCGGCGGTCGAGTTCGACGCCCTGGGCGCGACGGTGTTCGCCGAGCGAGCCCGGGCCGAGGCCGCCCGGCTCGGTGGGCGCCCGCCCGCTCCGTCGGACCTCACCGCCACGGAGGAGCGGGTCGCCCGGCTCGCCGCGCAGGGACGGACCAGCCGGGCAATCGCCGACGAGCTGTTCGTCAGCCCGAAGACCGTCGAGACGAACCTGTCGCGGGTCTACCGCAAGCTGGGCATCTCCCGCCGGGCGGAACTGGGTGCCGCGCTGGCGCGGGCAGGTGGACCCGACGAACGGCTACACCGGCCGGCGGCGACCGTCGGCGCGCCGACCGGCACGGCCAAAGGCTAGGGAAACGCCGGATTCCTCGCCGGCCGTGTGGTCGTAGCGTCGAGACGTCACTACCGGCGGACCGGCTTCGGGTGGACCGGTGCCGGCTGCCGGCACCGGTCCAGCCGTGCCGTGCGAGCGGCGGTCGTCCGTTCTGGGTGTGGTCGAACAGCCCGGCCCGGTGGCGGCCGGGCGTCAGAAGGGAGCCGAACCTGTGCGTCGACTGATCCTGCCCGCAGTGCTCGCGGCCGCGCTCGCGCTGACCGGCTGCGACAGCGCCGAACCTGCGCCGCCAGCGGCTGGCCCCGGTGCGGATGTGGAGACCGACCTGGACGTGTCCGCCGACGGCGCGGGCACCGAGGCCCCGCCCTGCCCGTTCACCGCAGCCCAGATCTCAGAATTGATCGGCCAGTCCATGGTCGACGACGGCAACTGCAGCTTCGGCGACGGCAAGGGGGTGGCGGCGTTGTCCGTGACGACCGCCTCCCAGTTGGCCGGCGAGACGACCTACGACTATCAGCGCCAGCAGGCCGAGCAGACCTACCAGACGGTGACGGATCTTGACGGGGACGGCAAGGGCTACCTGGCGGTCAAGGACATCGGCGCCGAGGCGGTGCTCGTCGGCGGCGCTGGCAGCTTCACCGTGACGTTGAGCAGCTTCGAGCGCCTCGGCGCGCAGCCCGACGGCTACGAGCAGGCACTGCGCCGGCTGCTCGACGCCCTCCCCCGGTGACACCACGCCCCCCGAGGAGACGACCGTGAGGTACCTCAAGCTCGCCGCGACGGCCGTCGCCGTCGCCGCACTCACCGCCTGCGGCGGCAACGCCGAACCCGCCGCCGCGCCACCGCCACCGACCGAGGCGGCGGAGCCGGCCCCGCCCACCGACGCGACCGAGGCAACGGAGCCGACGGCCGAGGCGCCGCCTGTCGACGCCTGCGCCCTGGTACCCAAGGAGGACGCCGAGAAACTGGCGGGCACCCGCCTGGAGGATCCGGTGCCGGTCCGTGAGACCTGCACGTACAGCGGGCCGGTCTCGGGTCCGCTGGCGCAGGTGGAGGTCTACGTGGGCGACGGAGCCAAGAAGATCCTCGACGTCGACCGCGATCTGGACCACGAGTTCGAGACGCTGTCCGGGATCGGGGACGAGGCTTACCTGGAGGACGGCGCGGTCTTCGTGCACGCCGCCGGGGTGTGGGTGGCCATCCGACTGGTCCGGCTGGACGACCCGGCCAAGTACCACAAGCCGCTTACCGAGTTGGCCCGGACGGTCGCCGGGCGGCTCTGAGCCACGGTCCGGTCACGCCGCCTTCCGCTCGGCGGGCGACTTCTCGCTCGCCCGACGCTGCGCTTCGAAACGCCGCCGGATCACGGCGACCGCCTCCTCCTCGTGGCAGCCGAGGCTGCGCAACAGGTCGGTGGCGACGGTACGGATCTGGGCCACCACCACACTGCCGGAGAAGCCGACCCCCTCGTCGTACGCCTCGGCGGCCCGGTCGACCGCCTTGAGGATCAACTGCTCGGACCGGTTCGTGTGGTGCCCGCTCTCCGCCTCGACCTGCAACAGCGCCAGGGCGTCGCCGAAGTAGTGCACAGCGGCCGCCAGCCCGGCCGGGATCGGTTCCTCGTCCCGGACCGCGGTGGCCGCCCGGCGCAGCATCTCCTGACCACCCCCGACGGCCAGGTCGAGGTAGCGCGTACCACGTTCGTAGTGCTCGAACTCGCCCCGTCGGTGCCAGCGGGCCGGCGACACCGCCACCGCCTCCCGTGCGCCGGAAACAGCGTCGTTGAGCAGGGTCAGTTGGGGGCTCAGGCCGTACAAGCCGTCCCGGGCGGCGGCCACCACCGCGGCGTCGCCCTGGGACATCCCGTCCGCGGCGTTGTGCAGGTGTTCGATCAGGGTGGAGAAGAGGGGGCGGGCGGCCCGTTGGATGATGCGCACCGGGTTGACCGGCAGCACGGCCACCACCACCACGGCCGAGATCGCGCCGATGACCGCGTCGATGACCCGCGGCACCTCCAGTCCCCGCTGGATCGGCGAGAGGGTGGCGATCAGCACCGCCGTACCGCCGGCCTGGGTGACGACCGCGCCACCCCGGCTCATGGTCAGCGCGAGCAGGATGGCTAGGGTGACCACGGTGCCGATCTGCCAGGGGCCGGTGCCGATCACCATGATCAGGGCGTCACCCACCAGCAGGCCGGCCAGCACGCCGACCAGTAGCTCGACGGTACGACGGGTCCGTCGGCCGATCGCGGCGGCGATGGTGCCGACGGCGGCACTGGGGGCGAACACCGGCGACGGGTGGTTCAGCAGCTCGTGCGCCAGCGTCCAGGCGATCGCGGCGGCCACGCCCGCCTGAACGGCGAGGATCGCGTACAACTCCAGGCTCCGGCGTCGCTCCCGCCAGCCGATGCGTTGGCTGAGGCTCCCGACCGTGCTGGCGACCCCGGCCTGGACCCGGCCGCCGGCACGATGCGCCCAGCCGCTGTCGTCCTCCCCCGCCGCCACGCCGCCGACTACCCCACCGGGCCCCGCTCATTCACCGCCTGGCGACGCTTCCTTCCCGCTGGCAGCCGCCGAACCGTTCGAGGCGGTATCCCCACCGTCTCGGTACGCCGGACCGGAATAAGCCATCCCTGGTTCACCTTTCTCACCTGGGCAGAGAGCCTTCATATCGTGCTGCATCGATTGACAAAGTTGATGATCCCAACTTATGGTGCGAGCCGGCCGGATGTTTCCGGTGGCCCGGCGACGCCCGGCCAGCCACCCCGTTGACACCATCACCACGCGAGGAGCGTCATGGCTGGGCTGAAGGGCACACTACGCAGGACACGTTGGCGATTCGGCCTCGTCGCCAGCGGCGTCGCCGCACTACTGGCCGGGGCCGGCCTGATCACCGCCGGCACCGCGCACGCGGCGGCCGGATGCCGGGTGGCGTACTCCGCCCCCAGCCAGTGGCCGGGCGGGTTCACCGCCAACGTCGCCGTGACGAACCTCGGCGACCCGCTCAACGGCTGGCGGCTGACCTGGACCTTCCCCTCGGGGCAGCGGGTCACGCAGGCATGGAACGCCACGGTCACCTCGTCCGGCAACGATGTCACCGCCAGCAACGTCAGCTACAACGCCGCCCTGGGCACCAACCAGACCGCGTCGTTCGGCTTCAACGGCTCGTGGTCCGGCAGCAACACGGCACCGACCACGTTCGCCCTCAACGGCGTCACCTGCACCGGTAGCGTCGGCACCACCCCGCCACCGACCACCACCCCGCCGCCGAGCACGCCACCGCCGAGCACCCCGCCGCCGACCAGCCCGCCGCCGGCCGGCGACCCGATGGCCTACGTGGCGGCGATGCAGCCCGGCTGGAACCTCGGCAACACCTTCGACGCGGTCGGCGCCGACGAGACCGCGTGGGGCAACCCGCGCGTCACCGAGGCGCAGCTCGACGCCATCCGGGCCCAGGGCTTCAACAGCATCCGAATCCCGGTGACCTGGAGCAACCACCACGGCCCCGCGCCCTCGTACACCATCGACGCGGCCTGGCTGAACCGGATCAAGGAGGTCGTCGGCTGGGCCCTGGACGACGGCTTCTACGTGATGATCAACCTGCACCACGACTCGTGGCAGTGGATCCACGAGATGCCGACGAACCGGACCACGGTGCTCAACCGCTACAACGCGCTGTGGACCCAGATCGCCGCCGCGTTCCGGGACCACTCGCCGAGGCTGCACTTCGAGAGCGTCAACGAGCCGCAGTTCGCCAACAGCTCCGGCGACGCCCAGAACGCGGAGCTGCTGCACGAGCTGAACGTGAACTTCCACCGGATCGTGCGCGCCTCGGGCGGCACCAACGCCACCCGGATGCTGGTCCTGCCGACCCTGCACACCTCATCCGAACAGGCTCGGATCAACGAGTTGACCACGACGATCAACCAGCTCGACGACCGCAACCTGATCGCCACCGTGCACTTCTACGGCTACTGGCCGTTCAGCGTCAACGTCGCCGGTGGCACCCGCTTCGACGCCACGACGCAGCAGGATCTGACCGACTCGTTCGACCGGGTGCACAACGCCTTCGTGACCCGCAACATCCCGGTCGTCATCGGCGAGTACGGACTGCTCGGCTTCGACCGGCACACCGGCACCATCCAGCAGGGCGAGAAGCTCAAGTTCTTCGAGTTCCTCGGGCACTACGCGCGATCCAAGCGGCTCACCACCCAGCTCTGGGACAACGGTCAGCACTTCGACCGGGTCGCCTTCCAGTGGAAGGACCCGGAGCTGTGGGCCCAGATCAGGTCGAGCTGGACGACCCGTTCCGGCACCGCGTCGTCCGACCAGGTGTACGTGCCGCGTACCGGCTCGATCACCGCGAAGTCGCTGACCCTCAACCTGAACGGCACCACCTTCTCCGGGTTGCGCCAGGGCAGCACGAACCTGACGCAGGGCACCGACTACACGGTCTCCGGCAACCAGCTCACCATCACCGCGAGCGCGCTGACCCGGTTGGTAGGCAACCGGGCGTACGGGGTCAACGCCAGCCTCCAGGCCCGCTTCTCGGCCGGTGTGCCCTGGCGGATAGACGTGATCACCTACGACACCCCCGTCCTGTCCAGCGCCACCGGAACGACAGCCGCCTTCGCCATTCCGACCCAGTTCCGCGGCGACCAGCTCGCCACCATGGAGGCGAGGTACGCCGACGGCAGCAACGCCGGCCCGCACGACTGGACGTCGTTCAAGGAGTTCGACGTGGCCTTCAGCCCTGACTACCCGGGCAACCGGATCACGTTGACCGACACCTTCTTCGGCGAGGTCCGCGACGGCGCAGCGGTCACCCTCACCTTCCACTTCTGGAGCGGTGCCCAGGTGACCTACCGCGTCACCCGGTCCGGCAGCACCGTCACCGGCGTCACCGGCTGAACCAGCCGCGCCACCGGCCGCCCACCGGGTGGCCGGTGGCGCGCGGCGGTCATCATGGGTTCATGATCCGATTCCTGCTGAACGTGCTCTGGCTCATCTTCGGTGGTGGCCTCGTGCTGGCGATCGGCTACGGTATCGCCGCCCTGATCTGCTTCGTGCTCGTCGTCACCATCCCGTTCGGCGTGGCGTCGTTGCGGTTGGCGTCGTACTCGCTGTGGCCCTTCGGCCGGACCCTGGCACCGAAGCCCGGTGTCGGGGTGGCTTCGGGTCTCGCCAACATCATCTGGGTACTGCTGGCCGGTTGGTGGCTGGCGCTCTCGCACATCGTCGCCGGCGTCGGCCTCTGTCTCACCATCATCGGGATCCCGTTCGGCGTGGCCAACTTCAAGCTCGTCCCGGCGGCGATCTGGCCGTTGGGGCAGGAGGTCGTACCCGCCCCATGAGAGCCGAAGGCGTGTTTCCGACGAATGACCTGACCGGCCGGGTGGCCCTCGTCACCGGGGCCAACCACGGCATCGGCGCGGCCACCGCCGTCACGCTGGCCCGGTTGGGCGCAGCGGTGCTGGTCAGCTACCTACGGTTGGACGACCCGCCGGACCCGGGCATCCCCGACGCGTACCGACGCAAGCGGGCCGGCGACGCGACCGAGGTGAGCGAGCGCGTCCGCGCCGTCGGCGGCCGGGTGCTGCCGGTCGAGGCGGACCTGGCGGACCCGGCCGTCCCGGCCCGGCTGTTCGACATCGCCGAGCGCGAGCTGGGCACGGTCGACATCCTGGTGAACAATGCCAGCGGCTGGCTGGCCGACACGTTCAAGCCGACCGCCGTCGACCGGCACGGCCGGTCGTTGCGGCCGGTGAGCGCCGAATCCTTCGATGCACAGTTCGCTGTGGACGCCCGCGCGGGCGCCCTGCTGATCGCCGAGTTCGCCCGCCGCAACGTCGCCGCGCGTCGCGGCTGGGGGCGCATCATCAGCCTCACTTCCGGCGGCAGTGACGGGTTCCCCGAGGAGGTCTCCTACGGTGCCGCCAAGGCGGCCCTGGTCAACTACACCATGGCCGCGGCACACGAACTCGCGCCGTTCGGCATCACCGCCAACGCCGTGCACCCACCGGTCACCGACACCGGCTGGGTCAGCGAGGAGGTACGCGCCGCCGTCGCCGACGACCCGCACCTGCTGCGGGTGGCCGAGCCCGAGGAGGTCGCCGAGGTGATCGCCTTCCTCGCCGGGGAGAGCGGGCGGCTGGTCACCGGCAACGTGATCCAACTGCGCTGACCGACTCACCAGTGGGCGCCGCCGCAGACGCCTTCGGCGTCCCGCGGCTCGACCTGCAAGGTGGCGTGCTCAATGCGGAAGCGGTCGTGCAGCATCTGGCGGGCGGCGGCCAGCACCGGGGCCAGGTCCGCTCCGGTGTCCAGGGTGAGGTGCGCCGAAGCCACCTCCATCCCCGAGGTCAGGGTCCACACGTGCAGATCGTGCACGTCGGCGACACCGTCGAGCCCACGCAGGCCGTCGCGTACCTCGGCGACGTCCACGTGCGGCGGCGCGGCCTGCACCAGCACCCGCAGCGCGGCGCGGGCGAGGCGGTAGGTGCGGGGCAGGATGAACAGGCCCACCCCGACGGCGACGATCGGGTCCGCGTACCACCAGCCGGTCAGCGCGATCACCCCGGCCGCGACCAGCACGCCCACCGAGGCGATCAGGTCACCGAGAACCTCCAGGTAGGCGCCGCGCACGTTGAGGCTCTCCGTCGACCCGGCGCGCAGCAGCAGGAAGGCGACCACGTTGGCGACCAGCCCGCCGACGGCCACCGCCAGCATCGGGCCGACCAGCACCTCCGGCGGGTCGTCGAACCGCCGGAGCGCCTCCACCAGCACGTAGAGGGCGACCCCGGAGAGCAGCACCGCGTTGGCCAGCGCCGCCAGGACCTCCATCCGGTACAGGCCGAAGGTGCGCTGACCGTCCCGGGAGGCCCGGCTCGCGGCGGTGATCGCCGCGAGCGCCATGCCGATGCCCAGCACGTCGGTGAACATGTGCCCGGCGTCCGACAGCAGGGCCAGGGAGCCGGTCACCCAGGCGCCGACCGCCTCCACCAGCATGAAGGTCGCCAACAGGGCGAAGGCCGCCCACAGTCGCCCGCGGTGCTTCTCCCCCGCCCGGGCAACCTGCCGCCCGTGATCGTGCCCGGCACCCACCCCGCGCCCCCTCTCGCCGCCGCCAACATATGCGTATATCGCAATGGGCGCAACTATCTCCGCCAACCCCGCCCCGCGATCTTGCACTTCCGGTCGCCGAGATGCACCTTTTCACCACTTCTGAGGAGGCAAGAAGTGCAAGATCGCGGGGCGGGAGCCGGGCTGGAGGAGGAGCGGCGGTTCAGCCGGGATGTGCGGTCAGTCAGCGAGCGCGTCGGTTGGCCCGCAGGGCGCCGAGGATCACCCTCGGTGTGACGAGCGAACTCGGGTGCTTGCGCATCGAGACGACGTCGTTGAACCGCCGGGCAGTGGTCACGTCGGTGACGGTCGCCGCGACGATCTGGCGGCTCACCCAGCTGGAGAGCCGGTAGCCGCGTGGGTAGGGGCCGTCGACGTGCGGCAAGGCCAGGTCGGCCGAGGTCGAGATCGACCAGGCGGCGTCGACCACGATCTTCTGAAGGGCGAAGAAGTGGTGGGCCGGCAGACCCAGGTCCGGACCGGGCCGCAGGTAGTGCGCCAGGCAGGCCGCGTGCAGCGCGGCGGCGGTGATGCCCTGCCCGTACACCGGGTTGAACGAGGCGACCGCGTCACCGACGCTGACCAGCCCGCCCGGCAGCCGGGTCACCGCGTGGAAGTCCCGACGCCGGCTGTCGGCGTGCCGGTAGGTCTGCACGTCGCCGAGGATCTCGCTGTCGGCGACCGTCGCGAACTCCGGCGGGAACTGCTCGCGCAGCCGTCGGACGAAATCCTCGGCGGTACGGCCGGGACGGTGCTCCCCGTAGCCGGCCATCATCGCCATCCACCGACCGTCCTCGATCGCGAAGAACGCGGCACCGGCGACGTCGACAGACGTCGTCGGGCTGTGCAGCGCCAGCACCACCGTGTGCTCGGGGTCCGCCTCGTCGCGTCGGAACAGGGCGGTCGCGTAGTTGAGGTGCACAGTCATCCGCCGCAGCGCCGGCCGCTCCCACCCGGCCTCTGCCAGCCAGTCGGAGAGCCGGCTGGACCGCCCCATGGCGTCCACC
Source organism: Micromonospora sediminimaris (assembly GCF_016863575.1). Taxonomy (NCBI): domain Bacteria; kingdom Bacillati; phylum Actinomycetota; class Actinomycetes; order Micromonosporales; family Micromonosporaceae; genus Micromonospora; species Micromonospora sediminimaris. The sequence goes on from NZ_BOPD01000032.1 coordinate 36,279, forward strand.
ACCAGATCGGCGTGCTCGACACCCGGCGAACCGCCGACGTCGCACCGGACGCCGCTGGCCACCGGGCCGTCGAACACCAGCCCGGTGGCGCGGGCGGTGACCGTCTTGACGTTGGGCAGTCGCAGCACCTGCTGCCGGATCAACGACTCCAGCAGCGGCCGGCTCCCGGCCAGGCTGTCGGCGTCGTCCGGTACGACGACCTTCAGCCGGCCGTCCAGGTAGTTCCGCCGGGCTGCCGGCGGAGCCTCGATCGCCCCCTGTGCCAGGGCCTGTTCCCGGAACCCGGGGAACAGCTGCTCCAACTGGAGGAAGCCACCGGGCAGCAGGGCGTGCAGTTGAGTCCCCTGTGGTACGCCCGGTCGTCCTCCGGTCGCCTGTAGGTCGTCGCGGTCGATGACCACCACGCTCTCGGCGTAGTCGGAGAGCACCCGGGCGGCAAGCATGCCGGCGATGCTGCCGCCGATCACCACCGCCTTGCCCATGACAGGGGACGCCTGGTCGGGCGGTCGCACCGCGTTCAGCGCGGCGAGGACCCGAGCCGGAGAGAGGGACATCGTGCTCTCCAAAGGGTACGAGGTGTGGCGCCTTTCCGCCTGCCTGCCAGTGACCGATGCTGGGGCAGACCGACGGAGCCGGGCGGTCGGCATGACGCCCAACGATCGTTGCACAGGGAGGGAACGCCAACGACGATTCGTCCCGGCCCCCCGGCCACCTCTGTCTCCGGCCGGCTCAGCTCCGGACGGCACCGTCCGGCGCCGGCTCCCGGCCGGCACCAACCCGGTTGACCAGGTAACCGAAGGCGGCGGCCGTGAAGAACATGACGATGCCGTAGACGGCGCCGGGAATCGCCATCTGCGCGTTGTCGAGCAGCGCCGGACTGAGCGCGATGGTGATGGCCAGGGTGCTGTTGTGGATGCCGATCTCGAACCCGGCCGCCTTGGCGGCGCTGCGCTCGACCCCGGCCAGCCGGGGCACCCCGTACCCGATGCCGAGGCTGAGCAGGTTGAACGCCAGTACGGCCAGCCCGACGGAGACGAAGTAGTCGGCGAGGTTGTCCCGCTCACCGAGTACGGCACCGGCGATCACCGCAACCAGGACCACCACGGACAGCACCCGTACCGGGCGGTCCAACCGCTGCGCGACAGCGGCCGACCGTGCCCGGATCAGCATTCCGAGGGCGACCGGGATCAGCACGATCGCGAACACCTGGAGCACCTTGTCGAACTGGAGCCCGATGCTCCGCGCGTCGCCGAGGAGGTACGCCGCCGACAGGTTGACCACGATCGGCAGGGTGAAGACCGCCAGCACCGAGTTGATGGCGGTCAGCGTGATGTTCAGGGCCACGTGCCCGCCGAAGAGGTGGCTGTAGAGGTTCGCCGTGGTGCCGCCCGGCGAGGCCGCCAGCAGCATCATCCCGACGCCCAGTTCGGGCGGCAGGTCGAAGGCGAGCACCAGGCCGAAGCAGAGCGCCGGCAGCAGCAGCACCTGACAGACCAGGGCGATGACGGCGGCCTTCGGGTGCCGGGCCACCCGGCGGAAGTCGCCGGTGGTCAGGCCGAGACCCAGACCGAGCATGATGATGCCGAGGGCGACGGGTAGTCCGATCAAGGTCAGGGCGGAGTCCATGACACGACATCGTTACCACCGGGTAACGCACTGGCAATCCTCCATGTGGCCGGGGTAGCCGTCAGAACTGGACCACGCGCCCCGCCCGTGGCGGGGTTACGCCCGCGAGCACGTCGAGCCAGGCCCGCTCCAGCGCGCCCGGGCCGGTGCCGAGCTGGACGTCGACCCATTCGCCGGCCACGTCCGCGAAGCGCCGCCAGGCGTCGGCGAACCGCTGGTCGAGCCCGTCGCGACCCCAGTCGAGGCGGCGTTTGCGCATCTGCACCGGGGCGAAGAAGACCTCCCCGGCGGCGTCGGCGTTCGGGATCTGGTTGGTCAGGCCGACCGCGATGTCGCGGACCAGCCGGTCACCGAGGTGCCGCCGCAGGGCGGCCCGGGTCGCGGGCGCACCGGACAGGTCGAGATAGGCGGTCGGCACCGGGTCGAGGGCGGCGATCCCGTCGTACGGCAGCACCTCGTCGTAGCAGCCGAGTGACCGGGTGAACGCGAGGTTGCCGGGCGAGGTGAGCCCGACCAGGCGCGCGCCGCGCCCACGCAGCTCCACGGCGGCGGCGTACGCCGTCTTGCTGGACGCCGACGAGAAGACCAGCGACGTCGCGCCGTAGCAGTCGTTGTCGACGATCTGGTCGGCCAGCATGAACGAGGTGAAGAAGAGCGGCCGGAACAGGATCAGCAGATCCTCCTGGTCGGCCCGGTACGCCGGGTCACCGACGGTCGAGCGGTACCCGTTGTACGGCGAGGGCAGCTCGGCCCGGTGCACGCTGGCGTCCCGGAACCCGGAGGCGTCCACCCTCGACGGCCGCACCACCAGGTGCCCGGCCGGTGGAAGGTAGCCGTACACCCGCTGCCCCACCTCGACCCCGGCGACGGTCGAGCCGACCACCTCGGCGAAGCCCCACAACGGCGGCAACCCCCACTGCCCGCCCAGCCCGTGCCGGCCGGGCGGGAAGAACTCCCAGTACCGCATCGACTCGCCGAGCACCGCGTAGGTGACGTTGTTGGCGGTCAGTCCGACGCGGTCCACGCGCAGCAGCGTCTCGCCGTCGGACAGCTCCGGCACGGCCCACTCCACCAGGGTGGTGCGGCTCAGCTCGGCACGGGCCACGGCGAACGTCCAGGAGGCAGCCATGCTCAGACGCTAGGCAGTCAGGGCCGTCGAGACAAGATGCACTGCTAGTGCAAAATCCCACTCCGTGTGGCTATCTGGTCGCCATCCGGCGGGTCAGTTCGGCCGCCCGGTACGCCGCCACCTGACGGGCCTGACCGGCCACGAAGCGCCGCAGCGGCGTCGGTGCGTGTGCGGTGACCCGCTCGTCGACCCGGGTGCCCTCCGGTACCGGGGTCAGCTCCACCACCGCGCGCAGGGACACCCAGCCCGGGCTGCGCACCTCGCTGACCAACGGACCGTGCGGCGGCGTCGAGACCATGCGTACCCGGATGCGGTTGTCCCATCGCAACGGACCGACCAGCCGGAACCGCTCGACGGCGACGTACTCGGCTATGGCGCGGCCCTCGGCGTCGTGACCGTGCCGCACGTCGTCGACCGCCACGATCAGCGGCGACAGTCCGATGTAGCTACGCGGATCGGCCAGGTGCGCGTACACCACGTCGGGCGGAGCCCCGACGGTGCTGGTGGTCTCGAACGCGATCGGCGGCTTCCGGTCCTCGGGCACGCCCCATGGTGGCACGCCGGCGACGCGACCGTGTCCCGCCGCCGGCGTGCCCGACAGGTCAGGACGGCCGGGCCGCCTTCGCCAGGCCGCGCTCGACGGCGGCGATGAGCTGCGGACGCAACTCCTCGGGCCGGATGATGGCGTCCACCGAGCCGACCTCGACCGCACGCTGGATGCTGTGCACACTGTCGAACTCGGCGGCCACCTCGGCCAGCTTCTCCGCCCGCACCGACGCGCGCACGTCCATCAGCTGCGTAACCAGTGCCGCCCGCTGCCCGCCGGTCGCCGCCGCCACGCGTGCCTCCAGGTCGGCCACCCGCGGATCCTTCGCCGTACGCGCGTTCACGTCACCGGCGAACACCACCGCCGCGGCCGGCGCGCCGCCGATGACGGAGGCGAACGAACCCGCCACGGCGAGGACCGTCATGTTCGGGTTGAGCGCCTTGGAGAAGACCACGAACGCGCCACCGTGGTACCGCGAGATCACGCAGAAGACGATCGGCCCGTCGAAGTTGACGATCGCCCGGCCGATCTCCGCGCCGTACTCCAGCTGCAACTGTCGCATCGACTCCGGCGAGCCGTCGAAGCCGGAGAGGTTCGCCAGCACCACAAGCGGCCGGTTTCCGCTTGCCGCGTTTATCGCTCGGGCCGCCTTCTTCGACGAGCGCGGGAAGAGCGTGCCGGCGGTGTAGGTGTCCGGCCCGTCGGTGGGCGGGAACCCGCGCCGGGGCACCGAGCGGGATTCGATGCCGAGCAGGCACACCGGGATGCCGCCGAGATGCACGTCCTGCACGACTGCCGTCTCGGCGTCGGCCATGCCCGCCCAGCGTTCCAGGACCGCGTGGTCCTGGTCGGCCAGAGCCCGCATCAGCGTACGGATGTCGAACGCCTTCTTGCGGTCGGGGTTGCGCTCCCGGGAGAAGATCTCCCCGACGGTGGTGAAGTCGCTGTCCGGCACGCTGTGCGGGTAGTCGGAGATGTCGCGGTCGACCGGGTCGGTGGTGACCGCCCGACGTGGCCGGCTCTCGCCCGGCGCCACGTAGGCGTGGTCGTGGTACGCCATCAGGACCTGGTGGGCACCGCGCAGGTTCGGCGCCCAGTACTGGGCCTGGCCGTTGGGGCCCATCACCCGGTCGTAGCCGCCGATGCCGAAGTTGTCCTCGGCGGACACCCCACCGGAGAAGTCCAGCGACTGCTTGCCGGTCAGCACCATCGCCGAATCCGGCGTCATCACCAGGATGCCCCGGGTGTGCATCAGCATCGTCGCCTCGGCGTTCCAGTACGGCTGGGCGCCCACCGTGATTCCCGCGACGACGATGTTGATCTCACCACCGGCCTGGGTGAACTCGACGATCCGCTTGAGCGCGGCGGCCACCCAGTCCATGTTCTCGGTGCCCGAACTCATCGAGATCCGCGCGCCGGCCGACAGCGCGAACCAGTCGACAGGTACGCGCATCCGCTCGGCCAGGTCGAGCGCGGCGATCACCCGGGCACACTCCGGCTCGGCCAGCGCGCCCAGCGCCCTGGTCGGGTCGCCGAGCAGCACCACCCGGGTGACGCCCTCCGGATAGCGCTCGGTGGGCGTGCTCGCCACCCCGACGACGATGCCTGCCCGGTTGTGCCCCTTCGGCCGCTGCACCGGCACCAGTTCGCCGGAGTCGGTCAGGTCGTGCTCGACGAAACTGCCGTTGCGGCCGGCCAGCATCTCGGTCAGCTCGTACGGGTAGGTGGTGCCGCGCCGCCGAGCCGACAGCACCTTCTGCCGGTAGTCGTCGAGCGGCTGGATCAGCTCCGCCGTCGGCTCGGTGACGGAGATCCGCATGCCCTCGTCGTAGGAGATCTGCACCGCGATGTCGGTCAGCTCGCCGGTGTCCTCGTCCCGCTGGCGGCCGAGGAACAGCACCTCCTCCAGCCCGGCGTCCGCCGTGATCGGCAGCACCCGCTGGGCGACGGTGTTCAGCTCCTCGATGCTCAGGTCGTTGGGCGGCCAGACGAAGAGGGTGATCCGGTTGGTGTCGAACCGCTTCTTCGCCGGGCGCTGCGCCTGTACCTTGCGGATCGCGTCGAGGCAGGCGTCGAGCGCGCCCTCGACCGCGGGCAACGCCAGGATCCGGCCGTCGGTGTCGCGCAGCGGAGTGAGGTCGCGTACCTGGGCCATCGCGGCCAGCCGCTCGTCGGCCGGATTGTCCGGCGCGACGCAGTGGAAGAGGTACACCTCCTCGTCGGCCGAGGGCAGCCGGGTGAGGTCGAAGTGGCGTAGCCGGGGCAGTTGCAGACGCTGGGCGATCAGCGGGTGCAGGCCCCGGATCACCCGGTCCTCACCGACATCGGGCCGGAAGGTGAAGTGGTGGTGCATCTCGGCGCCGTTGCGCCCGGCCACCGAGATCGTCACCCGCTGGAGCACGTTCAGCAGGCCGGCCTGGTCGAGCACCTCCCGCAGGGTCGTGGCCATCGCCTCCACGTCGGGCTGCTCGGCCCAGGTCAGGTACACGTCGGCCACCGACGGCGCGGCATCCGGGCCGGGCACCGGCGACGCCGAGCCGGCACCGTCGCCACCCGCTCCGACAAGCGCGGCGACCTTGGCCAGGGTCGCCGACAGGCCGGCGAAGTCCGTGGCCGCGGCAACCAGGCGGAAGCGCTCGCCGTCCCGGTCGTACGCGGCGGTGAAGAAGGACTGCCCGGTCACCTCGACGGCTCGGGCGTTGCTCGCGCCACGGCTGCCGTAGTAGCGGCGGCTGAGCACTTCGAGCATCGGGCCGTGGTCGACGCCCGGCCGGCCGATGCGCTGGGCGAGCAGCCGGACCAGTGGCTCGGGCGAGGCGACCATCGTCGCGATCCGCTCGGCCCGGTCCGCCGCATCGGGGTTGCGGTCGAGATAACGCAGGTTGCCGCGAACGTCGGCGTACACCTCGGCCCGCTTACGTCGCAGCATCGGCTGCGCCGCCCAACGGAAGACCACGCTGCGGGCGAGGTCGCCGACCACCGGGAAACGGCGCTGGGTGGCGAAGATCAGGTGTTCCAGCGCCTGACCGACCAGCTCGCGCAGGCTCTCGGCCGGCGGCGGCTCGGTCAGCCACCGTTGCAGGAAGGTGACGATCACCTTCACGTCGGCCGCCGCCCGCTGCTGGGCCAGGAAGATCCGGAAGACGGCCTCCTCCAGCTCCGGCGTGCGTTCGAAGTCCTCGACGCCGTAGTGGGCGAGCACCCGGGCGAGACGCTGGCGGAACGTCTCCGGCAGGGCCGCCCGCTCGACGTCGAGGCACTGGAGGTAGCTGTGGAAGTACTCGCGCGGGCTGTGCACCCGGGTGTCGGCCCGGGTCTCCTCGCCGGCCGGACGGTTGCGGCTCAGCTCGGACAGGTCGGCGAAGACCTGGAGCAGCTCGACCTCCTCCTCCAGCGGCCGGTGCGGCAGCTCGGCCCGGGCTGCCAGGTACGCGGCGAGGGCTCGGCGTTCGTCGCGCGGGTCCAGGTCGTAGCCGAGCAGCAGGCTGCGCAGCTCGGCGATGCCGCGTGCCACGCGGTCCCCGGCGGACAGCCCGGTCGGCTCGGGCGGCAGCTCCAGGTCGACGGCCGTGGACTCGGTGGCCTCGCTCGCGGCACCGTCACCGAGCGGTTCCAGGCGCAGCAGCGGTGCGCCGGTCTCCACCTGACTGCCGACGGAGACCAGGCACTCGCGCACCTTCGCCGCGAACGGGGCGCGCAGCACGGTCTCCATCTTCATGCTCTCCAGGACCAGCACCGGCGCGCCCGCCTCGACCTCGTCGCCCACCGCGAGCGGGGTCGCGACGACAAGCGCGGGTGACAGGGAGCGCAGTACGCCGCCCTCGTCCCGGCTGACCCGGTGCGTGATGCCGTCCACCTCGACCAGGTGGATGGGTCCGTGCGTGTCGGTGACCAACCGGAACCGTCGGCCGTTGACCAGGATCCGTCCACTGTGCTCGTCGAAGCGCTCCAGCTCGACGTCCACCGTCGACGTGTCGCCGACGCCGACCCGGAACCGGTGCGGGCCGGTCTGCGCGACGGAGACCCGGTAGGTCGCGCCGCGCAGCTTCAGGTCGATCGGCCGGCCGCTGGCGTGCTGCACCTGGGGGCGGCCACCGTGGGCGGTGGAGAGCAGGCGCTGCCGCTCGACGTGCGCCTCGTCCTCGTACGCCTCGATGGCGGCGGCGGCCAGCGCGACGCCGGAGTGCCGGGTGGAGACCAGGCGGCCCTGCGCCCGGACCCGGTCGATCCAGCCGGTGTCGGCGCTGGCGTCGATCACCTCGGGCTGGTCCAGCAGGTCGAGCAGGAAGCTCTTGTTGCTCGCACCGCCCTCGATGATCACCGTGGTCTCGGCGACCGCCCGACGCAGCCGGCCCAGCGCCTCGTCGCGGTTGCGGCCGTACGCGATGATCTTCGCGATCATCGAGTCGAAGTCGGCGGGGATCACGTCACCCTCGCTGACCCCGGTGTCCACCCGCACGCCGGGCCCACTGGGCAGCACCAGTCGCACGATCCGGCCGGGCGACGGCGCGAAGTCCCGGTCGGGGTCCTCGGCGTTGAGTCGGGCTTCGACGGCGTGCCCCGCCTCGGTCGGGATCCGGTCGCCGAGCCGGCCACCGGCGGCCACCTGGATCTGCGCCTTGACCAGGTCGAAGTCGGTGGTGGCCTCGGTGATCGGGTGCTCCACCTGCAACCGGGTGTTGACCTCCAGGAAGGCGAACATCCGGTCACCCGGGTGGTAGAGGAACTCCACAGTGCCCGCACCGCGGTAGTCCACGGCCAGCGCGAGCCGCTCGGCCGCCTCCTTCAGCTCGCGAGTCTGCTCGGCGGAGAGCACCGGCGAGGCGGACTCCTCGATCACCTTCTGATTGCGCCGCTGCACCGAGCAGTCCCGTACGCCCAGCGCCCACGCGGTGCCCTGGCCGTCGGCAATCACCTGAACCTCGACGTGCCGCGCACCGGTGACCAGCCGTTCCAGGAAGACCACACCGCTGCCGAAGGCGCGTTGGGCCTCCAGGCTCGTGCGCTCGTACGCCTCGGCGAGTTCGGTGTCGCTGCGTACCACCCGGATGCCCCGGCCACCCCCGCCCGCGGTGGCCTTGAGCATCAGCGGGTAGCCGATCTCGGCCGCAGCCCGCTGGGCCGCGTCGAGGCTCTCCACCGCGCCACGACTCCACGGCGCCACCGGGACGCCGACCTCCTCGGCGATCAGCTTCGCGCCGATCTTGTCGCCGAGCTTGCGCATCGCCTCCGGGCTTGGGCCGATGAAGGTGACGCCGTTCTTCTCGCACAGCTCGGCGAAGGCCGGGTCCTCGGCCACGAAGCCCCAGCCCACCCAGGCCGCGTCGGCGCCGGTGTCGTGCAGCGCCCGTTCGAGGATCCGGTGGTCCAGGTAGGGTCGCGCCGACGCGGGTCCGAGGCAGTAGCTGTGGTCGGCCTCGCGTACGAAGGTGGCCGAGCGCTCCGCCTCGGTGTAGAGCGCGACGGTCTCGATCGGCGGGGCGTCGGTCTCGGCGTTGAGCTCGCGAACAGCGTGGATCAGCCGCATGGCGGCTTCTCCCCGGTTGACGATGGCGATGCGGCTGAACACCGAGCAGGCCTCCGGAAGATCGTCCCTGACAGGAGGGGACGCTCCCTCGGACAGGGGGTCCCGTTGAACCAACCTTCGTGGCTACCGGCGGGTAAGGAAGACGTGGGAACTGCCACCTCCGGACAACGGATTTTGTGGAGAACCACCAACGCCACCCTCCGACGCCGGATTCGGGTGGCCCGGGTCACCCCGAACGGGCCTCGGACGACCACGTCGAGTCGAGGCGACAAACACCCTGCGTGGCGGTGACATCTCCCAAGATCATCAACGTTTCCCTCACGGACCTGGTGCTATACGGTCAGCGGGTGAGAGTTGAGCGTCACTGGTGGAACGGCGACCACACCCCGCGCGGACGTCGCGACGTCTACATCCGTACCGACGGCGAGTCGTGGGAGGTCGAGGCCCGGGCCGGCGGCGGCGCCGGCCGCTCGAAGATCTACCCCTGCCCCGGCCGCAAGTCGGCGGAGATCCTGGCCGGGGCGTGGATGGGCGGCCAGAGCCGCTGGCGGGTCGTGGCACCCTCCTGAACCTCACCGGCAGCCTGCCCACCGCCGGTCGGGTAGGATGATCGTGCGACCCGCCTGACCGCGGGTCCGATTCGATGTCCCGGGCCCCGCGCCTTCGACGCGCCAGGCCACGGCCGGCACCGCAGCGCCGGGGTGGGACGTCCCCTTCTACGTTCGGAGCCTTCATGGCGGCACGCCGCCCGCAGCAACAGACCACCCCGCCCACCGTCCCGACCTTCGCCGAGCTGGGCGTGCCCGCCGCACTTACCCGCGTGCTGGCCGCGACCGGGGTGGAGCGGCCGTTCCCGATCCAGGCCGCAACTCTGCCCGACGCGCTCGCCGGTCGCGACGTGCTCGGTCGGGGTCGTACCGGTTCGGGCAAGACCTACGCCTTCGTCCTGGCCGTGCTCACCCGGCTCGCCGCAACCGCCGCGCCGCGCCGGCCCGGACGCCCCCGGGCGCTGATCCTCGCGCCGACCCGGGAGCTGGCCACCCAGATCGACAGCGTGATGGCGCCGCTGGCCCAGGCGCTGTCGCTGCGCACGATGACCGTCTTCGGCGGTGTCGCCGCCCGGCCGCAGATCACCGGGTTGCGCGCCGGGGTCGACGTCCTGGTCGCCTGCCCGGGCCGGCTCGCCGACCACGTACAGGCCGGGCACGCCCACCTGGACGCCGTCGAGATCAGCGTGCTCGACGAGGCCGACCACATGGCCGACCTGGGCTTCCTGCCGACGGTACGCCGACTGCTGGAGCTGACCCCGCGCAGCGGGCAACGGCTGCTCTTCTCCGCCACCCTGGACTCCGGCGTCGATGTGCTCGTCCGGCGTTTTCTCACCGATCCGGTGGTGCACAGCGTCGACTCGACCAAGTCGCCGGTCGCCGCGATGACGCACCACGTGCTGCACGTGCACGCCGAGGACCGGTTCGCCGTGCTTGTCGACCTGACCGCCGCGCCAGGACGGACGGTGGTGTTCACCCGCACCAAGCGAGGTGCCAAGACCCTCACCCGCCGGCTGGTCGCGGCCGGGGTGGCCGCGGTGGAACTGCACGGCAATCTGGCTCAGGGTGCCCGTACCAGGAATCTCCAGGCGTTCTCCGACGGTACGGTGCGGACGCTGGTGGCCACCGACATCGCGGCCCGGGGCATCCACGTCGACGACGTGGCCCTCGTGGTGCACGCCGATCCACCCGTGGAGCACAAGGCGTACCTGCACCGCTCGGGGCGTACCGCCCGGGCCGGCGCGGCCGGGACCGTGGTGACCCTGATGACCGACACGCAGGCCCCGGAGGTACGGGAGCTGACCCGCAAGGCGGGCATCGCGGCGACCACCACTCGACTGCGCCCAGGGGACGCGCTGCTGCGCGAACTCGCGCCCGGGGAACGGACACTTGCGGCCGCGCCGGCCGCGCCGGCCGCGCCGGCCGCGCCGGCCGCCCGGCCAACGGCCGCCCGGCGGGAGGCGTCACCCGCCTCCGCCGGCCGCAACCGGCGCGGCGGTAAATCCACCCAGGCCAGCTCGACCCGGTCCGCCTCAGCCAGCTCCGGGCGACCCGTCCCGGCCGGTTCAGGGCGGTCCGCCTCGGCCAACTCGGCGCGCTCCGGCGCTGCCCGGTCGGGTGCGGCAGCCTTCTCCGCCCGGGCCCGGCCCGGTGGGCGTGGCGGCGGTCGCTGAGCGACGCAGCCACCCGCCAACAGTCCTGATCAGCGCTTTCGAAAGCCCGCCGGCATCGCCGGCGGGCTTTCTTGCACCTCCCCAATACCTAGAACTACTATGCCTCATAGTTCTAGGTATTGGGGGTGGGAGAATCTCATGAAGGTCACCAAGGATCTCGTCGCCGCCTCGGCGACGCCGATGGTGCTCGGCATCCTGGCCGACGGGGAGAGCTACGGGTACGCGATCCTCAGACGCATCAACGAGCTGTCCGACGGCGAGTTGGACTGGACCGAAGGGCTGCTCTATCCCCTGCTGCACCGGCTCGAACGGCTCGGTCACGTGGAGTCGAGCTGGCAGTCGGTCCCCGGAGAACGGCGACGCAAGTACTACCGCATCACCGACAGCGGCCTCGCCGAGCTGGCCGAGCAACGTCGCCAGTGGGACACCGTGGTGAGCGCCCTCAAGGCGATCTGGGTCGACCCCGGCGACGTACGGCGTTCGACGACGATTCCCCTCGGAGGTCTGGCATGACCGCGCCCGGCAGCCCCGACGGTGGCACGCCATCCCCCGGCCCGGACGCGTTGGAGGACCAGTTCGCCCAGTGGCGTCACTACGTACGACGCCGCCCGGAGTTGCAGCGCGCCGACGCCGAGGAACTGGAGGACCACCTTCGCGGCTCGGTCGACGAGCTCATCGCCGCCGGCCTGCGCCCCGACGAGGCGTTCCTGGTCGCGGTCAAACGGCTCGGCGGCCTGGACGAACTGTCCCGCGAGTTCGCCCGGGAACACTCGGAGCGGCTGTGGAAGCAACTGGTGCTGACCGGCGGCGCCGATGACCCGGAGACGGGCAACCGGTCCCGGCGCGACCTGATCGCGATGATCGTCTGCGCGGTCGGCGCGGCCGTGTCGGTCAAGCTGCCGGAGCTGTTCGGCCTGGGCTTCCAACAGGACGGCGCCTTCTACGCACCCAACTTCGCGCTGTTCACGCTGCCCTGGCTGGCCGCGTACCTGGCCTGGCGCCGCCGGGCCGGCAGGGCGCTGATCGGGGTGATGGTCGCCCTGTTCGCGCTCGGTGCGGTGGCCGCCAACGCCTACTCCCTCGCGGAGGACTCCCAGTCGCTGGTGCTGACCACCATCCACCTGCCGATAGCCCTGTGGTTCGTGGTCGGCCTGGCCTATGTCTCCGACGATCTGCGCTCGTCGCGACGGCGCATGGACTTCATCAGATTCACCGGCGAATGCTTCGTCTACTTCGTCCTCATCGCCCTCGGCGGCGGCGTGCTGACCGCCTTCACGGTCGGCACTTTCCAGGCCATCGGGATCGACCCCGAGGGCTTCGTCTCGGAATGGTTGCTGCCGTGCGGCGTGGTGGCCGCGGTGGTCGTGGCGGGCTGGCTCGTCGAGGCCAAGCAGAGCGTGGTCGAGAACATCGCCCCGGTGCTCACCCGCCTGTTCACGCCGCTGTTCACCGCCGCGTTGCTGGCCTTCCTGGTCGCCATCGTCTGGACCACCGCCGGCATCAACGTCGAGCGGGAGGCACTGATCCTGTTCGACCTGCTGCTGGTCGTGGTGCTGGGGCTGCTGCTGTACTCGATCTCGGCCCGCGACCCGCTGGCCCCGCCCGGCCTGTTCGACCGACTGCAACTCGCCCTCGTGGTCAGCGCGCTCATCATCGACGTGCTGGTGCTGTGGGCGATCACCGAGCGGATCACCGAGTACGGCACCACCCCGAACAAGGCCGCGGCCCTCGGCGAGAACGTCATCCTGCTGGCCAACCTCGCCTGGTCGGCGTGGTTGATGCTGGGATTCATCCGTCGGCGCACCCCGTTCGCGGCCCTGGAACGCTGGCAGACCGGCTACCTACCGGTGTACGCCGGTTGGGCCTGGGTCGTGGTGCTGCTCTTCCCGCCGCTGTTCAGCTACCTCTGATCCGCCGCGCAACCCGAGCGGCCATCGCGTGCGGACAAGCGTCATCGCGACCCGTCCAAACGCGGTGGCCGCTTCCTCCGGCAATCGTCAACGGCGAGCCGCTGTGCGGCCAAGGGCCAGCATGACCTTGACGCGTTTGCGATCATCGTTCGGGCAGCGTCGCCGCACGGGGTGCCGTGGAAACGGCCGGTAGATCCAGCTCGAGGCCACCGGATCTGGTGAACCGATCAGTGAGTGCGGTGAACAGGTCGTTTGCCGGCGTATCCTCGACGATCGACGCCGCGAGGTCGTCGCGGATCTCGGCTTCCACGGAGCGGCCATGTTGCGCAGCGCACCGACCTTCCTCGGCTCTGTGGTCAAGACTGTGGCACCGGCAGCCGCCTGAAGTGCCTTGACGGCGAGAGTCGAACGACACGAATACCACCCTCTTCGGCGACGATGCTTGGCTCATATAGCATCGATGCTATGACTTGAGGTACCGTTGAGTTAGAGCCGGAAGTCGAAAAGTGGTTGGAGGGCCTGCCGGTCGCGCTGTTTGCTCGTGCGGCATTCTACGTCGACCTACTGGCCGAACAAGGGCCACTGCTGGGCGAGCCGTACACGAAACAGCTGGATGGGAAGCTACGCGAGTTGCGGTTCTACCTGGAGCGGCAAGCAGTCAGGATCACCTACTGGATCGCGTCGGACAAGCGGATCATCTTGCTGACCGTCTTTCACAAGACGCGTATGCGCGACGAGCGAGAGGTCGACCGAGCACGCCGGGTACTGGCCAGATGCATTGATGAGGCGCACCGCGTCGTGGAGAAGGAGAGCTAATCATGGGCGAGCGTAGTGATTGGGCCTCGCTGCGGGAGCGGCGGATGGCCGAGCCGGGGGCGGCGGAGGCGTACGACGCGACGCAGTTGGCGTTCGAACTTGGTCGTGCGATTCGAGAGCTTCGTGAGCGCCGAGGTTGGAGTCAGGCACAGCTTGCCAAGGAATCGGGGATGACGCAGTCGGCGGTCGCACGGTTCGAGGCCGGCGGCACCGTCCCGACCCTGCCCGTGTTGGAGCGGTTGGCGGCGGCCTTGGACGTGAGCCTCAGCGTCAGTTTCGAGCCACGCGACGCAGCGGCCTGAGTCGCCAGCGATCGCCTGCTGATCAGGCTCTGGGCTGATGCACGCTGGTCGGCGGGCCGAAGGCGACCGGCACCCCCGGTGAGTAGAGCACGCTTGTCGGTGGCCCCTGCGGCGGCGGCAGCCCGGCGGCGGTCACCAGTTCGTCGTCCAGGGCGAGCAGTTCCGCGTGGTGCAGCGGCCAACGTGGGTGCCAGTTCGGTAGGTGCCGGGTACGTCCGTACGCCCGGGTGTGCAGGCCCCAGCGGGCGGTGACGAAGTGGTCCAGCGGCGTCGGCTCGGCGATCGGCCCGCCGACCCGGACCTCGATCCGGCTGGTCGTGCCGGTCGGGCCCGGCCAGCGACGCCGGCACCGGTAGCTGAGCCGGTCGCCGTCTCGCTCCAGCTTCATGGCCGACCACAGGTACGGCAGCCGCAGGGTCGCCCGGGCGACCAGCACCGGCACCAGCCGGGAGGCGTCGAGCGAGCGGAAGACCACGGCCCGTCGGCCGGAGCCGTCCACGGAGTACAACCGGACGTTGGTCTCCCAGAAGCTGCCGAAGTACGGCACGCCGGGTCCGAATCCCAGCCCCAGACCGACCATCCGGAAGCCGATCAGCCCGACGTAGGTCAGCCCGTCGAGCGTGTCGGGGCGGGTGCCGGCCGGCAGCAGCGGTGCGACCCGCTCCGGCTCGACCGGCCAGTGCAGGAAGATCAGATCATCCCAGCGTTGCCGAAGGATCGCGCGGCGGAACCCCCGGATGGGCGCGACGTCGACCGGCTCGATGTCCACGTACCGATCCTGCCGGATCAGCGGACGCCGCGGCACCCGGCGGTCAGGTACCGGGGTGACGGCTGCCCATCCGGTTTCCGCCGGCCCGCTTCGCCGCGTACATCGCACCGTCCGCGTGCGCCAGGGTCTCTCCGAGGGTGTACGCGGAACCGCCCGCCACCCCGACGCTTACCGTCACCTGCCACACCGCCATCCCGGCCACGGCGTCGACGGCCCGCTGGGCGACCTGCTCAGCGGCGCCGAGGTCCGCCCCCGGCAGGATCGCGACGAATTCGTCACCGCCCAGCCGGGCGACGAAGTCGTCCCGGCGGACACTTGCCGCGACCACCTGCGCAACGGCCCGCAGCACGTCGTCGCCGGTGGCGTGCCCCAACGAGTCGTTGACGTCCTTGAACCGGTCCACGTCCACGATCAGCACCGCCACCGGATCGGTCCCGGCCGCCGTGGGAGTGGCCAGGCGCTCCAGGAAGCTGTCCAGGCCCCGCCGGTTGGCCACCCCGGTGAGCGGGTCGATCCGCGCGGCCCGTTCGGCCCGCTCGTGCTGCCACCGCAGCACGTCGTACGACTGCATGGTCACCGCCGCGTGCAGCCAGCGGTGTCGCTGACGCCACAGCAGTTCCGCGAGCGCGTCGCCGTAGGTGAGGCCCGGCAGCGCGTCGCGTGCCCCGGTCTTCGCCAGCAGCACCGCGTGCGTGCGGTGCAGCGCCGCCGTGATCAACCAGTCGTTGTCGGGAGAAAGGCCGGTCACCGCCTCCTCGATAACCCGCAGCGCCTCAGCCGGCCGCCCGGACCGGCTGAGCGCGACGGCGTGGAACGGCCGGCACAGCAGTTGCTCCTGGTGTCGCTGTTCGACGCCGTGCTCCTGCAACGACGCCAGTACCCGGGGAATGTCCTCCGCCGCACCGGCCGGGTCCTGACGGTCGGCGCGGGCGCACGCCGCGAACAGCGACGCCGAGAGCCGCCACACCTCCGCCTTGGGGCCGGAGGCTTCCGTCATCGCCCGCGCCGCGTGCTCCTCGGCCACCGTGGTGTGCTTCTCCGCCTCGGCGACCTGGCCGACCTGATACAACTCCAGGGCCCACATGAGGTTGAGCTCCGCGAGGTTGCACAGCCACATCGCCCGGTTGCCGTTGTCCGGGTACCCAGGTCGGCAGGTCGTCTCGTATGCCGCCTGGAACTGTGGCGCCGCCAGCTCGTAGAGACGCAGCTTCGCGTACCCGATCGCCAGCCCGGTGCGGGCGTTGCCCTCGATCACCGGATCCGGTTCGCCGGCCAGAAGGGCCGTCTCCGCGCGGACGAGGTCCCGCAGGACGGCTTCGATGTCGTACTCGGCGATGTCCTGGTCGCCGAGGCGGAGCCGCCGGTCGGCGCGCAGTGACAGCGCGCAGGAGCGCCACCCGGCGCTGTTCTCCCGCTCGGCGGCGACGAGCATCAGATCGGCGGCGGTGATCGCGGCGCGCAGGTCGCCGAGCCGGGTCAGCGCCACGACGCGCACGAAGTGCATCGCCGCCGGGCCGTCGCGCAGTTCCCCGGTCGGTTCCCGTAGCGCCGCGACCGCCTCCGCCAGCACCTGGGCCGCGCCACCGGCCTGCGCCTCCTCCAGTAGCCGCAGGGCTCGGAGGGTCACATCGTCCATGCGGTCTCCTCCGCACCCACCCAGGGGAAGAACAGCCCGATGGTACGGTAATCAGCTCTCTTCGATAGTCTCCGACCGGTTTGGACTCTGTGCCAGCGGTCGCCAGGCGGCGACAGCGACAACCGCCATCGTCACCCCGGCGATCCAGAACGGGGCCGTGCTGCCCCAGCTGCCGGCGATCAGGCCACCGAGAAGGGAGCCGACCGCCGCCCCGCCGAGATCGAGCACCGCGTACGCGCTGCCGACGCGGCCGAGCAGCCGGGACGGCACCAGCCGTTGACGCAGCGACGCGACGGTGATTCCCCAGACCATGCCGTGCGCGCTGAACACGACCAGGACGACCACCGATGGCAACAGCGCACCCATGGCGGTGTCGGCCAGCGTCTCCCCCGTACCGAGCAGAAAGAGCACCGCGTAGAAGATGACCACCGTGACGGTGTCGGTGGCGATGGTGACCGTCAGCGTGGCGAGCGCGACGGCCCGCACCAGGTTCACCGCCACCACCAGGCGACGCCTGTCGATCCGGTCCACGTAGGCACCGCTGAGCAGGGCGAACAACAACCAGGGCAGCTGTTGTACGAAGACCGCACCGGCGATCAGCGCCGGGCTCTCGGTGATGGAGGCGACCAGCAGTGGGCCGGCCGCCATGGTGATGCCGTCGCCGATGTTGGACACCGCCGAGGCGGTCCAGAGTTTGGCGAAGTCCGCGCCCAGACGCGCGGATACCAGGGCACGCAAGATTGCTCCTCGAACTGGAAGGGAACGGCCGTCAGGGGGCCGCTCCGCAGCGAGGAGCACCGCCACCGTCGGTGGACCGGCGGTGGACCGCACGGATCAGCGCACGGGGAGCTCTCGCGCCGGAGCGGCGGCCGTGTCCAGGTCGAGGCGCATCTCAACTCCTGTCCGTCGACGGATGTCGAAGCGGAGGGTAGTCGGCCGATCCCGTACGCCGGCACTGGATTTCGCCGTTTCGCGCCGAGCCGTGATCGCGACGTCGGTCGATACAGTGACGCGGTGGAGCAGATCAGCCGCCGGCGGTTCCTCGACGAGATGGTGGCCGTCACCCGGGACCGGCAGGCCACCACCCACCTCTACCTGATGCTGCGCGAGGGCGGCGGCATCGGCGTGCAGTGGGAGCAGCCCGGTCTCGACCATCTGCGGGAGTTCCGCGTGGTCGACCCGGACGGGCCCGTCTGCCCGCACTGCACGATCATCGAGACGGTCCTGACACTGGCCCCGGTCCTGCCGCTCGACATGCTGCGGACGGCCCGGGCTCGGGTGCAGTACGAGCGGATCCTGCGCGCCGGCATGCTGCCGGCGCCAGCGTTCGCCCGACAGTCGGTGAGCCGTGAGGTCACCTGGCTGGGAGACTGCCACGGCGCGACCGGCGATCCGCACACCGACGCGGACTGCGCCGAACACGCGGCGATCGGTCCGTCCATCGTCACCGACCTGCTCCACGTGGATCCCGTCGCGCCGCTGCCCCGCGCGCTGCTTGAGATGACCGACGCCACCGACGTCCGGGAACGGCTGCGGCTCGCCCGCGACTGGCGGGACACCGCAGCCGAGGTTGCCCGGCGCAGCCGATGGGCCGCAACGACCTGGGGCTTCCTGCGGAGTTCCGCGGTCCTGGGCGTCCCTACGGCCAGCCGGCCGGGGATGGTCTACGCCCTCGACCCGGACGCGGCGACCGACGACCGTCCCTTCACCGAGGTCGCCGCGACGGCGATGCGGTCGCTCTCCGGCCGGGATGACCTGGTCTACGCCAACCGGGTCTGTCTGGTACCCGACCCGGTGCCGGGCGGCGAGCGGATGCCCAGCTTCGCCGGTGCGGTGGACGTGGCCGCCGGGGAACCGGTACGCACGTTGCGGCTGCCGTCGAGCCGCCGGCCGCTGAGTCGGCTCGGCCGCGGAATCCTGCTGTTGTTCGAGGCGCGGCACGTGATGCTGATCCGTCACGTCCAGCGCACCCCGGACTGGGAGTCGGAGGCGGCGCTGCACCTTTTCGAGTTCGGCATGTTGGAGGAACTCGGCGGGCCCGCGTACACCTCGGCCGTCGCCGCGTACCTCGACGCGCTGCGCCGCGAGGGCGAGTTGCTCGCCCGACCGCACAAGGTCCTCGACCGCCGCGCGCGCAAGGCGCTCGCCGGCATTTTCGGCGGCCTCGACGACGAGGAACTGCACCTGTGGGGATCGGTCGCCTACCGCAACGCGATCATGGTCATGCTGGGCAGCCAGTCCGCCTTCGCCGAACACCTTCGACGTCAGGCGTCCTGAACCGAGTAACCCGGGTGGGTGGGGTCGGCACGCGGCCCCACCCACCCGGATCGTCAGTTACGCAGATTCCACTGCTGGTTGGCGCCGCCGTGGCAGGCCCAGAGGTGGACCACCGTGCCGTTTGTGGTGCCGTAGCCGCTGGCGTCGAGGCACAGCCCGGACTGCGCGCCGGTGATGGTGCCGTTGGCGTTGACGTTCCACTGCTGGTTGACCTGGCCGTTGCAGTCCCAGATGATCGCCAGGGTGCCGTTGCTGGTGCCCTGCCCCGACGCGTCGAGGCACTTGTTGCCGTACACCATGAGTTGCTTGCTGGCGGTGTAGGTCCAGCGCTGGTTCGTCCCGCCGTGGCAGTCCCAGAGCTTCGCCTGAGCGCCGTTGGTGGTGCTCGCACCTTCGACGTCCACGCACCGCCCGGACTGGGTACCGACGATCTGCACGCCCTGCGGGTTGCTGGTGCCGCCCTGCGGACCGGCCCCGGCCATCACCGCCTGGGCGCCCGAGGGCCAGTTGCCGTTGGTCACCGTCACGTTTCCGGACACGACGTTGCCCCGGTCGCCGTTTGTCACGTTGGTGCTGCCGTTCGTCGACCAGTTGTTGGTGACGGTGAAGTTGCCCATGTTCTCGGCGTACCAGTAGTTGGCGGTGGCCCAGGTGCCGGTGGACGAGAACACGTTGTTGCGGGCGGTGTAGTAGCGGGATCCCTCGTCGAAGTAGACGCCGAAGTAGCCGTTGGTCCGCAGGCAGTAGTTGTCGCTGATCAACCCGCCCGGGTTCGCCGACAGGGTGTAGATGCACCCGCCGTCGTTCATCTGCTGCATCACGTCGTGCACGTAGTTGCCGATGAGCCGGTTGTTCGACGCGGTGGTGGCCGTGGTGTAGCGCGGCTGGTAGTTGTACAGGCCACGGCCGGCGTAGTGCTCGCTGCCACCCGCGTCGTTGGAGCCCCAGCCGTACCCGATGGACATGCCGGTGTACGGCATGTTGTAGACCTCGTTGTACGAGACCGTGGAGTTGGTGACGTAGGTGGTGAGCACCGAGACGATGCCCCGGTACTCGATGCCCAGGTCGTGCAGGCGGTTGTTGCTGATGGTGATGTCCCGGTTCACCATGCGCTGGTCACTGGGGTGGTGGGCGTCGGCGCGTACGCCACCGACGACGATGCCACCGGCCGCGTTGCGGGCGATCTCGGAGCGGGTGACGGTGATGTTGCTGGTGCCCAGGCCCACCCCGCTGGCGTGGGCGTTGGCGTCGTTGCCGATCCCGATCGCCGTCTGCCCGAGGTTGACGAACTGTGAGTCGCTGAAGGTGATGTTGTTGGCGGCCGAGACCTGCACGGCGGCCGGCATCTGCTGCCAGTTCGGTCGGGTGGCCTCGAACTGCGGGCAACCGTTGTGGCAGGAGGAGAAGCTGGGCCAGTTCCAGTTGCCGTAGATGTAGGCGCCGGTCTGCTGGTCCACGTAGCCCTGGTTGCTGCTGGCCCCCAGCCAGGTCGTTCCGGTGAAGGTGATACCGGTGAACGTGATGTGGTGTGCCGGCGCGGCGTAGGTCCCGCCGAGGTTGACCAGGGACTGCTGCGTCGGCAGTTCCACGCTTACGCTGTTCATGTTCTGGCCGGCGAGCGGGATGTAGTTCAGCGCGCCGGTGCCCGGGTCGAGGTACCACTCCCCCGGCGAGTCCAGGAACTCGTAGGCGTTGGCCAGGTAGAGCGGTCCGGCCCGGTGCGGGCTGGTGAACGTGTCGTACCCGAAGTTGTTGTTGCTCCAGCCGGGCTGCTGCATCCGGATGAGGTTGCCGCTGATGCTCTGCACCGACACGTACCGGTCGGTGAACGAGTTGACGCTCTCCATCTGGATGCGGCTCTGGTTGTTCAGGTTGTTGAGGTAGCTCAGGGCGCCGCTGGTGAACCGCATGCCGGTGCTGTCCGCGGTGAAGTCCGCCCGGTTGACCTGGGTACGGGCCCGGGTGGCGAGCGCACCGTTTACGTACAGCTGGCGGGTGTCGGTGCCGGCGCCGACGTTGGCCCGCCAGATGTTGCGGCCGGCGTCCACCTGCGTCCAGCCGGTGACCGCCCGCGCGCCGCTGATCACGGGACGGGCCGACGGTGCCGCCTGCCAGATCACCCGGTAGCCGTTGGTGCCGGAGTCGGCGGCGGTGAACCGCAGCGGTGCGGAGAGCCGATAGACGCCGTCAGCCAGTTGCACGACGATGTCGCCCGACATTGAGCTGTTCATCGAGCGGACGGCGGTCTGCGCACCGGCCATCGAACACGGCTGCGCGGCGGTGCAACTGCTGCCGCCACCGGAGGGGGACGCGTAGAGGGTGGTGGTCGCGGCGAGCGCGGGGGCTGCGAACGTGGTCACGCCGGCCACGGTGGCCGCGGCGGTCAGCGCCACCGTCGCGGCCGCGGCCAGCACCCGTCGGGGTGTGCCGGGGGGTGGAGGTACGGACACGGGGGTCTCCTTACCTGGACGGGTGGTGCGGTGTGGTGGGTGGTATGTGGACGGCAGTTCATCATACGAATGATGTCTGCGCAAGGATCGACTGAGATCACCCCGTGGACCGGGCGTAGGGCGGTGCAGCTCAGCCGAGGATGCTCCGGAGATAGGCCAGCCCGTCCCCCGCGAGCCGGTCCGGTGACGGGGCGAGCGGGCGCCAGATCGAGGCGGCGGTCGCGATCGTCGCGTTCTCCGGGGTGAACGACTCGATGCAGATCGCACCCCAGTAGCCGGTGGCGGCCAGGGCGGCGAGGAGCCGGGGCCAGTCCAGGTGATCCGACCCGGGCGCGCCCCGGTTTGTGCCGCTGACCTGTACGTGCTTGATGTGCGGACCCGCCGCGGCCAGCGCCGCGTACGGGTTCGCCTCCTCGATGTTCATGTGGTACGTGTCGATCATGAGACCGACGTTCGTCGGCAGACCGTCGATCATCTCCACGGTCTGTTCGATCGTGTTGACCACACTGGTCTCGTACCGGTTGAGCGCCTCCACCCCGATGGACACCCCCCGATCGGCGGCCCGATCGGCAACCGGTACCAGCGCCCGACGGAAATCGGCGTAACAGGTCGCGCGTTCCGTCGGCGTCATCGGCCAGGTGCGGCCCACCGACGCATAGACCGGACCACCGACACACGGCGCGCCGATGATCGCCGCACTGTCCACGCACTTGTTCAGGTACGCCACCGTGGCCTCCACCACGGCGGGGGCGGCATTTACGAGTTCCCGCCCGGGCGGGGTGACCGCACAGACGCCGGCCGCGTCCAGTCCGTACCTGGCGAGCAGGTCCCGGACGCGGTACGGATCCCAGTCACCCGGCTGCTCGATCGGCAGTTCGACCGCGTCGAAGCCGAGCGCCGCGATCCGGGGGATCAGTGCGGTCAGGGCCTCGTCGTCGACCGGCGAGGTCCACACCCAGGGATTGACACCGACGGCACGCAACGGACGCCTACTTCCAGCGCTGCGGGTAACCCGGCAGGTCGGTGCAGCCGCACATCGCGTAGTGCAGCGGCGGCATGTTCGGGTCGAGATAGCTGTCCAGGTTCTCCTGGGTGATCGTCGGCTGGGGCAGCTTCCACGGGTCGGACACCTGCTGGCCGTCGAGGATTCGCAGCGCCGCGATGATCGGCGTACGCCACTGGTAGGTCGGGTACGTGGGCGCGATCGCGGTGAGCCCTTCGTCCTTCCACATCTTCAGGAAGTCGAGCTGGTCCTCGCCGTTGATCGGAGGCACCGGCTGACCGGCGTCCTGGAACGCCTCCACCGCCGCGACGGCGACCGCGCCCGCGTCCATCCAGACGCCGTCGATGGTGCCGTGCCGCTGGATGTAGTCGTTGACGATCTTCTTGGTCTTGGCCGGGTCACCATCGGTGAACTCGACCCCGACCACGTCGACCTGCGCCTTGTCGAACGCGACCTTGGCGGCGGACCACCGGGTCTCCAGTACGTCGACGCCGGGCAGGATACGCAGCGCGAGAACCTTGCCGCCGGGCTTCATCTGCTGGCTGACGAACTCCGCTCCGACGTGCCCGAACCCGTACCCGCCGATCGGGTTGATGAACGTCACCGGGCAGTCGGTGTCGACGCCACGGTCGAAGACGATGACCGGCAGGCCGGCGTCGCAGGCCGCCGTCACGGCCGGAGTGAGCGTGGCTGTGGTGTTCGGCGAGACGATGAGCGCGTCACAGCCCTTGCCGAGCAGGTCGTTGATGTCGGCGATCTGCTTCTGGTCCTTGCCTTCGGCGTCGACGTGGACGAACTCGGAGATCCGGTCGCCCTGCGCCTCGACCTCGGCCTGCATGGTCTTGAAGCCGACCTGACGCCACGGGTTGTTCAACGCCGCGTTCGAGAAGCAGATCTTGTAGGGGCCGTCCTTCTTGAACTTGGCGGTGTCCACCATCTTCGGGTTGAGCACCTGCTCCCACGGCTTGTCGGCCGGACCGGTCGGTGCGGCGTCGAGCAGCGCGAGTTCGTTGTCGTAGTCGGCCTGCACGAAGAACTTCGACTGCTCGCCGGTGCCGGCCCCGGCAGGGGGCGCCGAAGATCCGTCCGAAGGGGTCGCAGCGGGCTCGTCGGTGGCACAGCCGACGAGGGACACCAGGAGAAGCGCGGCCGTGGCCGCCATGCGTCGTTTCATTTAGAAATCCCCTTATCTCGACGTGGAACGTCGACTCGAGACCGCCACGGCGAACAGGATGATGGCGCCCTGAACGGTCGGTCTGAGGGCGCCGGAGACGCCGTAGAAATTCATGAGCGTGAAGAGCAGTTCGAGGGTCAGCGCGCCGAGCATCGCGCCGACGACCGAGCCACGTCCGCCCCCCAGGGCGACCCCGCCCAGGACGACCGCGGTGATGGCGCCGAACTCCAGACCGGCGCCGGCCTGGAAGGACACCCCGCTGTAGCCGCCGATCAGGATGGCCGCGACGGCGGCGGCGAGGCCGCTCAGCATGAAGGCGATGGTCCGGGTACGGCGTACCCGGGCGCCGCTCAGCTCCGCCGTACGTGCGTTGTCCCCGACCGCGACCAGGATCCGGCCGAAGTCGGAGCGCATCAGCAGCACCGCGAGCGTGGCGAGGACCAGCAGGACCACCAGGGCGTACGGGACACGGCCGAACACCGGCACGTCCTCGAACGCACGCCGGCCGAAGCGACGGAACTCCTCGGAGAGCCCGCCCTTGGGCGCGCCGTTGGACCAGAGATAGACCGCACCCACCAGGATCAGGAACATGCCGAGGGTGGTGATGAACGAGGGCACCCGCAGTCGCGTCGTGATCAGGCCGTTGACCAACCCGACGAGCACCCCGCCAGCGAGCAGCACCAGCACCACCGGCCAGGTCCGCGACGGATCGCTGTCGATCAGCCGGGCGGCGACCACGACCTGTGCGGTGACAAGCGAGCCGACGGACAGGTCGAACTCGCCCGAGACGATCACGAAATACTGACCCGCGGCGAGCAGGATGATCGGCGCCGAGCGGCCGAGGAACGACATCAGGGAGGCCGGCGCCAGAAAATCGGGCTGGCGCACGGCGACCAGAACCAGCAGCACCGCGAGTATCGCGAGCAGGGGCAGCAGGCCGCCGGCGCGTACCCGGGTCAGCTGGGGCGGCAGCGGGCGACGCTTGACGAGCTGCATGTCAGACGGCCGCCTTTCGCATGGCCCGACGGGCGTAGACGGCCACGGCGGCGATGATGATGGCCCCCCGGATCACCTGCTTGAAGAAGGCGTCCACTTCGAGTTGGTTGAAGATGGCGTCGATGCTGGCGAGCAACAGCACGCCGCCGAGCGTGCCGAGGACGCCACCACGGCCGCCGGCGAGAGCGGTGCCGCCGATGACCACGGCGGCGATCGACTCCAGGTCGTAGAGACCTTCGGTGCCCACCCGGGGGGCACCCGAGCCGAGCCGACTCGCCAGGTAGATCCCGGCGAGTCCGGCGCAGAGCGAGCAGAGCACGTGGGCGATGACCAGAACCCGGTCGTTGCGGACGCCGGAGAGTCGGGCGACCTCCGGGTCACCGCCGACGGCGACCAGATGGTGACCGAACCGGGTCCGCGCCAGCGCGAACCAGCATGCCCCGGTCACGGCGAGCAGCAGCAGGAAGGACAGTGGTACGGGGCCGATGCGTTGGTAGCCGAGGCTCTGCACGAGCCCGGGCGAGGTGCTGCCGGCCGGACCGTCGTAGCCGTTGTCGAGGTATCCCTTGAGCAGCAGCCCGACGCCGAGGGTGGCGATGAAGGCGTTGATCCGCAGCCTGGTGACGAGCAGCCCGTTGAGCAGCCCGACAGCAGCACTGACCGTGAGCGCCAAAGCGACCGCGGGCAGCAGCGCGCCGTCGCTGCCGTTCATCGTCTCGGCCGCGACGAGGGTGCTGAGGCTGATCACGTAGGCCACCGATAGGTCGAGCGACCCACCGAGGATGACCAGGGTCTGACCGACCGCGACGAGGCCCAGCCCGGCGGCGACGTGCAGCAGGCTCACCGTCGTCGACTGGTTGAACAGCTGACCGCCGTCGATCATGACGATCAGCCAACCGAGCGCCAGCGTGATGGTCAGCGCCACGAACACGCCAGGCACCGGCCGTCGCGCCGGCCGCAGCGACAGCAGACTCACGCCGCCGCCTCGCTTCGCTCGCTACGCTCGCTCACGCCGCCGCCTCCCGTACCGTCCCGACCGCCAGGGCGACGACGTCCTCCTCGGTGGCGCCGGCGGGCAGCTCACCGGCGACACGGCCGTCGCGCATGACGAGCATCCGGTCACTCATGCCGAGCAGCTCCGGCAGCTCGGACGAGATCATCAGCACCGCCGCACCCGCCCGGGCGAGCCGACGGACGAGATCGTGGATCGCCGACTTGGCGCCCACGTCGATGCCCCGGGTGGGTTCGTCGAAGAGCAGGATCAGCGGATCGAGTGCGAGCCACCTGGCCAGCACCACCTTCTGCTGGTTGCCACCGGACAGAAATCTGATCTCCTGGTCGTCACCGGCGGCCCGGACCTCCACCGCGGCAAGCAGCTCGCGGACGCGCACGGTGCGCGCGGCGCGACCCGACCGGGCCGGGAAGACCGCCCGGCTCGCGAGCAGCGCGTTGTCGAGCACCGACTGCCGGGCGACGATGCCCTCGCCCTTGCGGTCCTCGGTGACGTACGCGAGGCCGGCCCGCGTCGCCGCGCGCGGAGAGCGCAGCCGGGTCGGCCTACCGTCGATCGTGACCACGCCGGTGGTGAACGGCTCCACGCCGAACAGCGCGCGGGCCAGCGCCGAGCGTCCGGAGCCCTGCAGGCCACCGATCCCCAGCACCTCACCGGCGCGCAGTTCCAGGTCGACGTCGCGTAGTTTGCGGTTCCCGCCACCCCGCACGGCCAGCCGTACCGCGCCGACGTCCCCGGGTGCGGCCCGATCCGGGTAGTAGCTGGACAGCTCCCGGCCAACCATCTGGCGTACCAGGTCCTCCGGTGTGGCGTCGGCGGTGCGCATCGTCCGCACCAGGCGGCCGTCCTTGAGGACCGTGATCCGGTCGGACAGGTCGAAGACCTCGGTCAACCGGTGCGAGACGTACAGCAGGCCGATGCCCTGCTGTTGCAACCGTCGCACCAGGCCGTAGAGCAGTTCGACCTCGTGGTCGGCCAGTGCGGCGGTGGGCTCGTCCATGATGAGTAGGCGCGCGTCGAGCGCGAGCGCCTTGGCGATCTCGACCACCTGCTGCTGCGCGACCCCGAGGCGGCCCACCACGGCATCGGCGGGCAGTTCCGTCTCCCCGATGGTGGCCAGCAGCTCCGCGGTGCGGCTGAGCATCTGTCGCCGGTCGACCAGGCCACGCCGCTTCGGCTCATGGCCCAGGTACACGTTCTCTGCGACGGTGCGCTCCGGCAGGAGGTTGAACTCCTGGTGGATGATGCCGATGCCGGCCCGCTGGGCGTCACGCGGGCCGCCGAACACGCGTGCTCGCCCGGCGAACTCGACGGTGCCGCCGTCCGGGGCGTACCCACCCGAGACGATCTTCATCAGGGTGGACTTGCCGGCACCGTTCTCGCCCACCACGGCGTGCACCTCGCCCGGAGCGACGTCGAGATCGACACCGTCGAGAACGCGTACCCCGAAGAAGGACTTGCCAATGCCCCGCAGGGTCAGCAGCGCCGGGGGTCGAGCTGACATCAAGAATCCTTACGGATAGTAATCGCCAAGGGCATCGGTGCGCCACCTCGAAGTTCACTTAGGACCGGCCAGTCACCTGGCTTTAGTTATCGGAAGCGAAGCTTCCTGTTGTCGTGCTCAAACTTTCGCTTGACATGACCGAAACATCACACGTATGAAGATAGATGCTCGGGGATGGGTACGCAATCCCCGATCTTCCCGGACTACCGACTGGGCCGATGACCGGCAAAGACGCCGGGTCAGGTCCACTGGGGAACGCGGGCGCCGATGATCAGTCCCATCCATGTTGTCGTTAACATCAATTTATGTCCATATCGATACTATTTAGGCTCCTTGCCACCACGGGGCCCGGAACCCACCCGGGCGTGACTCTGCGTCACATCCAGCAGTGTCACGTCGGTACGACGAACCGTGCGAAGACCACCGCGCACGCCTCCCGTCGTGCCACACCAGGCACCACCCGACGTGCCGTGGGAGGTGACCGGACTCGTGGTCGCGCCCCCTGTTGCTCCACCCCCGACGAGGAGACGGCATGCGTCGTAAGACAGCCATCATCGGACTGATCGCCGGTCTGTTACTGGCGCTCGCGCTGGTCCAGCCGGCATCAGCGGCTCCGGAGTTCCGCGCCCTGTTGTTCACCAAGACCACCGGCTACCGGCACGACTCGATCCCGGCCGGGGTCTCGATGTTCCAGCAGCAGGCCGCGTCCGACAACTTCGAGCTGGTACACAGTGAGGATTCCAGCGTCTTCACCGCAGCGAACCTGGCCACCTTCGATGTCCTGATCATGTTCCAGACGTCCGGCATGGTGTGGACCTCGGCCAGCCAACGCCAGGCGGTGGAGGGCTACCTCGCCAGCGGCAAGGGCATCGTGGCCATCCACAACGCCACCGACATGGGCATTGAGGGCGAGTACCCCTGGTGGGACCAGACCATCAACGCGGGTGCGCACATGCCGGAGCACTCCCCCGGCGTCCTGCCCGGCACCGCCATCGTCGCCGACAAGAAGCACCCGTCGACGGCCAGCCTGCCGGATCGCTGGAACCGCAGCGAGGAGTGGTACAACTTCGACAAGAACCCGCGCGGTGAGGTGCACGTCCTGGTCACCGCCGACGAGCGCACGTACAACCCGGGCCCCCGCGCGATGGGCTCCGACCACCCGATCTCCTGGTGCCGTAACACCGGCGGGGGCCGGGTCTGGGCCACCGCGATGGGCCACGCCGCGGCGTCCTACAGCGAGACCCACTTCCGCAATCACGTCCTCGGCGGGGTGAAGTGGGCCGCCGGCAACGAGCCGGGCGACTGTGGTGGCACCGTCTGGGGCAACTTCGAGAAGCGGACCCTCGACAGCAACACCGTCGACCCGATGGCGCTGGCCGTGGCACCCGACGGGCGGGTGCTGTACGTCCAGCGCGGCGGCCAGGTCAAGATCTTCAAGCCGAGCACCAACAGCACGGTGACCGCCGGCACGCTCAGTGTCTACACCGGAGGTGAGGACGGGCTGACCGGGCTGGCCCTCGACCCGAACTTCGCCAGCAACGGGTACGTCTACCTGTACCACGCGCCGGCCAGCAGCTCGACCGACGTCAACCGGGTCTCCCGCTACACGCTCAACGGCGACACGTTGAACATGTCCAGCGGGGTGACCATCATCGACATCCCGGCCTACCGCGACCGGACGTACCCCGAACCCGGTCACACCGGTGGGTACATCGCATTCGGACCGGACGGCAACCTCTACATCGGCACCGGCGACGACGTCGCACCGAACCTCGACCCCAACTGGCAGGGCTACGCCCCGCTGGACTGGCGCCCGGGCAAGCACATGCTCGACTCGGCGCGTACCGCCGGCAACACCAACGACCTGCGCGGCAAGCTGCTGCGCATCCGCCCCTCCGCCGGTGGCGGCTACACCATCCCGTCGGGCAACCTCTACCCGCAGGGGACGGCGCAGACCCGGCCCGAGATCTACGCGATGGGCTTCCGCAACCCGTTCCGCTTCTCGATCGACCCGGCCAACGGCTGGGTCTACCTGGCCGACTACGGACCGGATCGGAACCCACCGACCACCAACCGGGGCCCCGAGGGCCTCGTCGAACTCAACGTGATCAAGACGCCGGGCAACTACGGCTGGCCGTTCTGCCACGGCGACAACCAGCCGTACGCGCCGTACAACCCGGACACCGGCGTGGTAGGCGCCAAGTTCAACTGCGCCGCACCGGTCAACAACTCGCCCAACAACACCGGCCTGACCAACCTCCGGCCGGTCGTCGCGCCCAACATGTGGTACGGCTACGGCGCCTCGCAGAACTTCCCAGAGGTGGGCTCGGGCGGCTCGGCACCGATGGGCGGACCGGTCTACCGCTACGACCCGCAGAACCCTTCGGCGACGAAGTTCCCGCCGTACTACGACGGAGTGCACTTCTTCTACGAGTGGTCGCGTGACTACATCAAGGAGATGCACTTCGACTCGGCGTCGGCGGTCACCCGGACCAACCCGTTCCTGCCCAACACCCGGTTCAACAGCCCGATGGACCTCGAGTTCGGCCCGGACGGCTCGCTCTACCTGCTGGAGTGGGGCACCAACTTCGGTGGCGGCAACAGCGACTCCGGCCTCTACCGGATCGACTACGTCCAGGGCGGCCGATCACCGATCGCCAAGGCCACCGGCACGCCCACGAGCGGCAACGCCCCGTTGACCGTGCAGTTCTCAAGCGCCGGGTCGGCCGATCCCGACCCCGGTGACACGATCAGCTACCTGTGGACGTTCGGCGACGGCACCACCTCGACGGCGGCCAACCCGTCGAAGGTCTACACCAGCAACGGCAACTACACGGCGCAGTTGAAGGTCACCGACAGCTCGGGCAAGACGGCCTTCGCCAACGTGCCGATCACCGTCGGCAACACCGCTCCGGTGGTCACCATCACCACGCCGGCCAACGGTGGCATGCTCACCTTCGGCGACCGGGTCTCCTACCAGATTACCGTCACCGACCCCGGCGGTGCACCGATCGACTGCAGCAAGGTCTTCCTCAACCCGGCGCTCGGGCACGACGACCACGCGCACGAGACCACGGACTACGCCGGCTGCTCCGGGACCATTCCCACCGACCTGCTCGGCGGGCACCCGGACGGCGCAAACCTGTTCTACGTGCTGAACGCGCGGTACACCGACGACGGCGGCGCGGGTGGCGCGGCTCCACTCACCGGCCGTGCCCAGGTGATCCTCCAACCCAAGCACAAGCAGGCCGAGTACTACAGCAGTCAGTCCGGCACCCGGGTCATCGACCAGGCCGGCGCGGAGAGCGGCAAGCGCATCGGGGACATCTCCAACAACGACTGGGTGGCGTTCAACCCGATGAGCCTGTCCGGCATCAACACCGTGAGCTACCGGCTGTCGTCGCCCTCCGGCGGCGGATCGATCGAGTTGCGAGCCGGATCACCCACCGGCACGCTGCTGGCCACCACCCCGGTGCCGAGCACCGGCGGCTGGGACAACTACCAGTCCACGCCGCCGGTGAACGTCACCCCGCTCGCCGGCACCCACACCCTGTACCTGGTGTTCAAGGGCAGCGGCAACAACTGGTTCGATCTCGACTCGCACACCTTCGGTGGTCCCGGAGTGGGAGTCGGTGACACCGGTGGCGGGATAGCCGGCCGTACGTGGACGCTCACCGCACAACACAGCAACAAGCTGATGGACGTCAGCGGCGTCTCCACCGCCGACGGCGCGCAGATCCACCAGTGGGCGGCCACCGGTGGCAACAACCAGAAGTGGCAGGCGGTCGACGCCGGCGGCGGTGCCGTCTATCTCCGGGCCGTGCACAGCAACAAGTGCGCGGAGATCACCGGCGGCTCCACCACCCCCGGCGCCTTCCTCCAGCAGGCCACCTGCAACAACAGCAACCAGCAGAAGTTCACCGTCGCGTCCACCGGTACCACCGGGGTCTACACGGTGAAGAGTGTGCTGAGCGGGCTCTGCATCGATGTCAACGGCGGTGCCACCACCGACGGCGCCCGCCTGTTGCAGTGGACCTGCCACAGCGGCACCAACCAGCAGTGGCGGTTCAGCCTGGCCTGACCGTCGCGACCATCGCGACCGTCAAGGACGCCCCGGTCGGGACCGGTTTCCGAAAAGCGGAGCCGGTCCCGCGCCGGTGCGGTCACACCCGCCAACGCGATGTGTGCTCGACGTCGTCATATCCGATCTTCGAGCGTCATCCTGCCGAGGCGAGCAGCCCGGTGGCGGCCAGTGACCGCCACAGCTCGTCGGGCACGACCGTGGCCGAACGCCGTACGGTCTCCGTCATCTGCGTTCCGTTGCGCACACCTACCACCGTGGAGACCACGGCCGGATGCCGGCGGACGAAGGCCAGCGCTGCCTGGGGCAGGGTGACACCGTGCGCGTCGCAGACCTCGGCGATCCGTCGGGCCCGCTCGATCAGCTCCGGTGGCGCCTGCTGGTAGTTGTAGAGCGCGTCGGCGGGCGGGTGGTCCCGGGACAGCAGTCCCGAGTTGTAGACACCCGCGATCACCACGCCCACCCCCCGGCTCTGCGCGAGCGGCAACAGGTCAGCGGCCGCACCCTGTTCGAGCAGGGTGTACCGGCCGGCACACATCATCACGTCCACGTCGGTTTCCCGAACGAACCGCGCCAGCATCGCCGACTGGTTCATGCCGGCCCCGATCGCACCGACGACGCCCTGGTCGCGCAACTCGACCAGGGCGGGCACGGCCTCGGTGGCGGCCTGCTCCCAGTGATCGTCGGGGTCATGCAGGTAGGCGATGTCGATCCGGTCCAGGCCGGTGCGCGCCAGGCTGGCCTCGATGCTGCGGCGTACCCCGTCGCGGCTGAAGTCCCAGACCCGGCGATGGCTGGCGGCAACGTCGAACCCCTCGGAGTCGCGCAGGTGCGCGTTCTGTGGCGACGGCACCAGGAGTCGCCCCACCTTCGTCGACACCACGTACTCGTCGCGCGGTCTGTGCCGCAGGGCGCTGCCCAGGCGACGTTCGGACAGCCCGAGGCCGTAGTGCGGCGCGGTGTCGAAGTACCGCACCCCGGCAGCCCAGGCGGTGTCGACGGCCGCGACGAACTCCTCGTCCGTGGTCGCCCGGTAAAGGTTGCCGCCCTGGGCAGCGCCGAAGCCCAACTCGGTGAGGCCGATCGCCGGACGGCGCGGCAGCACGTGGGTCCTCATCATGCCCCCAGTCGGTACGAACGCCGGGCGGTACCGCCCCAGAATGCTGCGCGCCCGGTCGGGTCGAGGTCGCCCAGCAGCTCCGTGACCGCCTCGATCCAGCGGGGGTACGAGGTGGCGAGCAACGAGACCGGCCAGTCCGAGCCGAACATCAGCCGCTGCGGCCCGAACACGTCGAAGGCGTGGTCGACGGCAGGTCGCAGATCTGCCGTCGACCACGGCGACCGGGGCACCTCGGTCGCCAGACCGGACACCTTCGCCGTCGTGTTGGCTGCTTTTGCGAGCGTCCGCAGGTCACGCTTCCAGTTGTCGAATTCCGGGGTGCCCAGCGCGGGCTTGCCGAGGTGGTCGAGGACGAAGCGCACCTCCGGCAGGTCATGGGCCAACCGGGCGGCCATGGGCAGCTGGTGTTGCCGAACCAGCAGGTCGAAGACCAGACCGGCGGCACCCACCGCGGCGATGCCCCGGCGGACGTCCGGACGGTCGAGGTAGGCCGGGTCGGTCTCGCTCTGCACGAGGTGACGGATGCCGACCAGGCGCTGCCCGCCGGGCGCGGCGCGTAGCCGGTCGAGACGGTCGGCGACGTCGTCGGCCGTCAGGTCGACCCAACCGACGACGCCGCCGACCAGGACGTCGTCGGCCGCGACCCGGAGCAGGTCCACGGTCTCCCGCGCCGAGGCGATGGACTGTACGACGACGGTGCTGGTGACACCCGCCGCCCGGGCCAGCGGGGCCAGGTCGGCCAGCTCGAAGTCGGCGTCGATGGTCGCCATGGTCACCGGGTCGATCCACGGCTGCGGATGTCGTGCCCGGACCCACAGGTGGTGGTGGGCGTCGACGATCCCGGCCGCGCCCGGAGTTGCGTAGGTCATCGGCCCAACCACCCTCCGTCGACCGGCAGCACGATCCCGTTGACGTAGTCGGAGGCCGCCGAAGCCAGAAATACCGTCGCACCACCGAGGTCATCGGCGGCACCCCACCGACCGGCCGGTATCCGGGCGAGAATCGCCTGGTCGCGCTCAGGGTCCTCGCGCAGGGCCCGGGTGTTGTCGGTGGCGATGTAACCAGGGGCGATGGCGTTCACGTTCACCCCGTGCGCCGCCCACTCGTTCGCCAGGGCCTTGGTGAGACCGGCCACGCCCGACTTCGAGGCGGCGTACCCGGGCACGGTGATGCCGCCCTGGAAACTGAGCAGGGACGCGGTAAAAATGATCTTCCCGTGGCCGCGTTCGACCATTGCCCGACCGATCTCCCGACTCAGCACGAACTGGCTGTTCAGGTTCACCTCGATCACATGGTCCCAGAGTTCGTCGGGGTGCTCGACGGCCGGTGCGCGGGCGATCGTACCGCCGTTGTTGACCAGGATGTCGATCGGTCCGAGCGCGACAAGCTCGCCGGCCAGCCGGCGCACGGCCGTACGATCGGCCAGATCGGCGCGCAGCCCGGTGAACCGTCGGCCGGCGGCGCGCACCCGACGCTCCACCTCGCTCCCCTCCGGTTCCAGGTGCGCGGAGACGCCCACGACGTCGGCACCGGCCCGGGCCAGCGCCTCGGCCATGGCCAGGCCGATGCCCCGCCGGGCGCCGGTCACCACGGCGGTCCGTCCGGACAGGTCGAACGGATTCGTCACCGGTTGCCCTCCCGCCAGTCCAGCAGCACCTTCATCACACCGCCACCCTCCAGCGCGGTGAACGCCGCGGTCGCCGCCTCGGGCGGGTCGACCCGGGAGATCAGCTGCCGTGCCGGGATCGCGCCGGAGGCGACCAACCGGATCGCCTCCGCCATGTCGTCACGCTGGTAGAGCCGGGCGCCGAGCAGCTCCAACTCGCGCCAGAAGAACCGGTGCAGGTTCACCTCCCGGGGCCGGGGATGGATCGCCACCATCACCAGCCGACCCCGGACAGCCAGCACCTCGACAGCGGTGGCGACCCCCGCCGCGGCACCGGAAACCTCGAAGGCGACGTCGGCGCCCGCGCCGTCGGTCCGGTCGGCGACAAACGCCGCCACGTCGATCGCGGCCGGGTCGACCGCCTCGATGCCGATGTCGCCCGCCACGGCGCGTCGAGTCGGGTCCGGCTCGACGAGCAGGACCCGCGCACCGCGACCCTGGGCGACGGTGCCGATGAGCACCCCGATCGGCCCTCCGCCCACGACGACCACGTGATCGCCCGAGGCCACCGCGCCCCGCCGTACGTCGTGCACGGCGACGGCGACCGGTTCGACGAGTGCACCGTGGTCGAGCGGCAGCTCCTCCGGCAGCGGCAGGACCAGTTCCGCCGGCACGTTCCAGACCGACTGCATGGCGCCGGGCGAGTCGATGCCGAGGAAGTCCATGGCGTGGCAGATGTGCGAGTTGCCGCGCCGACAGGCGGCACACTGCCCGCACCATCTGGTGGGCAGCACCGTCACCGGCTGGCCGACGGACCAACCGGTGACGCCCTCGCCCAGCGCCGCGATCCGCCCGGACATCTCGTGCCCGATGATGGCGGCGGCACCGACCCGGGAGTCCATGTCCCCGTGGTAGATGTGCAGGTCGGTGCCGCAGATCCCGGTGTAGGCCACCGATATCCCCAACTCACCGCGCCCGGGTGCCGCCGGCTCACGTTCCTCGATACCGAGATGCCGTGCTCCCCGGTAGACCACTGCCTTCATCGATCCTCCGTATCAACTCCGCACGCCGCTCGCGTCACCGGCCGCCACCGTCGGTCCCGTTCAGTGACTTCCGGTCGGCGACACCTGGTTGCTGTTGTGTGCCGGGGTGACAGCCCGGGCCAGTGGGAAGCCAGCGGTGGCGGGCAGAACGCCGTCCGTCGCCGCCAGCAGCCGTCGCCCGGCCTGCTCCGGCCGGACGTTCGGGCCGTCGTCCGCCGGCGCCTCGGGGTGCCGGTCCACGGCCTGGATCCGCTGTTCGTCCACGCGGAGGCCGAGTCCGGGTGAGTCACCCAGGACGAAGAACCCGTCCTCGACGTGCGCGTCGACGGAGACACCGACCGGCGGCCAGAGGTCCTGCAACTCGCTGGTCAGGTGGTTCGGCACCGAGGTGGCGGCGTGCAGCAGCCCGAGCGGGCTGTTGCCGATCGGGCTGACCGGCAGGTCGTAGGCGTGCGCCAGGGCGGACACCCGCAGGAAATGGGTGACTCCCCCGACCGCGGACGTCTGGACGACGTCGACCGCGCCGGCGGCGATCAGCGGACGGTACTGCTCCAGCCCGGTGAGGTTCTCCCCCGTGGCGACGGAGGCGCGTACCCCCCGGCCGACGGCGGCGAGACCTTCGGCGTCCCAGCGTCGGACCGGCTCCTCGATCCAGATGAGGTCGAGGGTGCGTTCGAGTTCGCAGACGTGCCGGACGGCCTGCTTGCGGGTCCACGCCTCGTTGACGTCGAGCATCAGACCCGGCCGCAGTCCGTGGCCGGCCTCGGCCAGGACCTCCTTGACCAGGTGGAGCCGGTGTCGGTCATGCTCGATGTCGAGACCGCCCTTGAGCTTGGCGGCCCGCAGCCCGTGCTCGGCGTAACGGATGTACGCCGAGACGAGTTCCTCGTCGCTCAGGGCGATGTCGAGACCGGACGCGTACGCCGGGACCCGGCGGTCGCGGCCGCCCAGCAACCGCCACAGCGGCTGACCGGCAGCCTGCGCCTTGATGTCCCACAGTGCCGTGTCGAGTGCGCCGATGGTGCCGAACACCGGGCCGGCGTGACCGGCCTTGAAGGTGTGTCGCAGCATGCGGTCGTAGAGCGTCGTCACCGCACGGGGATCTTCGCCGTCGATGGCCGCGAAGATCCGCTCGATTTCGACGTGCGGGCCGATGCCGACACCCGACAACCCCTCGTCGGTCTCCACGACGACGATCGGTACCGGGACCCTCCCGTCGGCGAAGACGCCGTTGGCGTCGCCGACCGGGCGCCCCCATTCCTGGACCGTGGTGAGCGTCCGAAAACCGGTGATGCGCATTTCAGCCCTTCGTGGAGCCGGCGGCGACGCCGTCGGCGATCTGGCGCTGGAGAAAGAGGTAGACCACGAGGACCGGTATCGCGGCGATCAGCACCCCGGAGGCGAAGGTGGGGATGTCGTCGGAGTACTGGCCACGCAGCGAGGTCACGCCGACCATGAGCGTGCGGTGATCCGCCGACGGCATCATCACCAGCGACATCAGGACGTCGTTCCAGCAGAACAGCGCGTTGAGGATGCCGACCGACAGCAGCGCCGGGGTGCCCAACGGCAGCATGATCCGGCGGTACACGCCGTACACACTGTTGCCGTCGATCCTGGCCGCGTCGATGATCTCCCGCGGGATGGTCTTGTAGTAACTCGTCATCAGGAAGACGGTGAAGGGCAGGAACTGGGCCACGAAGACCAGGATCAGTCCGGGGTACGTGTCGATGAGGGCGGTGTCGGCCATGATCCGGGCGAGCGGCACCATGATCACCTGGAACGGCACGAACAGGCCCGCGAGGCAGCCCAGGAACAGCGCCGAGGAGCCACGGAACCGAAGCTGGCTCAGGGCGAAGCCGGCCATCGACCCGAGCAACAGCAGCAGGAGGACCGACGACGTCACCACGATCAGGGAGTTGACGAAGTACCGGTCCATGCCGACGCTGTTCCACGCCGCGCTGATGTTGTCCCAGCGCAGAGTGTCGGTCAGGGAGAACCGGTCGAGGATGTAGTCGCGCCGGGTCTTCATCGCCACGTTGACGGTGAACAGCAGTGGGTAGATCGTCGCCAGCGCGAGCAGCGACATCGGGATGGCCAGCAGCCACCGGCTCAGTCGTACCCGGGACATCAGTCCTCACCTCCCGCCCGCCTGAGCAGCTTCACCTGGAGCAGCCCCACGACGAGCATGATCACGAAGAGCACCGTCGACGCGGCCGAGGCGAGGGCGGGCCGATTCATCTGGCCCTGCTGGATCCAGATGTAGTACTCCGGGAGATAGGTGGACCCTTCCGGCCCGCCGCTGGTCATCACGTAGAGCAGGCCGAACATCGAGGTCAGCATTCCGACCATGGTGGTCACGGCGACGAAGGCGATGGTGCGGGACAGACCCGGGATGATCACGTGTCGGATGACCTGGGCCAGCGAGGCACCGTCCACCCGGGCCGCGTCCAACAGCGCGGCGTCCAGGGTCGCGAAGCCGGCCAGGAACACCACAAGCGCCATTCCGAAGGTGGCCCAGATATGTACGCCGACCACCACGAACATCGCGACGTCGGGATTCCCGAGCCAGTCCACCGGGCTGATCCCGGCCGCCTCGAACAGGACGTTGACCGGGCCGTCGAAGGCGAGCAGCAGATTGAAGATCGCGCCGACGATGACAGGTGAGAGCACCGCCGGGAAGAAGTAGACGCTGCGGTAGAAGCGGTGCCCGGGCACCCGGAGGTAGATGAACGTCGCGAGCAGCCCGGGGATCGCCACCGCCACCGGAAGCAACAGCACCAGCAACCCGACGTTGCCCAGCGCGGTGCGGAACAACGGGTCCTCGATCAACTCAAGGTAGTTGTCGAAGCCCACCGTCTGACCGTTGCGCTCGCCGTCTCCGGTGAAGGAGAAGTTGACGCCGAGCAGCAACGGGTACAGCCGCAGCACCACGATGATCAGGATGGCGGGTGCGACCAGGACGTAAGGGGCGAAGCGCTCGGCCCGCGAGCCGCCGCGAACGGACCGTGAGCCGCCACCGCGACGGGAGCCTGCGGACCCGGCCGCCGCCCCGTCGGCCCGTCCGGGAGGAACCGGACGGACCGACGGCTCTGCGTTTCCGATCGGCACGAAATCAGCCTGCCTGGTCGGAAGCTGCCAGCTGCTTCACCGCCTCGTCGACGCTGATCGAGCCGCTGAGCAGTTGCTGGGAGACGCGCCCCATCAGGTCCAGGGTCTTCGAGGAGAGCGCCACGTGCAGGGCGGGCTTACCGCTGTTGAGCGCGGCGACGATCGTGGCGGCGGCCGGACCGGCCTGCGACACGTCGATTGTGGTGTCGGCGGCGATCGCACCGGCGTCGGCGTAGAACGCCTGGAGCGCCTCGGTCGACGTCAGCGATCGCACCAGGTCGGCGGCGACCTTGGGGTCCTTGGTCCACTTCGCCACCCCGTACCCGATGCCGCCGTCATAGGCCAGGCTCGGCGTGGTGCCGGCGGTGACCACCGGAGCGCTCATCACGCCGAGCTTCTCGGGCGTCAGGAACTCGTTGAAGTCCTTCCAGTGCCCCACGTCCGACATCAGTCCGATGACGTGCGCGGCCTTGGCGGACTGGAAGAGCGCGAACGAGTCGTTGAACATCGCGGTCGAGTTGGCCCCGTCGTTGTTCAGGCCGGCGTCGCCGGCCTCCTTCCAGAGCTCGAAGATCCGCTTCACGTTTGGCGAGTTCCAGTCGCGCTTGCCCGCGATCCAGTCGTCGTACTCCTGAGCGGTGAGGATGCCGGAGCCGAGGGCCGACATCCAGAACTGGATTCCGGCGCCTTCCTTGTTGCCCAGGGCGAAGCACTTGGCGCCGGCCTTGCCGATGGCGGCGCAGTCAGCGAGGAACTTGTCCCAGGTGGTGGCGGGGCTCGCCGGATCGAGCCCGGCCTTCTCGTAGAGCGCCTTGTTGTAGTAGATGGGGTGCCCCTGCAGCGTCACCGGACCGGCGTAAACCTTGCCGTCCTTGCTGAAGGCGTCCCAACCGGCGAGGCGCTGCTTGTCCTCGGCCACGTACTCGTCGAGGGGCACCAGCGCGTCGACCCGGTCGCGGATCTGACCGCCGCCGTTGAACAGCATCACGTCCGGGCCCTTGCCGGACTGAATGGCCCCGCCGAGCAGCGTGTAGTACTGGTCGAACGGCTGCGCGACGAACTCGACCGTCACGTCGGGGTGCTTGGCGGAGAAGTCGGCCTTCGCCTTCTCGACATACGCTTTAGCCGAAGGCTCGCCGGACTTCCAGTCCCACACCACAAGTTTGTCGTTCCCGCCACCGGACGAGGGCCCCGTATCGCTGGCACTTCCACAACCTGCCGTCGCCAGTCCCACAACGAGGACGGCTGACCACAATGCTCGTTGTTTCATAGTTGTTCACCTCTGAAGGGAGTGGCTGACGGCCTGCCGCAGCCAACGTGATCAAGAACGTAACTCGTATGACGTCTGACGTCAACAGTCCCGCCGTACACTGGCCCTGGACGTCGTGGCACGACGAGCCAATCGGAGGGGGACATGACGCCATCGCAGGAGACGGCCCTGGAAAATCTGGCCGCCCCGGCCTGGGCGCGCCGCCCCACCAACCTCGCCACGGCGGTCACCGCCGAGCTGGTGGAACGCATCGTCCGCGGGGTGCATCCGTCCGGCACGGCACTGCCTCCGGAGCCCGTGCTCTGCGAGACCTTCTCCGTCAGTCGGACAGTCGTCCGAGAGGCGGTGAAGATCCTCCAGGAGAAGGGGCTGGTGCAGGTCCGCCAGGGTGCCGGCACCATGGTCACCCCGGCCTCGATGTGGGACATGCTCGACGAGCTCGTCCTCGGGGCCACCATCGCCGAGGACGACAGTCTCGCCATCCTCGACGACCTCGTGGTCACCCGACGCCTGCTGGAATCCGACATGGCGAATGTCGCCGCCCGGGTCGCCGACCAGGAGACTCTCGACCGGCTGCGCGCCCTGGTGGACCGGATGGACGAGCTGGTCGGCGATCACGTCACCTACCACGAGCACGACCGGGCCTTCCACGACCTGATCATGCAGGCGTCCGGGAACCGCATCGCCCGTGGCGTCGTCCGGGCGCTGGAGAGCCAGGTGGTGAACACCGCCCGGTACATGGGCCGCACCGAGCGTTCCCTGTGTGTGGCATCGAACCGCGGGCACCGCCGCATCTACGAGCGGATCGCCGCCCACGACCCGGAAGGGGCCGCGGCGGCGATGTTCACCCACATCACCGAGGCCTGGGTGGTCCGCCGCAGCGGCTCCGGCAAGCCGGCCCGCCTGCAACGCTGACCCGGGACACGACGGGTCGGCGGGCCCGACCCCCTGGCTCCCACTGCCGCCAGGAGGCCGCGACCCGCCGTCGCGCTCGGCCCGGTCAGGAGAACTGGGCGAAGAAGCGCCAGATCTCACCCTTGGTCCAGGTGGTGATGCCACTCTCGGCGTAGGTCCCGTCCACCGGGCCCGGCATGTGCCCGTTGTCGAAGGCCGCCCACTGCACCGGGTACCCGGCTCGGCAGCCGGAGTAGGCCGTGGTGATGTGCGTACGGCTGCCCGCACCCGGCTCCGGCGGGTTCTGAGCGTTGCACCCGTTGTTCCGGACGAAGGTGTCGCGCAGCCCTCGGCCCTGGCCGATGCTGAGGACGTTGTCCGAGATGCCGTGCAGACCGAAGTACGCGATCGGCTGGGTACCGCCGCTGCAACCGCTGATCTGCGCACCGGCGATCACGGCGACCGCCCGGAAGACCGTGGCCCGTGCACAGGCGAGGGCGTAGCTCATGCCACCGCCCCAGCTGAAGCCGAGGGCGAAGCGCTGCCTGGGGTTGACGCACAGGTCGCTCTCGATCCGGCGGATCATGTCGTCGACAAAGGTGACGTCCTCACCACCGGCGTTGCCCCACCCGTTGCCGAGACCCTGCGGCGCGACCAGGATCGCGCTGTTGTTCGACTGCTCCTGCTGGCCGTAGTAGGACCAGGCGCTCCCGCTGGTGCCACCGGAGGAGATCTCCTGCATGGTGCCGCCACGCCAGTGGAACGCGAAGATCAGCCGGTACGCGTTGTTGTTGTTGTAGTTGGCCGGCAGGCGCAGGATGAACTGGCGGCTCTTGCCGTTGCTCTGGATGGTGTGCGTGCCGTTGTACAGCGTCGGGGCCTTGCCGCACCCGGTGCCGCCGCTCGGC